>JACPPM010000301.1 GCA_016191015.1 Acidobacteriota bacterium | reverse complement strand
CTTCGCCGCCTTGCCTTCCTTGTACTTCCAGTGCGCCGCAATCCCTTCCTCGGCCACACGATGCATCTCCTGAGTGCGGATCTGGATCTCACAGGTCTGCCCCTTCTCGGTGACGATCGATGTGTGCAGTGACTGGTAGAGATTCGGCTTCGGAATCGCGATGAAGTCTTTGATACGCCCCGGGACAGGCCGGCCGATCTGGTGCATGAACCCGAGAGCCGCGTAACAGTTCTTGACCGAATCGGTGATGATCCGGAGCGCAATGAAGTCGTAGACCTGCTCGATCGAGATCTTCTGCTTCTTCATCTTGAGATAGATCGAGTAGTTGCGTTTGATGCGGCTCGCAATCGTCGCCGGGATATTGTTTTCCTTGAGGACGTCGGAGATGCGACCCATGATCTCACCGATGAAGTCGTCGGCGCCCTTGCGCCGCTGCTCGACAATGTGCAGCAGCTGGAAGTAGGCGGCCGGATCGAGATGGCGGAATGCCAAATCCTCGAGCTCATTGCGGATTTTCCCCATCCCGAGCCGGTTGGCAATCGGCGCATAGATATCGACGGTCTCGGTGGCGATCCGTTTGCGCTTCTCCTCAGGCAGGAATTCGAGCGTCCGCATGTTGTGGAGACGGTCGGCGAGCTTGATGAGAATCACCCGGATGTCGTCGACCATCGCCAGAAGCATCTTCCGGAAATTCTCTGACTGCTTCTCCTCCTGCGACGAGAAGGGGATCTTGCTCAGCTTCGTCACCCCTTCGACCAGGTGAGCCACGGTCTCGCCAAAGTACTCGCGCACCTTGTCGACGCTCGTCAGCGTGTCTTCGACGACGTCGTGAAGGAGCCCGGCAGCGATGGTGTCCGCATCGAGACGCAGGTCGGCGAGAATTCCGGCTACCTCCATCGGGTGCACCAGATACGGCTCACCCGACATCCGCACCTGCCCTTTGTGCTCGATCGCCGAGAACACATACGCCCGTCGCAAGACCTCAGCGTCCCCATTCGGGCTGTAAGCTTCGACCTTCTCTACGAGCTCCTCAATGCGGATCATCTTGATAATGTAGCAGTTATCCGGGGGTAATTCAAAATCCGCGACCCGGCGCGCTCCGCCCGCCCAGGACCCTGTTCCTTGACCTGATCTCCGCCGGGATCTATATTCACGCCACGGACGAGGGCATCGTCGGACAATCAGGAACGAGAGGGAACAGCAACATGAATGACAAGAAGCTCAGAGGTGAGATCTTCTATCCTTCGGAGGAGGTGCTGGCACGAGCGCACGTCAAGGACTGGGACGAGATGGCGGCGTTCGCCGCCGCGGACCTCGAGGGGTTCTGGGCGAAGGAAGCGTCCGAGCTCCACTGGTTCGCACCCTGGACGAAGGTATTGGACGATTCGAGCAAACCCTTCTTTAAATGGTTTGTCGATGGGAAGACCAATATCGCTTACAACTGCCTCGACCGTCACGCCGGGACGGCGCGTCGCAACAAGCTGGCACTGCTGTGGGAGGGCGAGAACGGGGAGTTCCGTTCGTACTCGTACTATGCCTTGCGACGCGAGACATGCCGGTTCGCGAACGTCCTGCGGAGCCTGGGGGTGCGCAAAGGCGACAGGGTCACGTTGTACATGGGTCGGATTCCGGAGCTTGCCATTGGTATGCTGGCCTGCGCGCGAGTCGGGGCCGTCCACTCGGTGGTCTACGGCGGGTTCACGGTCGAGGCCCTGCATGAGCGGCTCGAGGACAGCCATTCGAAGGTGCTCATCGTCGCCGACGGCTCCTACCAGCGCGGCAAGATCGTGCCGCTCAAGCAGATCGCCGACGAAGCGCTTCAGCGGGCGGCGTCGGTCGAAAGCGTGCTCGTGGTGAAGCGGACTGGCGCCGATGTGAACATGGAACCGGGACGGGACATGTGGTACCACGACCTGATGGCCCTCCCGATCGCGGGGAATGCGTGCCAATGCGAGGTCATGGATGCGGAAGATCCCCTCTATCTCCTCTATACCTCCGGCACCACCGGCAAGCCCAAGGCCGTGCTGCATACCCATGGCGGCTACATGGTCGGAGTCTACACCACCCTGAAGTACGTCTTTGACCTCCACGATGAAGACCGGTTTTGGTGCGCTGCCGACCCCGGCTGGGTGACGGGCCACAGCTATATCGTCTACGGGCCCCTGCTGGCCGGCGCCACGTCGTTCATGTACGAGGGCGCCCCCACTCACCCGTTTCCGAATCGCTGGTGGCAGATGATCGAGAAATACGGCATCAACATCCTCTACACAGCCCCGACCGCGATCCGCGGACTGATGCGCTTCGGTGAGACATGGCCGAACCGCCACGACCTCTCGTCGTTGAGACTGCTCGGGACGGTCGGCGAGCCGATCAACCCGGAGGCGTGGAAGTGGTACCACCGGGTCATCGGCAAGGGGAAATGCCCGATCATGGATACCTGGTGGCAGACGGAGACCGGCATGTTCATGATCACGCCTATGCCCTGCGTTCCGTTGAAACCTGGATCGGGCACCCGTCCGTTCCCGGGGCTCCAGATGGATATCTACAATGAAGACGGTGAGCCGGTCGCTCCCAACGAGGAAGGCCTCCTTGTCGTCAAGACGCCGTGGCCCGCCATGCTCCGGACTATCTACAAGGATCCCAGCCGCTATGTGCAGCAGTACTGGACTAGATTCCCTGGCGTGTATCTGACGGGCGACTCCGCTCGGCGCGACGAAGACGGCTACTATTGGGTGATCGGACGGGTCGACGATGTCATCAAGGTCTCAGGCTACAGACTGGGCACAGCGGAGATCGAAAGCGCCCTCGTCAGCCATCACGCAGTCGCCGAAGCCGCGGCTATCGGGCTGCCGCATGAGGTTAAAGGAAACGCGATCCATACTTACGTCATCCTCAAGGCCGGTGCCGAGCGCCACGACGGACTGATTGAAGAGCTGCGCAATCACGTCGCCCATGAGATGGGCCCGATTGCCAAACCCGAACACATCGAGATCGTAGACTCTCTCCCCAAGACGCGCAGCGGAAAAATCATGCGTCGGGTCCTGCGCGCCCGGGCGCTCGGTCAGGATCCGAAGGATCTGACGACGTTGGAGGAGTAGCCGTTCGCGTTCAGCCATTAGCTCCGTGCGGTTGTCCCCGGGTCATGGGTGTGATGAGCACCATCCCGGCGCCGACGCTCCCAGCGGCCGGCGACCGGCATTCAGACGGGGACGACCGCTCGAAGCTAATAGCTAACGGCAAAGGGCTAATTGCTAACTGCTCCCCAACGCCTCCCCACACGCTCCGCAGAACTTGAAGTCCTCCGGAATGTATTTCGCCCCGCATTTCCCGCAAACCTTCGCGTATGGCCCCCAGACGTACTCGCTACTCTTCCCTTCAGCGGCCTTCTGCCGCATCCCGCGATAGTCCGGTTGGCGCTTCTCGACGAATGAGTTCATCCCCTCGTGCACCTCGGCCGAGAGATAGTGCAGCGACAGCCAATCGCGTGCGTGACCAATCGTTGTGTGCCAGGAAAGATCCTTCCAGAAGTTCGTCTGCTGCTTGGTATAGCGAAGGCACTCGGGAAACTTGTCCTTCAGCTTTTCGCAGATCTCGTTGACCTTCTCATCCAGCTTGTCCAGAGGAACGACGAAGTTGACGAGACCCCAGTCGAGCGCGGTCGTTGCATCGAGCTCTTCGCACATGTAGAGCATCCAACGCGCGCGCCGATCGCCGACCATGATCGGGAGCCACTGGGTGGCACCCCCGGCCGGGACCGAGCCCACCCGCGGACCCACCTGCCGAATCACGACGTGCTCGGCCGCCACTGCCAGATCGCAGGCCATGTTGAATTCGTTGCCGCCTCCAACCACCATTCCATTCAACCGGGCAATCGTCGGCTTGCCGATGTTGCGCAGCACATCGTGTGCCCCATTGAACAGTCCCATCCATTTCCAGTAGTCGTGCGGCCGGCGCGTGTAGCTGGTCGCGTACTCCTTCACGTCGCCACCGGTGCAGAAGGCCTTGTCCCCTGCGCCCGTCAACACAACGACCGCAATCGAGTCGTCCCATGACGCGTCCGTGAAGGCCTTCGTCATCTCCTCGAGCGCCAGCGAGGAATAGGCGTTGTAAAACTTGGGACGGTTGATCGTGACGCGCGCCACACCGTCCTTCTTCTCATAGATGATGTCCTTGAATCCGAATTCTCCGGGGGATTTGGGTTCGAAATATGTCATAAAAACCTCCTTCTCGGGCCAGCTGCCTCTCTCATGGAAGCACGACACTCCTCAAAGACTCTCCCGCCTTCATCAGCTCAAACGCTTCGGCGATCCGATCGAGCGGGAACCGGTGCGTGACGAGCCGCTTGCAGTCCAGCTTCCCGCGTTCCACCAGCCGGATCAGCGGCGGGTAATCGACGCCACGACATCCGAGCGATCCGAAGATGGAGACCTCGCGGTACATCAGCTTGGCTGGGCTGAACGGCATCGTCTCGGCCGTATAGCCGATCACGCAGACACGTCCTCCGGGGCGGACGAGATCGTAGGCGAGCTGGATCGTGGCAGTCTTCCCGATCGCTTCGAACACGATGTCGGGCCCGCCGCCGCCGGTGAGCTTGCGGAGCTCCTTCAGCGCCTCGCGGCCCGAGGTGTTGTAGACATGGGCAGCGCCGAAATCCTTGGCCCACTGGAGCTTTCGGTCTGACACATCGACGGCGAAGACGATTGCGCCCGAGGCGGCGGCCACCTGGACCACATTGATCCCGACCCCGCCGCACCCGAGCACGACCACGACTTCACCGGCCTGTACCTGCCCGCGATTCCTCACAGCATGGTAAGGCGTCGACAGCGCGTCAGCGATGACGCAGCCCTCTTCCAGCGGGATGCCGTCCGGCATTGCAAAAACGTCCTTCGCCGGCGCGGTCACGTATTCCGCATAGCAGCCGTCTCGATTATTGCCGAACATCTCCATCGAAACGCAGATGTTCTCCCGGCCGCGCCGGCAGTATTCGCACCGCCCGCACGAAATCACGGCTGGAATCAGCACACGCTGCCCGACCTTGATCCCCTCGACGCCCTGCCCGACCTCGGTCACCACACCCGCTCCTTCGTGACCGAGGACAAGTGGGGGCTTCTTAAACGTCGGCACCCCGTGCTCCAGGTAATGGAGATCGGTGTGGCAGACACCGCAGGCGGTGATCTTGACGAGCACCTCACCGGCCCGTGGCTCAGGGCGCGGCCAGTCCTCGATTTTCAGGTTCTTCTCGCCGGAATAGTAGACGGCGGCTTTCATGAGTGCCTCCACGATCGCATGATGAGTTCAAAGTTCAAAGTTCAAAGTTCAAAGTTCAAAGTTCAAAGTTCCAAAAGTCAATCATGGTTTGCTTTTCGGGCGGCGGCCAGGCTCGTGAGGCCGTTCAGGAAGATGCCAGTCATACAATCGGCCAGGTAGCGGGCGTCGCCGTCCTTGGCCGGGTCGTGCCAGTTGTAGATCCAGTTCATCATCCCGAAGAGGGACAAGGTGACCACCCGGACCACCCGCCGGCCCGGTTCCGCTCCAGCCGACTCCCTCAGCAGACTCGCTATCAGAGTCGCAAGGACTTTGAAATAGCGCTGTTTCTTATCGGCCACCTGATCGGCATACTCCTGAGTCAACGACTGAGCCTCGTGCGAGATGACCTTCATCTCGTTCTTGTTCGCAAGGAAATAGTCCAGGTGCTGGAAGACGAAGATCCTCAGCCGCTCATCGGGCCGCTGTGTCGTCGCGAAAGGGCCCTCCAGGTTGCTCAGTAGAGTCGAAAAGGCGCTTTCGGAAATCAGGTAGAGCAACTCATCTTTACTACTGAAGTAGTAATACAGGCCCGCCAGCGACATCCCCGTCGCACTCGAAATATCTCGCATCCCGGCCCGGTGGAACCCCCGGTCCGCGAACACGTCGGCGGCGTGGCGCTTGATCTCCCGCAGCTTTTCCGACGGCCGGGGCGCAGACAGCTCTGCCCGAATCGACACCCTCCCGGCGCGCCGTCCAGAGGACCTCGGCGAATTCGTCTTCATATCCATCGAACGTTCGTTCGAACGCGGAGTATACAGGGATGCAATGCCGGGCACAATAGGCTGCCCTGAATCCGCGCCATCCGGCGGGTTCCTAGAGAACCACCTCGCGCATGAACGTTGCGGCCTCTTCCGGCAGCGTCGGATTTATGTAGAATCCGGTGCCCCACTCGAAGCCGGCAACCTTGGTGAGCTTCGGCATGATCTCGATCCGCCAGTGGTAGAAGTCGGCCACCAGCTCGTGGAAAGGAGATGTCTGCACGATCAGATTGTAAGGGGGCGAGTCGAGAACCCGGTCCATGCGGACGAGGAGATCCTTCAGGATCTTGGCGAGGTTTTCGTATTCGTGCTTCTGGGCAGACTCGAACGAGGCTCCATGGTTCTTGGGCAGAACCCACATTTCGAACGGAAACCGGGGAGCGTAGGGCGAGATCGCGATGAAATCCCAATTCTCGGCGATGACGCGCACACCCGCGTCGGTCTCCTGTTTGATGATGTCGCAGTAGATACATCGCTCCTTGAAGCTGAAGTAGGTCTTGCATCCGTCGATCTCTTCGCGCACACGCTTGGGCAGGATCGGGAGGGCGATCAGCTGCGAGTGAGTGTGCTCGAGCGAGGCGCCGGCCGCCTCACCGTGGTTCTTGAACAGGAGGATGTACTTGAATCGGCGATCCTTCTTCAAATCCAGCACCCTGTCGTGGAAGCTCCACAGCACGTTCTCCACATCTTTTTCGCCGAGACTCGCGAGCGTGGCATCGTGGAGGGGGGTCTCGATAATCACCTCGTGTGCGCCGATGCCGTTCATCCTATCGAAGATCCCCTCACCCTGACGGTTCAGGCCACCTTCGATCTGCAGCGCCGGGAACTTGTTGGGAACGACCCGCAGGTCCCAACCGGCGGTGTTGGGCGCACTCCCATCCTTGCGATACGAGAGAACCTCGGGGGGCGTCTTGTCCTCGTGGCCCGGACAGAACGGGCAGAATCCACCGTTGCGGCGCGGCGCCGCCTCGGACTTGTAGTCAGTCGGGCGCTTCCCGCGTTCGCTCGAGATGATGACCCATCGTCCGATCACAGGATCTTTTCGGAGCTCAGGCATGTTCTCCTCGCTAAGTGTGAACCGCGCGAATTCTAGCGGAGGGGAGGGGGGAAGACAAGGCGCCTCCGGTTTGACAGGCTCGCTGCCCGTGAATATCATCGTCATCAAAATCACTGCTGCACGTTGATCGTCGGAGCGCGTGCGCAGCGCCGGAGGATGAGAGCATGAGCAATGACCAGCAACGAGGGGCCGGGGGCACGCCCGGTGGCGTGTTGGAGTTTTTTGCCGGGTTGATGATGTCCGGTATCGGGGCCTACCTTTTCATGAATCAGGTAGAGGTCACGACGGGATACTGGCGGTTTTACGGGATGAACGCCTTCGGGCTGAGCCTCCTGCCGATGCTTGTCGGGATCGGCATTCTGTTTTTCAACGGCCGGTCGGCCTCCGGTTGGGTCCTCACCCTCCTGGGCTTCGGAATCATCATCGCCGGCGTGATGATGAACATGCACATCTATTTCCAGCCGACAAGTTTGTTCAATACGCTCATCATGCTCGGCCTCCTCGCAGCCGGACTCGGGCTCATCGCCAAGTCACTGCGCCCCCACAGTGCTCCTCCCGCGGAGCCCTAGCGCGTCGAAGCCGCTCCAAGTGCGATTGACTCCCCTCTGCGCCGGGGGATAGTATGTCCCGGTTTTTGCATGCGCTACGCCGTCATACTCCCACTGGTCCTGCTCGCCGGATGCGGGATTCTCAGCAAACCCGAGCAGCCTTCGACCCCGCTTCCGTCCCCCTACCCGATCGATTTTCCCCTGATCCTCAAGTGGCAATGGCGCGGGCCCGGGCTGATCGTCGGTCCACCTGTGGCCGACGCGGATCGCGTCTACGTGACGACGTCCAAGGGGTACGGTTACGCGCTTGACCCATCGACCGGCCAAGCGCGGTGGATGTTCAAGGCGATGCATGAGATCCCGACTCAGCCCGTCCTGTCGGGGGATCGCATCCTCCTGTTCAGCCGGGATGACGAGTACTTTGAGCTGAGCGCCTCGACCGGTGAGGTGGTCTACAAGCAGCTCAAGTTCGGTGCCCCCTCGACGCCCGGAGTGCTTGCCGGTGAATCGCTCTACTTCATAGCCGGCGAGTCACAGCTCCGCTGTTACTCGATCAAGGAGCATCGGTTTGTTTGGAAGGCCTCACCGGGCGGCAAGATCGTGAGCCCACCGGCGATCGAGGGAGACCGGCTCTACGTCGCGACGCTCGCCGGCGAGATCCATTGCCTCCGCGCGGGTGACGGCACCACCGTCTGGACATGCGCGGGAGGAGGAGAGATGCGGAGCCGGCCTGCGGTTCTCCGAGAGGTCATCGTCGCAGGCTCGACCGACAATTTCATCTACGGAGTGGACAAGGAGAAGGGCACGGTGAAGTGGCGAGTCAGGACCGAGGCGGACGTTGTCGCACCTCCCGTGGTAGCTATGATCGATGGCAGGGAGCGGGTCTTTGTCGCCGGGTACGATAATTTTCTCTACTGCTTGAAGGACAACGGAGCCTGGGTATTCCGGACACCCATCCCGGCCCGGATGTACGACCAGCTGCTCGTCTTCGATCACATGATTGTCGTCGCTTCATTTTCCAACCGGCTTACCGCCGTCGACCCGATCACGGGGGCCGCAATCCCGAGCGGGGTCGTTGACTTGGGGGCCGAGTCTCGGACGACTCCACTGCTGGCCAACCGTGTGCTCTACGCCGCCACGTACGATGCGGAGAGCGGCGAGGGAATTCTGACGGCGTACGTGATGCAACCTCCGCCGCCGCCCCCGGCTCCGCAGAGCCAACCGGCGGCGGCACAATCGCAACCCGCCGCGCAGTCGCAGCCCGCGGCCCAAAGCCAGCCCGCGCAGAAATAGCGCCGACGCGAGTCGGCAAATCTGATTCGCCCCGGCGGGGAGGTTTTGTGGTAGTATGCCGTGGCTTGCTTTTTTGGAACGGATAATGGTCCCAGAGTACCTCTCTTACTGGGGGTTTGCCCGGCACCCCTTTTCGCTCTCCCCGGACCCGGACATGCTGTTCCTCAGCGCTCAGCACCAGGAGGCGCTGATGCGCCTCAAGTATGGCGTGGTGTCGAACAAGGGTGGAGTACTTCTGATCTCGGAAAACGCCGGGGATGGGAAGACATCGATCCTGCGCAGACTTGTAGAGGAGTTGACCGAGGAGTACGAAGGGAACATCAAGATCGCCTTCATCGATCACCCGACCCTCACCGTCAATCAGATGATCGCGGAGATCGCCAGACAGCTCGGGGTCGCTCGCGTCCGCAAAGAGAAGATCGACAACCTGAATGCTCTCAGGGTGAAGCTCGAAGAGCTGCATCACGCCGGCACGAAAGCGCTGGTCATCGTCGATGAAGGCCAGATGCTGGTCCACAAACCCGACATCCTGCAGGAGCTCCGGATCCTCCTCAACTTCTGTGTCTCCGATACCTTCCTGCTCTCCTTCGTCTTTTCTGGACAGAAGCCGCTGGAAGGCGCGGTCAAGAAGATGCCTGAATTCTGGCAGCGGCTACCCGTCCGGTTCTTCCTCAAGAACCTCGATCTGCGTGACACCGGCGACCTCATCAAGTACCGCGTCCGTGCAGCAGGGCAGCTCGATCGGGAGGTCTTCACAGCCACGGCGATCGAAGGCATTCACCGGTTCAGCCAGGGGGTCCCGCGCGTGATCTGCTCGATCGCCGACCTCTCACTGCTTGTCGGTCATAGCTTGCGGAGTCAGAAGATCGATTTCGGTGAGGTGTCGCAAGCGACGAACGACATGACGAGGAGCGGCGAGCTTTTTCACTATTTCAATTTCATGGAATCGAAGGGCCACAAGCGCCGAACGTATCAGTGCTCCGGCTGCGGCAAGCGGGTGAAGGCGACCGATGAGAGCTGCCCCCAGTGCGGACAATCGCTCGGCAACAAGACCGAGAAGCAGATCGAGCAGGAACAGGTTCAGTGCCCCTCCTGCCAGCATGTCGGCAGCCCCAGCGCGCGATGCGCCTTCTGCGGATTCCTCGTCTTCCAATCATGCCCTCGATGTCAGCGCCGCAATCCCGCCGAAAGCTCGGGGTGCTTCCACTGTGGATATCCCCTGCCTGGCAGGCAGGTGATCGTGGATCGCGAGTTCGAGGAGGGGTTGCGCAAGCTGGGAATCACCCGCGTGCCGGAGAAGGTCACCCGCCGCTTCCCGTTGCTGCGAGGGGAAGGCACGGTCTACATGGGATCTGTTGCGCCCCGGCTGTGGTGGGGGGAACGGGCCGAGCTCGAACTGCGGGACAGCAAGGTCGCCGGGTCCTTCTTTGTCACCGAGAAATCCCTCGTCTTCTCGAATGGTTCGGTGAACCGGAAGATGACCTACCCCCAGATCCGAAATCTGTCGATCACGATCGGCGAGAAACAGGGGGAGATGGCGAGGCCACGTATGAGTGTGGTTTTGGAGGCGGAGGAGGTCAAGATCGGGTTTCCCGTCAAGACCGACAGACCCGTCCAGCTCGCATCGTTGATGTCCGATTTCGTGACGAACAAACGATTCGCGTGACGATCCAGGGGCTAGGGACTTGGGACTAGGGACCAGGGACTAGGGGCTAGGGGCTAGGCCGGACCAGACGATTCGGGTTCCTGATCCCTGTAGGCATCCGTCATCGTGCACGACCCTGCTTCGCCACTACCTGCATGCTCCACGCTCCACGCTCCACGCTCTACGCTCCACCTTGCTCCTGCTCAACAATTTGCCCCGCGTTGCTTCGGCATGTAGTATTGTTGCCAGCGACTTGCAGGAGGCAGCGTGATGAAGAAGGTGTTTGTGATGATGCTGGGGATGGTCTTCCTGAGCGGCGGGCCGGCCGTTGAATCTGCGTTGCAGAAGAAGGTGCTGTTGCTGAGCGGGCTGGGCGAGCCTGATCCGGATGTGGCGTGGGAGAAGTGGGTCGCCGCAATGGGATCGTCGGCCCTGGTTGGAAAGCCGAATCTGAAATCAGCCTCGATCGCCGCCTATTCCAGCTCGGTGAAAGCGGAGATTCGCGAGGCGTTTCAGAAATCGGGACGCGAGAAGATCGGAATCGTGGCGCACTCGATCGCCGCGACGTCTGTCCTGGAAGCCGTTCTCAAAGACAAGGCGATCCGTGAACAGATGGTGGATCGGGTTGTGCTGATCAGTCCTCTGATCGACGGTGTCGATTCCCAGGCACAGGATATCGACGCGATTCTCACCTTCACCGGCATGTCCAAGAACCTGACACCGGCCGTTTCGAAGGGATCGAACTATTTCGACAGTTATTACACGCAGATCAGGAACACGGCGACAAAGATCGCGAACGATCCTGATCTGCTGACCAAATACCCGAAGCTGCTCATCATCACATCCAAGGACGACGGGATGATTCCGGTCAGCGCGTCGAACGCGACGATTTTGCCGTTCGTCTCCGGCTTCAAGGTGCGGCTCGGATTGCGACACGGCAGATTCGTGACGGGCAAGCGGCCGATCCTCGATATCAAGAACTCCGATGACCCCGTTTTCAAGCTCTCGCGCCTCTTTCTCGAGGACAACCCCCTGTGGCAGACGATTGGGCGCAACGTCAATGGGAAGGATCGTGGGGAAGTCGTGGTGGAGCTGAAGGGCACGGAAGCCTACCTGAAGCAAAACGGGAAGACCCAACTTGTCGAGCTGAAGAAGAACGAGACGACCAAGCGTTGCTATGTCGAGGGGCTCGAGCCGAGCCGCTACCATATTTTTGTCGACGACAAGGATGGTGGCGAGATCGCAGTGGGGCCGGCCCAGCTCATCGAGACGCAGGCGCCGCTCCCCGGAATGCAGCCGCCCACGGCCATCATCCGATCGACACCGTCCTCCGGACCTGTGCCCCTGGCGGTGTCGTTCGACGGCACGAGCAGTCACGACGATGATGGCGATGTCACTGAATGGAGCTGGACCTTCGGGGACAATACACAGGGCAGCGGCTCGAACGTCCAGCACACATACGTCGCGGAGGGCATCTACACCACCACTCTCACCGTGACCGACGACGACGACCTCACAGGGACCGATGCGGCCACCATCAACGTCACGGGTCCCAACAAGCCGCCGGTTGCCGGCTTCACGGTTTCACCGACCCAGGGAGACACGAACACGACCTTCGCATTCAACGGGACGTCCTCGTCTGATCCTGATGGACAGATCGCCAGCTATTCCTGGGATTACGGGGACAATTCGACCAAGGGCTCGGGGGCGACGACGACACACAAATACGCGACCAACGGGACGTATAGCGTGATCCTCACGGTCAAGGACAACAAGGGATCCAGCGACACCGAGACGGCTCAGGTGAGGGTCAGCGCGCCCAACCAGCCGCCTTCGGCCATACTGACGGCACAGCAGGGCGGGACTGAGAACCCGCTGAAGGTGGTGGTCATGCTCACGGCGTCAGACAGCGACGGAACTGTGACGTCCGCGACGATCGACTTCGGTGAGGGCGGTGTGGTGACAATCACCCCGGGCCTCTCCTACTACCACATCTACGCCGGGTCGGGCATCTTCTCGATCGTTGGAACAGCCACTGACAATAGCGGCGCGACCAGCACCAGCAACACACTCAAGCTCTACGACGTCGATGGAGACCAATATGCAAACCGGTACCAGGGGGACGTGCGCGGTAGCGACTGCAATGACGCCGACGCCACGGTCCACCCCGGGGCGTTCGAGTCGCCGGGAGACAACAAGGACTCGAACTGTAACGGGCTGGACGATTTCTAGGGACCAGGGGAGATGCTGCGGTCGAGACTGCAGGCAGAGTGAGGCGCAGGCGGGATGCTCATCGTGGTGCTGGTCGGGACCGTTGCACTACAGATCTGGACATGGAAGCGCTTGGTCGGGCGAGTGAGCTTCGGGAACCTGACCAAGCTTCAGGCTGTCGCTCGCTACGGTTGCTGGGCCTGCGCGCCCCTGCTTCTCGTCGCGGCCATCTTCTTCACCACCGTATGTCTTGAGGAGTGGCTTGGGATCGCGCTGCTCTCCGATCCAATGGGGCGGGCGACACCGCTTGTGGCGATCTTCTTGCTGGCCACCGCCTTGATTGGCTGGGCCGCCTTTGCCCTGCGATGCACACTCATCAGGCATGTCCCGACCGCTCCTCGGCTGTGAGCCCACAGCGATCTGGACGTAAACAGGCGGGCCAATTGTTCCGCCCCCAGTCACCATTAACTGGCCGGCCTGCGGGCCTCGGAAATGAGGCCATTCACCCTCAGGGTGGGATTGCTTCCATTCAGTCGCCAATCACGATCTGGAAGGCGGGGTTTTGCAGCGCAATCCATTTTTCATCCTTCCGCGGTCAAGCAGCGATCTAGCCATCTGTCATGGTTCATCCGATTCCGTATCCCTGACGTCCGGGTCCAGCAAAAACAATTATCCTTCTCGCTTGTCTTGCGCGTGGGGGAGAGGGGGAGTAGAGTACTGCGCTGTTGGTGGCATCATGGTGATGCCTACCTGAGTAGTTACTAATCCGCCATCCTCTCGGCCGACCGCCGGGAGGAGAGAACCAAGGAGGTCGACCCTTGAAAACGACTGTTCGGGCCATGGCTGTGGCGGCCCTCGCACTCGCCATCGCCGTGCCCGCCTTCGCAGGAGAAAAGACATACGTGCTCAGCGCGGCCCGCTGGGGCCAGGACCAGGAGGCCGCCGTGCGGAACGCCGGCGGCTCGGTGACGTACAGCCATGACGGCGCCGGTCTCGGCATGGTCACGTCGGACGCTCCGGACTTCGCCGACCGCCTTCGGGCGAGCGGCGCTTTCATCAGCATCGATGAAGATCAGGTCGTCCAGTGGCAGCAGCCCGTCAACGAGGTCCTGCTGGTGGACGCCGCCGTCAACCCCAACGACGACACGTTCTACACCAACGTCCAGTGGGCCCCGCAAGCGGTCAACGCGCCCGCGGCTTGGGCGGCCGGGTATACCGGCCTTGGCGTCCGCGTGGCGGTCCTCGATGGCGGCATCCACTCGGCCCACGTCGACATCGCCCCCAACCTCGACGTCGCGGCGTCCCGCTCCTTCGTCCCCGGTTTCGCCTTCAACCAAGACACGGGCACGTTCTGGCACGGGACGCACGTCGCCGGCATCGTGGCCGCCGCCGACAACACCATCGGAACGGTCGGGATCGCGCCGGAGGCTACCATCGTCGGCGTCAAGGTGCTCCACGCGGGCAGCGGCTCTTTCGGCGCCGTGATCTCGGGGATCCTCTACGCCGCGACGTCCCTCGCCGAGGGCGGCGGCGGCGCCGACATCATCAACATGAGCCTCGGTTCCGAGTTCCCACGCGGGGGCGGCAACACCGGCGCGGGCCCGCTGATCGCGGCGCTGAACAAGGCCGTGAACTATGCCGACCGGTTCGGTGTGCTCGTCGTTTCCGCGGCGGGCAACAGCGCCAACGACCTCGACCACACGGGAAGCCTGATCGCCGTACCGGCCCAGTCGGGCAGCGGCATCGCGATCTCGGCGACCGGCCCGGAGGGCTTCGGTCTGGGCGCGACGAACTTCCGCCGTATGTCGTCCTACACCAACTACGGCAACTCCGCCATCTATGTGGCGGCTCCCGGCGGCGACTTCACGCTTCCCGGCAGCGCGCTTTGCACGAAGCTGACTTCCACCGGGGGGCCCGTGACGCGTCCGTGCTGGGTGTTCGATATGGTCCTGAGCACGGCCCGTGGCAGCGGGGCGAGCGTGGCGAGCTACGCCTGGGCAGCGGGCACCAGCATGGCCGCGCCGGCGGCGGCGGCCGTTGCCGCGCTCATCAAGCAGGCCAACCCGGGCATCTCGCTCGGCGCCCTCAAAACGAAGCTCGCTCAGAGCGCCGATGACGAGGGTAAGAAGGGTAACGATCCCTTCTACGGCCGCGGCTTCGTCAACGCGCAAAGGGCCGTGCAGTAGGACCCAAGTTGTGCGGTAGGGCCGCTGGCCGCCGCGACTACGAGGGGAGGCATTCTGGCCTCCCCTTTTTCCTGTCCAGACCGCGCTGGGGGCCTCGGCGATGATCGGCGTCAAGCCGATGCTGGAACGGATTCCCGATTCCGCACTCCCGCGGCTCCAAAACCCTCGCGGCTGAGCCCCGCCCCCTTGCGAGGCGCTATTCTGGCCTCAGAATCCGAGCTCTTCGAGCCTCTCGTCGCTGATTCCGAAGTGGTGTGCGATCTCGTGGACGACGGTCCGCTGAACCTCGAGCTTCATCTGGGCGAGCGTCTCGCAGCTGTCCTCTATGGGGAACTGGTAAATGCTGATCTTGTCGGGGAGGACCAGGCCGTATTGTGATGTTCGTTGTGTGAGGGGCACGCCCTGATAGAGGCCCAGGAGCGTATCCTCATCAGGATCGAGCCCCATATCCTCGAGAAGTGCTGGATCAGGCTCGTCTTCGATCACGATCTCGACGTTCTCGAGCCGGTCGCGTAGCTCGTCGGGTATTTCCGAGATTGCGTCCGCAACCATTCGTTCGAATGCTTTGCGATTCACGAGTCCTCGTTGGGTCCGATACCGGATTCCCCGCAGATCGCTGAAGGAAAAACGGCGGGAGAGCCGCGTGGCCCTCCCGCCTGCTCGATCGAACCGAAAACCGGGGGCCGGATCAGTAGTCTTCCATCCCGCCGCCGTGCGGACCGCCCGGCATGGACCTCTTCTTCTCCTCGGGGAGCTCGGCCACCATCGCCTCGGTCGTCAGCATCAGGGCTGCGATGGATGAGGAGTTCTGGATGGCGCATCGGACGACCTTGGTCGGGTCGATGACTCCCGCCTCGACCAGATTCTCGAACTCCTCGGTCGCGGCGTTGAAACCATGCTCGGTTTCCAGCGTCATCACCTTGTTGACGACAACCGAACCCTCGTGCCCGGCGTTCTGGGCGATCCACCGGAGGGGCTCCTGGATCGCGCGGCGCACGATGTCGACGCCGATCCGCTGGTCGTCATTCAGGCTCTTGTCCTTGGCGAGCTTCTCGAGAACGGGCAACGTGCGCAGGAGCGCGACGCCACCGCCAGGAACGATCCCCTCCTCGACGGCCGCCTTCGTCGCGTGCATCGCATCCTCGACCCGCGCCTTCTTCTCCTTCATCTCGACCTCTGTCGCCGCCCCGACCTTGATCACGGCGACGCCGCCGACGATCTTGGCGAGCCGCTCCTGGAGCTTCTCACGGTCGTAGTCGGACGTGGTCTCGTCGATCTGCTTCCGGATCTGCTTGATGCGTCCTTCGATCGACTGCTTGGTGCCTGCGCCTTCGACAATCGTCGTATTTTCTTTATCGATCGTCACTCGCTTGGCCCGACCGAGATCCTCGAGCTTCAGATTCTCGAGCTTGATGCCCAGGTCTTCGCTGATGGCGCGCCCGGCTGTCAGGACGGCGATGTCCTCGAGCATCGCCTTGCGGCGATCCCCGTAGCCTGGAGCCTTCACGGCTGCGCAGCTGATCGTGCCCCGCAGGCGGTTGACAACGAGCGTCGCGAGCGCCTCGCCCTCGACCTCCTCGGCGATGATCATCAGCGGCTTGCTTCTCTGCGCAACCTTCTCCAGAATCGGCAGGAGGTCCTTGATGCTGCTGATCTTCTTCTCGAAGATGAGGATGTAGGGATCCTCCAGCACGCACTCCATCCGCTCAGCGTCGGTCACGAAGTACGGCGAGAGGTAGCCGCGGTCGAACTGCATGCCTTCGACCACGTCGAGAGCCGTCTCCATCGACTTGGCCTCTTCGACCGTGATCACTCCGTCCTTGCCGACCTTTTCCATCGCCTGCGCGATGATCTGGCCGATGGTCTCGTCGCTGTTGGCCGAGATCGTGCCGACCTGAGCGATCATCTTTCCCTTTACGGGCTTCGAGAGCTTCTTGAGCTCCTCGACCACGGTCGCGGTCGCACGTTCGATCCCGCGTTTCAGATCCATCGGATTCGCACCGGCCGAAACGTTCTTGATCCCTTCGCGGTAAATGGCCTGGGCCAGAACCGTCGCGGTTGTCGTGCCGTCACCGGCCGTGTCCGATGTCTTGCTGGCAACCTCGCGAACCATCTTCGCGCCGAGGTTGTCCAGCGAGTCCTTTAGCTCGATCTCCTTGGCGACGGTGACGCCGTCCTTGGTGATCTGGGGCGAGCCGAACTTCTTCTCGATGATCACGTTCCGGCCCTTCGGGCCGAGCGTTACCTTAACGGCATCGGCCAGCGCGTTGACTCCGCGCAGGATGGCCGAGCGCGCATCCTGGTCGTATACGATTTGCTTAGGCATGTTCCTAGTAACCCTCCTACTTCTCAATGACCGCGAGAACTTCGTCCTCGCGGATGATCGTGTACTCTTTGTCGTCAACCTTCACTTCGGTCCCAGAGTACTTGCCGATCAGCACATGATCGCCCTTCTTGACCTCAAGCGGCGTGACCTTCCCGTCGTCAGCAACCTTGCCCGTCCCAACGGCTATCACCTCGCACTGCAAAGGCTTCTCCTTCGCTGTATCCGGGATGATGATCCCGCCTACCTTCTTTTCTTCTTCCTCGATCCGCTTGACGAGGATTCGATCTCTCAGTGGCCTTACCTGCATCTCATTACCTCCTTACAAAAAATAGCCAGACGAAATATAGACCTCCAATGAGCACTTGTCAAGCATAAAATCTTAGTGGTTAAGGCTCAAGCTTTGTGCGCAAGCCTATTCGGGCTCTGATTAGGCAAAGTATTGAAAAATTTACACTTACAGTGGATAGGCGCCTGCAGGTCGAAACGTAGGAAATCAGACAGCGTCGTAGAGGTTCGGTCCCATACTCGAAGCAGACTCGGCGTAGAAGATCGCTTCGGTGGCGGTGTATCTGGTTCTGTCGAGGCCGACTGTTGCCGGGCAGCTATCGCAGCACGACCAGCATCATCGTCGTAGACGCGCCGAAGGGTTGGAGTCGACTTGTGAGCGCGTGATACAATGATGCGGATGATTGCGGCTTTCATCTCTCTCCTTTTGGCAGCTGATCCCCACGCCGTCGCAGCGGTCGCACGGATTGACGCGTACTATGCAAAGATGGATGTCATGCAGGCTGCTTTCGAGCAGCGCACGGAATCGATGGCCACCCGCGTTGCGAAGATCGAAAAAGGGCAACTCACGGTTGGTCGCAAGGAAGGGATTCTCAGGTTCGACTACCTCCAGCCTGAGAAGAAGGTCTTCCTGTACAGGGGCGGGTCCGTGGAATTCTACATCCCCGCCGACCGGCAGCTCATGCGCTACACCATCGACGATGACAGTCGGGTTCTGCCCTACCTATTCCTTCTGGGCCAGCGGCGGCTGTCGGAGTGTCTGATCCTGCCACCGGATCATGAGCGTGCGGAGAAGGCGCCGAGCGAGCTGCTTCACCTGCAAATGATCGCAGCCGGGGATGCGCCCGGAGATTTCTATGTAGAGGCTGACAGCAGCGGGTCGGTCAACCGGGTCCTGTTCTACGATGATCTTCGCAACCGCGTCGAGATCCGCCTCTCGGGTCAGAAGCGGTCCTCGCGACTCCCCGCCGGTGCGGGTGTGATCGACCTCGCTCCCGGGGCCGAAATCATTGAGCGCCGCTGAAACATCGGGCGGCGACAGCCGTAGTACGTCGTGAAAGAGAGTGCGAACAGGGGGGAAAGCGACCACGATCTGGTCAAACGAGTGCTGAGGGGCGACAAGGAGGCATTCGGTGGAATCATGCAGCGCTATCAACGACCGATTGTGAACTACTGCTACCGGATGGTGAGGAACTACGAGGTGTCGACCGACCTGGCGCAGGAGGTCTTCATCAAGGCTTACAACTCGCTGCGTTCGTACGATCCACGCTACAAGCTCAGCACATGGCTCTACAAGATTGCCTCAAACCATCTGATTGACCACTTGCGGAAGAAAGAGCCGCGATGGGTATCGATCGAGCAGTCGCTGGAAGAGGGAAACCGTCCGATCGAGATCCGGGATCCGAGCGCGATGGGCGAGCGGGATGCGGTGTTCGCGGACAAGCAGGAGAGGATCGAGGAGGCCATCATGAGGTTGCCTCCCACCTATCGAAGGCTCATTGTGCTCAGGCATGTGAACGACTGCAGCTACGAGGAGATGGCGCGGATCTGCTCAATCCCGCTCGGGACCGTCAAGAATCGCCTGTTCAGGGCGAGGGAGATGCTGCGAGCCAGTCTGGAGGGGATACTGTGACACATCATCCGGCCCCGGCTGAGATTTCGGCTTACGTGGACGGCGAGCTGGCAGGATCGGACGAGATCGCTGAACATCTGCGGGTGTGTGAGCCCTGCCGGGCGCAGACGGCGACGTTTCAGAAGATCGCTGCGGCAGTGGAGGAGCTGCCTCAGGTCCAGCCGCCCCATGATTTCGCGTCGCGCGTCCTTGCGCACCTGAACCCCTATCGTCCTGTGGCGCGGCGCGTCACGCTGGCCGCATCGGCTGTCTTCGCGCTTCTCACGCTGGCCAGCGGAACGGGGCTCATCGCGTGGGGCATCCTCACCGACGCTGACATCGGGGCACGCGCAGCCTCGGCCGTCACGGCATCCCTCGAGTCGATGCTTTCGGTGATCCGCACGGCGATCATCGTCATGCGCATCGGAGCGAATATCGCAGTGGTCCTGACGGGCACGGTGGCTCTCATTCTCTCACGGGTCGGATCCGTGCTCCTCGTGGCGCTCGTCCTCCTCGCCGCCAGTCTCACCTTTCTCCTCCAGCGTAGCATCAGCACGTATCAGCGAGGCCGAGCCGCATGAAGGCTTTCCACTTCCCCGCGCCGACGCTCCCGGCCGCCGCCCTGCTGGTGTTGGCGGCGGCGGGGATGGCTCGCGCCAGGGTCGGTCCCGAGCCGCTGCAGCCGCTGCAGCGCGAGATCCACATCGCATCGGGCGAAGAGGCCAAAGAGGACCTGGTGGCCATCGGCGGTCACATCAGCGTCGACGGCACTGCACGGAAGACTGTCGCCGCGATCGGAGGAAGCCTCGAGCTGAACGGGACCGCCGACGGAGACGTCGTTGGCGTTGGAGCCGATGTGAAGCTCGGGCCCCATGCGATCGTCCGCGGTGATCTGGTCTGCATCGGTCCCAGGCCGCAGAGAGCGGAAGGGTCGCGGGTCCTGGGGGAATTCGTCTACATCAAGACCTCTGAAGAGCTCGGCGACTGGGTCATCAAGGCGGTCTCCTTCGATCCGCTGAAACAGAGCTGGACGCCGCTCGTGGTCGGCATTCGAATCATCATGCTCTTCACCTGGTTCCTGATCGCCGCCGCTGTCGTCCTGGCGTTTCCGGTTCAGATCCGCCACACGGCCTCGGAGATCCCGGCGCATTTCGGGCGATTTGCCCTCGTCGGCTTCCTCTGGTTCATGGCCCTGATCGTCATGGTCGTTCTGCTCGCCCTCCTCTGTCTCGTCCTCGTCGGAATCCCTCTGCTCCTGCTCCTGAGCGTCTTCGCCGTCCTCATCAAAGTTTTCGGGAATGTCTCTATTTACTACTTTTGTGGTACGAGGATCCTCAACGCCCTGCGCTGGGATGCGAATTCCGACGTGCTGGCCGTGCTGGCAGGCCTCTCCCTACTCGGCCTCGTCCAGTTCCTGCCTGTCATCGGCTGGTTGATCTGGACGATCCTCGGAATCATCGGCATGGGCGCGACCCTCGCGACCAAGTTCGGTACGGGCCAGCCGTGGTTCGCTCCGAAACCGGTAGCTGGTTAGCCATTAGCTATCAGCCGTTAGCTATTAGCTCCGGACCGGACCTGTAACGGCGGCCCTCTCGCTGCAGCGGGAATGCCAGCAGAGCCCGTATCCGTTCGCCCAGAGTCTCCGAACCAGACGCTTCGGGCTAACGGCTGCCAGCTCTAAACAGTCTTGAGATCCTGTTCCTTCTTCTTGAGCAGCTCTTCGATCCTGGTGGTGTGGTCGTCGGTGAGTTTCTGGATCTGCTCGAGACCGCGACGCTCGTCATCCTGGCTGATCTTCTTCTCTTTTTCGAGTTTCTTGATCTCCTCGTTTGCATCCCGGCGGATCATACGGAGACCGTTGCGCGAGTCCTCTGCGAGCTTGTGGATGTGCTTGATCAGCTTCTGCCGGCGTTCTTCGTTGAGCGGCGGGATGGGGATTTTGATGACCTTTCCATCGTTGGCCGGATTCAGGTCCAGATCGCTCTTGCGGATCGCCTTTTCGATCGCGGCGAGAAGGCTGAGGTCCCAGGGCTGGGCGGTCAGGAGATTGGCATCGGGAGCCTGCAGAGTCGCCACCTGATTCAGCGGCGTCATTGTCCCGTAGTATTCGACGTGAATCCCGTCGAGAATGCTGATTGTCGCCCGGCCGCTCCGCACCCCGGCCAGCTCACGTTTGAACACGTCAATGGACTGCTCCATCCTGGCCTTGTTCCTGGTGATGACGTCCTTCATTTCCGCCTCCTCGTCTGCAGAAGAAATGAGATTCTATCACAGGGGCGCGCGTGCGGACAAAACCGCGGACGGCGGCGAAGCAGCCGTCAGCGATTAGCCCGTAGCCGTTATCCTTTAGCGCAGAGGCGCAACATGTGTTCGCCCGCCATCTATTTCGTGCTCACGCGCAAGTCCGGTCCGGAGCTAAGGGCTAATGGCTGATCAAGACACTGACGAGCCGATCGGCTCGCCGCGCACGATTCTGAGAATGTTCCCTCGAACCCGCAGATCGAAGACACGAATGGGGAGTTGGTTGTCCATACAAAGCGAGATGGCGGTGGCATCCATGACCTTTAGCCCTCGCTTGAGGACATCGAGATGGCTGATCTGGTCGATCTTCATTGCAGTCTTGTCGAGCTTCGGATCGGCCGTGTAGACGCCATCAACTCGGGTCGCCTTCAGGATCGCTTCAGCCTTGATCTCCATCGCGCGCAGCGCCGCGGCAGTATCGGTCGTGAAATACGGATTGCCCGTGCCGCCCGCGAGAATGACCACACGGCCCTTTTCGAGGTGTCTCACCGCGCGTCTTCTGATGTAGGGTTCCGCGACCTCGCGCATCTCGATGGCGGTCATGAGGCGCGTGAAGACATTCTGTTTCTCGAGCGCATCCTGGAGGGCGATACCGTTGATGACCGTCGCCAACATGCCCATGTGATCCCCCGCGACGCGCTCCATGCCGGCCGCAGTGGCGGCTACGCCACGAAAAATGTTGCCTCCGCCGATGACGATCGCAACCTCGGTGCCGAGCTCCCTGACCTCGCGGATCTCTCCCGCGATCGACTGTGTCATCGCAGAATCGATGCCGTAGCCTCTCTCCCCGATCAGCGCCTCGCCGGACAGTTTTAGGAGGATCCGTTTGTAGACGGCGGTCGCGCTCTCGGCCATTATCGGCTGTCCCGCTCCGACGGAGTCCAGACCAATTAGACGTCCTCACCCATCCGATAACGCGTGAAGCGCCGAATGGTGACATTCTCACCGCTCTTCGCGATAAAGGCCGCCAGCACGTCCCTCACCTTGAGGGCCTGGTCCTTCACGAACGGCTGCTCGAGCAGACACACTTCGGAGTAATAGCTCTGCAGCTTCCCCTCAACGATCTTGGGGATCATGTCGGGGGGTTTGCCGGAGCTCTTCAGCTGCTCGGCGATGATCTCCCGCTCGCGTGCCAGAACCTGCTCGGTGACATCCTCCTTGGCGATGAACCGCGGATCGGAAGCCGCAATGTGCATCGCTATGTCCTTGACCAGCGATGCGAAATCCGTGTTCTTCGCCACGAAATCGCTCTCGCAGTTCACCTCCACCATGACCCCGATCTTGCCGCCAGCATGAATGTAGGCTCCGATGACTCCCTCAGAGGTCGTCCGGCCGGACTTCTTTTCCGCGATCTTCAGCCCGCGTTTCCTCAGGTACACAATCGCTTCTTCCATGTCGCCCTTGGTCTCACCGAGGGCCATCTTGCACTCCATGATTCCGAGCCCGGTGCGTTCACGGAGGTCCTTGACCATTCCAGACGTAATCTCCATGTTCCTACCTCTTCCTGCAAATCAGCGGTGTTCCCGTTGAACACCGAACAAAGCTCTTGTGCTCACGCAGGCGATGCCGCGAACCGGCACCTCCTCTCGTGACGGCTAGACGCGGGCGTGCGCAGTGTGAGCTGCTGAGCCCGCAGGCGACATCGCCCCGACACCGGCCAGATCCGACGGCACATTTGTCCCGCCGGCTTCCTCATCTGCTGCGATCTTCTCCTCGACGGCCTTCGCCCCCTGGAGGACGCCCCTGCCTTCGATAATCGAATCGGCGATCTTGGAGACGAAGAGTTTGATGGCACGGATCGCGTCGTCGTTGCCCGGGATCGGGTAATCGACGTCTTCGGGGTCGCAATTGGTGTCGACCACGGCGATGACGGGGATGCCGAGCCGTCTCGCCTCGCTGATCGCGATCGTCTCCTTCTTGGAGTCGATCACGAAGATCGCGTCGGGCCGGGCGGTCAAATCGCGGATCCCCGCGAGGTTCTTCTCGAGTTTCTTCTTCTCCTTCTCCATCCGGGTCTGTTCCTTCTTCGTGAACACCTCTTCCCAGCGCCCGTCCCTCTTCATCTCCTCGAGCTCCTTGAGGCGCTCGATCGAACGCTGAATCGTGGAGAAGTTAGTCAGCAGACCGCCCAACCATCGCTGATTGACGTAGAACGCCGCGGCTCGCGACGCCTCTTCCGCGATGATGTCCTTGGCCTGCCGCTTCGTACCGATAAAGAGGAGCCGCCCACCGTGCGAGGCCAGATCCAAGGTGAAGTTGCATGCGGTCTTGAAGAGCGCCAGGGTTTTCTTCAAGTCGATGATGTAGATCCCGTTGCGCTCGCCGAAAATATATTCCTTCATCTTGGGATTCCACTTCTTGGTCTGATGACCGAAGTGGACTCCGGCTTCCAGCAGCTCTTTCATCGTGACAGACGACAAGGACAAACCTCCTTTGATTACCGCTTGGAGAACTGGAAGCGCTTCCGGGCACCCTTCTGCCCGTATTTCTTCCGTTCCTTCGACCGGCTGTCCCTGGTGAGGAACCCGGCTTTCTTCAATTTCTTGCGCAGCTCGGTGTTGAACGAGACCAGCGCGTTGGCAATCCCAAGGCGCATTGCACCGGCCTGCCCCGTTACACCGCCGCCGTCGCAGAGCGCGAGAATGTCAAACTTGTCGACGGTCTCGGTGAGCAGCAAAGGCTGCTTCACGGACATCTTCTGACTCGGCGTCACGAAGTACTCGTCGAACGGGCGATTGTTGACCGTGAAAACTCCCTTACCGGGCCGCAGCCATATCCTGGCAGTCGAGGACTTTCGCCGTCCAATACCGTTGTATTCTATCCTAGCCAAACTGATCTCCTCCTAGTATCGGGTCGGGAGCGCAACCGGCTCCGGTGTCTGGGCTGCGTGGGGATGATCCGAGCCGGTGTAGACTTTGATGCGAGTCCGGAGCTGCTTGCCAAGCTTGTTCTTCGGCAACATTCCGTAAATCGCCTCTTCCACGACCTTGGCCGGCGATTGGGCGAAGAGAGCCTCCAGGCTCGTCTCTTTCATGCCCCCCGGGTAACCACTGTAGTGATAGTACTTCTTGTCCGTCAACTTCTTGCCGGTCACTTTGATCTTGTCGGCATTGACGATGATCACCCCGTCGCCCACAGCGAGAAAGGGCGTGTACTGCGGCTTGTCTTTCCCCAACAGGATGCGCGCTGCAACTGTGGCGAGCCTTCCGAGCACAACGTTTTCGGCGTTCAGTAGTTTCCAGCCGAGCTTCACGTCCCCATCTTTCGGGAAATATGTCTTCATAACTCCTGTTCTCTCCAAAGCCAGAGCGCAAAATCGAAGGATAATACAGGCAGGGGGGACTGTCAACAGAAAAGAATCGGCAGCGCACCGCCCATCTTCCCGCAAACCGAAGATATCACAGATCGACTCGCAGGTTTCCCGATTGAACGGAGTTGATGCCAGGGCGAGCTCGGTTCCTGGTCGCTGAAAGGGCTGGCCGGTCGGCGCAATCTGCGGCGGGGGATCGGAAGAAACTCGCCGGACCCCGCTTCCCGCCTCGGCCCCCCATCGCGAGGGTCGCTCGGTCGTCACTTCCCTTGGGAAGTAGCGACAGCTATAATCTGGACACCGTTGGAGCCGCCGGACAGGCACGAACCGGGTCAGGACCAGCAGCTAAGCGTTTTCGGGAGAGGTCGGGGGGTTCCGTGGGTCGACGAGCCTCGGGGCCCGATGGTCAGCGCAGAGAGGCGAAGCACATTCCCTGGAGAAATCACATGATCAGGCTGGCAACGATTCTCATCATTCTGAGCTCGCACATTGCATGGGCGGCGCCGAAGGTGGACTGGAAGGCCGCCGAGAAAGAGGCCGTGGAGTATCTCCAACAGTACC
Source organism: Acidobacteriota bacterium (assembly GCA_016191015.1). GTDB lineage: Bacteria > Acidobacteriota > CAIWXX01 > CAIWXX01 > CAIWXX01 > JACPPM01. Next base: position 45,279 of record JACPPM010000301.1, on the reverse strand, counting down.
TCAGGATCGACACGACGAACCCGCCGGGGAACGAGACGGCGGGCGCGAAGTATCTGCAGTCTCTGCTCGAGAAGGAGGCGATCCGCTGCGCGATCTTCGAGGCCAAGCCGGGCAGAGGCAACCTGTACGCGTACATCGACACCGGCGGAAAGAAGCGCCCGCTCATCCTGCTGAATCACATCGATGTGGTCCCGGCGGAGAAGAAGTTCTGGAAGGAGGACCCGTTTTCCGGCGTGTTGAAAGAGGGCGAGATCTGGGGACGGGGGGCGACCGACACAAAGAACCTGGCAATCGCGCAGCTCATGACGATGCTCATCCTCAAGCGCTCGAGAATGAAGCTCAACCGGACCGTCATCTTTCTGGCCGTCGCGGACGAGGAGGCCGGGACTGGCGTCGGCGCCGAATGGATCACGAAAGCGCATCCGGAGCTTGTCCAAAAGGCCGAGTTTCTGATCAACGAGGGAAGCGTCATCCGCACCTTGCCCGATGGACGTGTCTCGTATTACGGCGTGAGCCCTGCGGAGAAGGCGGTGTGCTGGCTGGAGCTGAAGGCGAGCGGTCCGGCGGGGCACGGAGCGTTCCCTCCGTTCGAGCCCACGGCCCTGCAGAAGCTTGTAGTCGGAATCAACAGGATCACGGAGTACCATCCCCAAACCGAAGTCGTGCCGGCTGTCGAGAAGTTCTTCGCGGATATTGCGAAGCAACAGACACCGACTATGAAGATGAAGTTCGCAAACATCCGAGAGAGCCTCAAAGACCCGACCTTCGCACAGGAGATCATGAAACAGCCCTCCTACGCGTCAATCCTGCACAACACCATCGCGCTCACATCCGTCAGCACTCCGATTGCGAAGGTGAACGTCATCCCTTCTGAGGCCACGGCCACTCTCGATTGCAGATTGTTGCCGGGCGCAAACCCGACGGATTTCGTGGCCAAGCTCCAGGGACTGCTCGAAGGCACAGGGGTCGAGATCCGCCCCATCTCGATCGGCGAGAGCAGCTCTTCGCCCATCAACACCGACCTCTTCAAGGCCATCGCGAGGGTCGCCGGTCAGTACGACAAGGGCGCCCTCGTCACCACTCCGCTCCTGGCGAGTAGCACCGATTCCGTGTATTTCCGCAAGTTGGGAATCACCTGCTACGGGTTCGAGCCGTTCAAGCTGACCGAGGACCAGGAGCTGGGACACGCCCATAACGAGCGGATCGCCGTGAGCAGTTTTGTCGGGGGGGTCAAGCGCATGCTCGATCTCGTGCTGGCCATGCAATGAAGGAGGGCGCAGGCGAAGGGGCTGTGGTCACGTGTGGCGCTGGAGCGCCGAATTCCGGCGAACAGCTCGGACGCCGATGACAGATAGAAGTGGCCGACCATCCCGCCTGGACACCACGATGCACAAAATTTCCGTGCCGGCACCCGGCTGCGCTATAATGTCGACCTCATGAAGTTCACCAAGGCCCAGGGACTCGGGAACGATTTCATCATCGTCGAAGAGAAGGACGTCCCCGCTCAGACCGATTCCTTCTCCGATATGTCCCTGAAGATCTGCAACCGGCACTACGGCGTCGGTGCTGACGGGATGCTCTTGATCTTCCCGCATGTGACGAAGCGCGGAGCCTACTTCCTGAGGATCTTCAACAGTGACGGCACGGAAGCCGAGACCTCAGGCAATGGACTTCGCTGCTGCGCCGCCTTCCTTTTCCACCGCGGTCTCGTCAAGACACCGAAGGTGGAGATCACTACGCAGAGCGGCTGGTGCCAGCTGGAGCTTCTCAGCCATCACGCCCATCGGTACTCGTTCATCGCCGACATGGGAAATCCGGTCCTCGCACCGGATTCGATCCCCTTCAAGTCCCCCGATGGGACTGATCGGGTCGTGAATTTCCCTCTGCCAATCGGGAATTCCAGCCTCCCCATCACGGCCGTTTCGATGGGCAACCCACACTGCGTTCTGTTTTTCGAATCCCTCGAGGGAATCCCAGTTCGCGACCTGGGACCCGTCGTCGAAAACCATCCCTTGTTCCCGAACAAAACGAATGTGGAGTTCGTCCAGGTGCTGAACAAGGAGGAGATGATCGTGGTCTTTTGGGAGCGCGGCGCGGGGGAGACGCTCTCATCCGGGACAGGAGCATCCGCTGCCGCCACGGCCGCGATGGTCCAGGGACTTGTGGGGGAGAGCGTGACGATCCACGCGGCGGGCGGGGACATGCTGGTCGAGTGGCACCAGGGCGAGCCACTCTTCGTCACAGGCCCGGCCGAGATCGTGTTCGACGGCGCATGGCCCGATCCCTCTTGAGAGAGGGGCTGGGGGCTAGGGGCTAGGGCCGGAGGCGATCGTGGGATTCTGCGAGGATCTGCTTGCATCGGGCGCGTAGGCACGCCATGGAAGCTGGCGTGGCCGACGCAGGGCGGGTGAGACAGGTCCGAATCGCTCCACGCTTCCGGTCTTTCACCCTTTCACTTTCTGATCGTACCCGGGGTTACTGTGGGCCCCTTCGCTCCGCGCAGGGCTTCGGCTCCACGCCTTCCGCGTCGACGGTGAGGTCACGTGGGTAGGAAATGGGGGCAGAACTTCCTGGTTTCGACCCAGTATGCCCGGCGAATCGTCGATGAGGCGGATCTATCAGGAACGGTCCTGGAGATCGGGCCCGGGCGCGGCATCCTTACTCGTGAGCTGCTCACGCGAGGAGTGGCGGCGGTTCACGCCGTCGAGATCGACCCACGCCTTTGTGAAGACCTGTCTACGTCTACGTCCGAGCCCCGCCTCAGGCTTCATCGCAGCGACATCCTCGATTTCGATTTCGACAAGCTTGGCGAGGCAAGATCGTTCGTGGTCGGGAATATTCCCTACCAGATCACGTCGCCCCTGATCGAGAGGCTCCTCCTGGAATGGCACAGATGGAGCGGGATGGTGCTGATGGTGCAGCGGGAGGTCGCTGACCGGATCTGTGGGCGACCCCGCACCCGCAACTACTCGGCCCTGTCCGTGATGGTCTCCACGTTCGCCCACGCCGCCCGCGCGTTCGATGTCCACCGCAGGCATTTCCGCCCGCAGCCGCAGGTCGACAGTACGGTGATCGTCCTGCGCATGCGCGAACGGCCACTCGTCGAGGCGCCCGCCGACTACGCCGCCTTCCTCAAAGCGCTCTTCTCGCAGCGCCGCAAGAAGCTCTCGAACAGCCTGAAGCGTCTTTTCGAGGAAGCACTCCCCGCCGACTACGGATGGCTCGATCGCGACCTGCGGGTCGAAGCCCTGTCGGTCGATTCTATCGCGCGCCTCTACGAGCAGATCCGCGCAGATCCCAGAGCCGTGCTGAGGTGAGTGGGGCAGGCCGGGGCGACCAGCGCCCCGGCCTTCGCCTCGAACGACAACGAACTACTGGGACAGCTCAACGCGGTCGCCGGCTTTGAGGCCCTTGCAACCGACTGTGATCCGCGCGACTGAGACCTTGTCCTGCACCGAGACAATCTGCAACGATCCGATCTCGGTTGTCTCGCTGCCGAGGCTCATTCCCGTCTCCGGATCGACCAACTCTTCGCCCTTCGACAAGGCCCGAAGGCTCATCCCGGCCGCGAGACCGGCATTCGATCCCCAATTCAGATAGACCTTCTCCGGTGAGGAAACTTTCACCACCGAGCCGGCCCACGGCTTGTCTCTCAACTTCATCGCGATCTGGTAGACGGCCTTGTTGATGCACGACTGCACGGCATACCCAATCGGCGAGTTGCGCTCGATACCCAGCGCTCCACCGCCCGCACCACCGCCACCGTAGCCGCCTGCACCGACACCGAGCCCCCAGCTCCCAGCCGTCGCCTTGGCCGTGATCGAGTCGATCACCTGGCCCGAGCTCGAATCCACGATCCGGAAGGACATCGACACTTCAGCATCACTCTTGCTGACGCCCAAGCCTCCGAGGAATCCGCCGCCGATCCCGCCGCCACCCACGCCGGTCTTGCCCTTCTCAGGCGTGTACTCATTCACCGCCACCATGATCAGGAACTGGGCAGGTGGCATCTTGCCTGTCTGAGCGGATTGGGATTTCGCAGCCCGGTCGCTCGCGGCGAAGTCCTGCTCCGCCAGTATCGATTCGAGCTGCTTGCGCTCGACGAGGATATAGCGGTGAGTATTGAAGAGCGACGTCGTCATCAGCTCCTCGATAGCCGCGACCGGCACCTCCGCGATGCGACCGGTCCAGAGCGTCGTATTCTTTGTGTTCTCTGCCTGCTCGACGTTCGCCGTCTTGTTTTCGACTCGCATGACGGCCAGCGTGTTCTTGACGCCGGTGTAGTCGGTGAACTGGAGGAACATCCAGTCCTTGTCTTTGTTCTTCTCGGCAGGTTGCTGGAGAGGCTTCGTTTCACCTTTGTCGTCCTTGAAGTACGCATTCCACCCCGGCGGTGGTGCGTAGGCGGGCTTCGAGCCCGCAAGCGCATTGACAGCCCCGGCACCAAGCCACGCCACGACGGGCATCGCAAACACCATCGATCGTCGTACCCTCGACATCATCTCGAATCCTCCTATGAGCGTTAAATAGTTCCCTTCAACCGGCCCAAAACACAATCACCCCGCGGAGCTCCGCAGGCAGAACCGAAAACAAGGTGCACAAGATCCATATGATACCCGCAATCCCTCCTCCGTCAATAGTGGCCGACACGACATGTGACGGGTAGCACAGGACGGTGGTCAAGGATCAGATCGCAAGTCCCGGTACGAGGAACGGATTGCTCTCCTTCTCTTCCCCCACGGTCGTCGCGCAACCGTGACCCGGATAAACGGTCACGTCTCTGCCGAGCGGCAGGAGTCGCGCTTTGATCGACTCGATAATCTCTTCATATGAGCCGCCCCAGAGGTCAGTCCGCCCGATGCTCCCCGCAAACAGCGTATCTCCCGTGAACACGATCCCGGCCTGATCCTCAACGAGCACGCTGACGCTGCCCGGGGAGTGGCCCGGGGTCTCGATGATCCGAAGGGTGAGATCGCCGCATGCGATCCTCTGCTCGTGGGCCAGAGAATTCTCGGGATCCGCAGGCTTCTCCACGCGGAGCCCAAAGAGCTTGCCTTGCGCTGAAACCTCACGAAACAGCGGCAGGTCGCGCGGGTTCATGTGCACGCGCGCATTCGTTGCGGCGCGCACGGGATCCAGCGCGCAGACGTGGTCCAGATGTGCGTGGGTCACAATGATGTCTGTGATCTCGACACCATGCCTCGCAACCATGGCGAGGATCTCGTCGCCCTCAGCGCCGGGATCGATGAGCACACCCGTCCGCCGCTTCTCATCCCCGATCAGATAGCAGTTGCACTGAAACATCCCTACTGGAATCGAATCGACGATCACCGGCCCTACCCCTCCCCGATTCTGTGAGCTCTCACCGTGTTCGTCCTCGCCTTGACGAACAGCGGTATCCCGGCCGTCAAGACCACGATGTCTCCGGGCAAAAGCAGTCCGCGCCGGAGGATCTCCTGCTCCAACATGTTCATCGTCGTGTCGCTGTCCTGCGCCGGCTCGACCAACAACCCCGTCGTTCCCCACAACAGATTGAGTTTCGGTAGTGTCCGCGGGCTGCTCGTGGCCGCGACGATGCTCGCCGCCGGTCGATAGGCGCAGATGGCTTGCGCAGTCTTGCCGGAATGCGTGAACGGCACGATGGCTTTGGCACCGACCTGCTTCGCCAGGACACAGGCTGCGTGGGCGACGGCCATGAACACGTCTTCGCCCATCCCCGGCGGTGGAAGCACAGGCGGATTCGATCGGGCGCCGTGCGATTCCGCCTCGCGAATGATCCGGTCCATCATCGCCACAGTCTCGACCGGGTATTTCCCTGTCGAGGTCTCAGCCGAGAGCATCACGAGATCGGTACCGTCGAGAACCGCATTGGCCACGTCAGTCAGCTCGGCGCGCGTCGGGCGCTGCGATCCGATCATCGACTCCAGCATCTGCGTCGCCGTGATCACAGGCGTGCTGTTGTGGTTGCACCGGGCAATGATCATCTTCTGAAGAAACGGCACGGTCTCCCCCGGAAGCTCGACTCCGAGATCGCCACGCGCCACCATGACCCCGTCGGCAGCTTCGATGATCTCCTCGATCGAGTCCACCGCCTCCTTCCGTTCGATCTTCGCTATCACCCATGCGTCGCCCCCGCGCCGCGCGATCTCCTCCTGCAGGTTTGTCACGTCGTCAGGAACACCCACGAAACTGAGAGCCACGGCGTCGACGCCCCGAGAGAGACCGAAGGCGAGATCGTCGAGGTCCTTCGCCGTCAACGCGGGCGCGCTCACCCGCACCCCCGGGAAGTTCATCCCCTTGTGACTCTTCAGCAGCCCGCCGCGCACAACCGTGCATCGCACGTCCCTACCGTCAGTCGACTGCACATTGAGCTCCATCGAGCCATCGTCGATCAGAATCCGATTGCCGCCGGCGAGGTCCTGTCCCAGCGCGTCGTAGTCGGTCGGAATCATCCCCCGCGCGGCCGCATCATCCCTGCTCGAAATCGTAACATCCGCCCCAGGGACCAGGTCCACAGGCGAAGCCAGGGACCCGATCCGAACCCTCGGACCCTGAAGATCCTGCAAGATCGGAATCGCACGACCCGTCCTCCGGCGCGCTTCCATGATGTTCTCGATCACTCGTGAGTGGTCATCGTGCGTCCCGTGCGAGAAGTTCAGCCGCGCAACGTCAAGCCCCGTCTCGATCAGGCGCAGGAGCATCTCGAGCGACCCCGAGGCAGGGCCGATCGTGGCCACGATCTTCGTCTTCCGAGTCATGTCCGGGACGCAACCCTTTCTGCGTGTCGCAGCATGAGTTCAAAGTTCAAAGTTCAGAGCTCAACGGGACCCGCAGGTCCACGCCCACAGGATCGACGCGGGCTTGAACTTGGAACTTTGAACTTTGAACTCTGATTCATCGTCATTCCACGATCCTGAGCGGAGGCACTTCCGGAATCAGCCCCAGCTCGTGTGCCGTCGTGTACATCATTTCAAGGGCCTTGCGAACGTCCGCCGGCATCCCCAAGGTGTCGTCGTTCACGTACATCTCCAGGTACCTCCGCCCCTGGGCGGGAGCGAGACCGGTCTGCCGATGAGAGATCGCATGCTCCATGGCGGGTTCGAAGTCCCGCTTCGCCAGCTCGATGCTGAGGACGAGAGCATCGTTGATCGCGCGGCCCCAGCGATCGGCCTCCGCCAATCGGACCGCCTCGAGTCCGAGTGGCAGCGGGAGACCCGTGGAACCATGCCAGAGGTCGTAGAGAGAGACTACTTTGTAGAAACCGAGCTCTCTGTAGGTGATCTGAGCTTCGTGGATGAGAAGGGCGCAATCCACGTCCCGGTCCATCAGCGCCGGCACGACATCCTCGAATGGCATCTCGATCTCTTTGAAGGCCGGCAGATACATGCGGCAGAGCAGATACGATGTTGTGAACCTGCCCGGGATCGCCACGCTCAGCTTCCTCAAATCGTCGGCATCATAGCGGCGGTTCGCCACGATAACCGGTCCGTAGCCCCTCCCGACGCTGGCCCCGGCGGCGAGCAAGGCGTAGCGGTGGCAGACAAACGGATACATGTAGGCTGATATGGCTGAGATCTCGTACACACCGTCAAGTGCCTTGCGGTTCAGCGTCTGGATATCCTCGTATCGCGGCTCGATCCTGAAAGGCGTTTCGACAAGGCCCTTCTCGAATCCGTAGAACATAAAAACATCGTCAGGATCGGGACTGCATCCGGCCTGCATCACCACCTTCGATTCGTTCACTGTCAGCGCCTCGCCCCGGCCACCACCGCCGTCGTAACACCGGCCGCGCGTGAGAGCGTCCGGCGCGCTTCGCGCGCCTGGAGCGTGAGAGCGTGAGAGCGGTCCGTGCCACCCTGAGCGTCCGATATGACGGGTCCTTTCCTGCCTTCCTCACTTCCTGCTTTCCTGAGAGGAGTCCGGAAGATCTCGCCCCGGCGAGGTTCTTGCCATTTCATGTCAATACCCAACTTCTTGGACACTCAACGTTTCCTGGACCTCGAAAAATGAGTTGCGCCGAGCCGGCGTGAAGCCGGCTTCCCGGATCAGCATCTTCACTTCCTCTACAGAAGTAGTATTCACGAACTTCGCGGATCGGAGCACATTTTCTTCGAGAATCGTTCCTCCGAAATCATCCGCGCCAAACCACAACCCGAGCTGCCCGGCCTTGCGCCCTTCGGAAAACCAGGATGACTGTATGTGCGCGAAGTTGTCCAGAAAGAGCCTCGCGACGGCAAGGATCCTCAGATAGCGCGCCGGCGCCACCTCGGTCTTAACGATCCTCGACAGAGGTGTGTCGCCTTTCTTGAAGCTCCAGGGAATGAAGCTCATGAAACCACCCGTCTCATCCTGCAGCCGCCGGAGGGCATCCAGATGCTCGATGATGTCCTCGTCGGCTTCGACGTGGCCGAACATCATCGTCGCCGTCGACCGGTATCCGATCTGGTGCGCGATCCGCATCACGTCGAGCCATTCCTCGGGCGCGCCCTTCTTCGGGCTGATCTTCCGGCGGACGCGTTGCGTCAGGATCTCGGCTCCTCCCCCAGGCAGGGTCCGCTGCCCCGCGTCCCAGAACGCGGCGAGCACCTCCCTCACAGTGAGAGCGCAGAACTTCGCGATGGCCCTGACCTCGGGCGCCGAAAACAGGTGCAGATGGAGCCGCGGGAAACGCTCGCGGAGACCTCGGATCAGGTCGATATAGTACGAGAGCGGAAGAGCCGGATTGTGACCTCCCTGCATGAGAAGCGTCGATGCTCCCGCATCCACGGCAGGTTGGATCTTGGCTGCTATCTGGTCGACCGTGAGTGTGTACCCTTCCTCGTTGTCGCCCGGCTTCCGGTAGAACGCACAAAACGTGCAGTCAGTGTCGCAGATGTTGGTGTAGTTGGGGTTTGTGTCGATGACGAATGTCACCTGACCCTGGGGTGCCCTCCGGTTGCGGATGCCGTGCGCGGCGTGGGCGAGATCCAGGAGGGGTGCTGAACGGAACGTTTGCAACGCTTCCCCAGCCGTCAGTCGTTCTCCCGACGCCGCTTTATCGAGGAGCCCGCTGATTTCCATATTCCCCCAGGAGAGTTTGGAATCGCGCAATGGCCTGATCCCCTCGACTGCCCGGCCTGTACAGGAACCCGTTCAGGTAGGCACGCGCTTCATCGCTGCTGACGGGCGACGGGAAGGCCTTCAGGACGGCCGGCAGGTCGGAGAGTCCTTTGTCGAGAGATTCTTGTAATGTCCGCGCGATGAGATCGATGCGGGGCGTCCCGATCCGAACGACCCACCGAGCGAAAACGAACGGGAGATGCTCGAGCCGCGTCCACTCTTCGCACAGGTCAGTAACGAAACTCCAGACCCCGCGCCGCACCTCGGCCAGCGCGGAATCGCCGATGAGCAGGAGGGCGTCCGCGGCCTCGCCACTCCTTTGAAGGTGGAAACCGTTGATGCCTGCGCGCCGCAGGAGAACCTCCAGGAGACGAATGGACGTCACGCTCTCCGTCGTCGCCGTTATTCTCGCGGCTCCAAGATCAGCGAAAGGACGATCGCTGAACAGCAGAACGCTGCCCACCGGCCCCTCACACGCCACAGCGAGGTCGTCGATCGGCTCCATCTCCGGAAGCGAGAGAGTGTCGAGCAGAGATAGCGGACCCATGTCAATCTCGTCGCGGCGGGCCATCTCGCCCAGTTCCAGCGGACTGCCCATGATGATCTCGTAAGGCCGGAGGGCTTCGAGATCGAAGTAGAAGGGTGCGACATTGAGGTAAGGCATTCGCCCGATCCGCAATATGCGCGCGTCAGTCATTGTCACAACCCAGCGGAACTCTAGCGCAAAGGCGCCGGGCGCGCAAAGGCGATCTCGTCTCGGAAACTCTATAGCCAATTGAGAATCAATGGCTCGCGGCGAACCTGTGGACGGAGCGAGAGGAATAGTGGAATGCTGGAATGATGGGTACAGCAGCCGCCCCCAACGCGGCCTCGTGCCAAGAAAGCCCCATCTCCGCTGCGCCCGCTGCTCGCAGCCGACCGGCGGGACGGCCTTTGGAGTGCGGCAGCGAAGCTGCCGCTTTCGGGTTCACACAGGTACTCGGTCCCGAGAAAGCGGGAGCTGCGCTCCCGCACTCCGAAATAATCTGCCACAGTGGTTCGGCATCTTCATCACCGCGCACTCTTCTTCACGAAGTCCAGTCGCTGCTCATCCTGCAGCTTCCCCAAGATCGCCATCAGCGCCGGGTCTGCGATTCGATCCCGTATTCGTTCCATCAGAGTGGTTCCTGCCGTCGATGGTTGTGATCCTACTCAGGATTATTTCGTCACCCAGTAACGGGTGCTGTGGATGCCAGCATCCCAGATTTCCGTCCGCGCTGCCCGCAGTTCGGCATGGCAATCTCTGATCAGGTTTTCGGACGTACACCTTGGGACCTCGCACATGTCCATCGAAACTGACACGCCGGCTCGGACATCCCTACGAAACCAGCCCCTGACTGACCGGAGGCAGCCCCATAGCCGCAGCCTTTCGAGAAGATCCGTCGTACGTGGCCAGCGGTACCGAAACGGCCGCCGCATTATCGGACGGGGCACAGGCGGCGTGTGTGTCGGGTGGATGATCGGGGTACTCACGGACCCAGGCGTCAGGACATCGAACCACAGACGAGCAGGCGTGGAGCCGACTGCCTGAAACCAGCACACATCCTCCGGCACCATGTCCAGTTCCAAGATTTGGGCGCCAGGCGCGGTGGCGAGCAGAGTCAGCTCGATTCGATCACTAGGAGCAAGGTCCCGCGGCAAAGGGCATCTCCCGTCGTCCTGTTGGTAGACACATCCCTGTGGGGTCAGCCAACGGTTCGCCATCTGTATGCGGTATCGGGCGTTACAGGATGGTGATGAGGGCCATGTGCAGGTCCCAGAATTCTCCACGGTTGCGGTGATCAAGACCTGCTCTCCGGCCGATGCGCGCGATGCTGCCATCGATACTGCTATCGTCGCTCGAAGCGCGGACTCCGGTAACGGGTGCGGGTAGCATGAGCTTGTCTGAGCGTCCGAGGCCGATGAATGACCCGCGGTCGGGATCTGGAAGACGAGTACGCCGTCGCCGGCGAGAACCCGGATGAGCTCGCGTATGTAGCGGCAGGCGAGATCGGGATGCATGTGTTGGAGCACCAGGGACGAGTAGATGAAAGAGAAGCTTCCCTCAGAGAAGAGCCGCAGGTCTGGAGACCTGTTCAGGTGATAGGAGCAGCGGTCCGGATACGCGTCGATCCGCCTTGCGGCCGCGATCATGGATGTGGCGACATCGACCCCGTCGCAATGATCGAAGTGACGGCAAAGCGCCTGTGTGAGACGCCCGACGCCACATCCGAAGTCCAAGGCTCTCCGGGGCGGCACGGCGATTCGCAGTTCTGCCGTCTCTCGAAGGATGTTGTCCACCTCTTCCACACCGGTCGCCATGAGCTCCTCCAACGACCAACGACCACCTTGCTTCCCCGAGTGTGTCAAAACTGCCCACAGGGGATCTTGACTCCCAAGGAGCTCCCACTGACTGGCTACTCGGCCTAGCGCATCCATCAAATGCCGTCTCATTACGGTCGCGGGTTCTCTCGTGATCGGGCGTAAGGTCCTCTGCGGCGCGCTGCCCCGTGCGTCAGCGGCGAGCCGACAGGGCAGGAGCACCGGGGCTCCGTGCTATCGCGGAACCCCGGCGCCTCCATCCTGATCAGGGGCGTTGGTCCATCTCGGCCGAGATGCAATCCTCGGCTTTCTGTAGGAGCTCCCCGGTACCGGCGTGCAGCCAGTATTCTGGCTCGCACCGCACGCCGATCTTGAAGAACTGGACCTTGCAGACCGGGTAGTCATTCATGATCGAGTAGCGAAGGACAGCGATCGCATCGGGATAGAGCTTTACGAATGCCTCGCCACCGTACTTCCTTGCCAGCCGGATGGCCTCATCGCTATTGATCTTCATCATCGAACCGACGTCAATGATAGTAATCGAACCGACAGGTGATAGTGGTCCATACAATTCGATCTGGCCATCGCAGTAGACAGCCCAATCGAACCTCTCCAACGTCTGAACGCGAGTGAACTCGTACGTGATCCCGCCGCCTTCGCTGCACGTTCCGTCCAAGTCGAAGTCGCCGCTCATCTCGGTGAATATAGTGTCCGTCCTTTGCTTTGCTTCCAACTGACGAGCAAGCTGCAGGTTGTCGAAGATCTTCGCATTGGGCAGGCCAGTCGGCAGCGGATCCGGAGTCGTTGGTGAGTCCTCACACCCAGCCAGCCAGAGGGTCATCGCCAACACAACGTACGATCCCGACCGGCCAAGTGCTCGTGGTCTCATGGCCGTGTGTTCTTGAGGGTATCAAGCATATCGAGGCCGAAACGGTAAGGGAATTTGGGCGTTCCCTGCGTAAGCTGTTCGATCCCTGCACCCTCTCCCCATTCGTTGTAAGCGTACACCCAAATGATTGAGGTGTAGTTCGAATTCGTGTGTACTGTCTCACGACAACGCGAATCGATCTTGTGACGCTCGGCTATGTATCGCAGCCGGTTTCCCGCGTTCTGGATCATGTAGCCCCAGTCTGTGGTGTCTCGGACATGCCACGAGCGCCTGGAGCTGATGGCCGGCGGCGCGTCCCTCGGCGAAGGTGTCGGTCGTGTCGTCGGCGTCGATCGCGGCGCGGCCGCGCGGTGACTTTGCCATGCTGGACGGAGTAACCGTGCCGGTATGTCCCTGTCTGCCTCGGTCCCGTTGAGCGTCGCGTCGATCGCCCCGTCGACTCCCACCGCTCTGCGGTGAGCTGCGACTCTCAATCGGGAAGCAAGCCGGTCGGCCGCACGGTGCAAAAAACGTCACGCCCCCACAAGCGGACGACGAACACGGCCTCTGCCGCCCGCCATCTCGCAGGAATCCGCTTTTCTTCTTTGCGTCTTTGCGCCTTTGCGTTGAAAAGGATCACGCAACGGAACCGATAACTTCAAGTTTGTTATAGAGCCCATCCCGGACAACGGGCACACGACCCGCTTCGCGGATCATGCCGACGAGGAAGTTGCGTGTGAGGCCCGCCGGCGAATCGGCCCCGGCCATGTGCGCGATCGTTTCCTTGCCGATTGTGCCGTCCAGATCGTCGGCGCCGAAGTTGAGGGCCATGGCGGTGACGTCCAGGCCGAGCATGACCCAGTAGGCCTTAATGTGGACGAAGTTGTCGAGCAGGAGTCGCGCGACTGCGATCGTCCGCAGGTCCTCCATGGCGGAGGCCGGGCGGTCTACGATCTGTGTGGTGCCAACCTGGAAGGAGAGCGGTATGAATGAGAGGAAGCCGTGGGTTTCATCCTGGAGATCTCTCAGGAGGAGCATATGGCGGACCCGTTCTTCGCGGGTCTCGATATGACCATAGAGGAGCGTCGCGTTGCTCCGGATGCCCATCCTGTGCGCGAGGCGGTGGATCCGCAGCCATGGCTCGGCGCCGATCTTCTGCGGAAACAGATCCTTCTTCACGCGTTCGGAAAACACCTCGGCACCTCCGCCCGGCATCGTGTCCATGCCGGCCTCCCGGAGCCTCTCCAGCACCTTCTCCACCGACAACTTTGCGATTCGGGAGAAGAAATCCACTTCGACAGCAGTGTACGCCTTGATCTGAATCCTCGGAAAATTCTTCCTGATCGTGCGGACGATGTCGAGATACACGTCGAAAGGCCAGTCCGGGTGCAGCCCGCCGACGATATGGACTTCGGCGACATCGTCGCCGCACCGCGCGAGGATCTCGTCGAGGCTCATCTCGTATGCCTTCGAGTCGCCCTTCTTCGCCGCGAACTCGCAGAACTTGCAGCTCAGGACGCAAATATTCGACGGGTTGATCTGGCGATTGACGACGAAGTACGCATCCTCCCCAGTCTTCTGCTCCTTGACATCGTTCGCCATCGCGCCCAGGCCCAGAAAGTCCGGCGTCGCGAACAGAGCCATGCCGTCTTCGAAGTCCAGTCGCCGCCCATCCTGCAACTTTTGCAGGATCCCTTTCAGCGCCGGGTCCGTGACTCGATTGCGTATTCGTTCCATCTCCGGTCCACCTTCCGGACGATCTCCTCGTCCATCGACAACGGCTTCGGATAGCCTGGCTTCCAGGTCGCGTCAATTCCCATCCCGCCTCGGTAAACCGGCGCTACCCCTCTCATCTCGATCTCCTCGAAGTACACGTCCCTGGCCGGCTCGAACCTGGTGAAGATGCCCCAGAGCAGGTTTTCCTCATCAGCCAGATCCGTGTCCGTTCCAACCAAGGCAACGATTCTAGCAGTTCCGCGACCACTTTTGAGGTAGCCCGGCAGGGCTGCCACTGCCGCATCCCTGTCGCGCACTTTCACAACGAATAGCATGTCTTCAATGAACCGCTCTTCGATCGCCCCCGGAAACGCGGCCGGCCCCGCGCCGTTCACCGAAACCTTCGGTCCCGGCGTCGCGTCGACAATCATCTTGCTTCCCAGGTTCATCTCGAAGCTGGAGAAGTCCAGCGTGTCGTATGGCGTCGTCTTGAGAAGAATGAAATCCCGCGCGGGATCGAAATAGTGCCGCATCTCCCTGAGCAGCGCGGGAAAGGATCTGACATTCACGCCCTCCCCGACCAGCACCATGCACTTGGTCAGACTCATCTGTCCCTGCCCCATCAACCCCAGCGCCGTCTTGATGGCTTCCTTGTGGTACCGCTCGCCCACCGCCACCGCGGCCAGATTGTGGAAGCCAGCGCCCGGATACGCCCACAGATCGCTGACCTCAGGGTGAACAAGCCGCACAAGCGGGGCCATCATTTCGTTCACTGCCATCCCCAGGTATTTGTCCTCCTGCGGCGGCTTCCCGACGATCGTCGCAACGAAGACTGCATCCCTGCGCCTCCGCACACGATTCACGCGGAAGACCGGGAATTCAGCCGCGCCCGAGTAGTGCCCGAAATGGTCACCGAACGGCCCCTCCATCCGGCGCTCTCGCGGAGCCACCTCGCCCTCGAGCACGAGCTCGGCCTCGAGCGGATACGGATGCGGGAAGGATGGTGATTTCGCCAGCCTGAGCGGCTTGCCTCTGAGGAAGGCGGCGAAAGCGAGCTCGTCGACGTTTTCAGGCAGAGGAAAGACGCCGGAGAGCATGACCGCGGGATCGGCCCCGATGACAACCGCCACGGGCAGGCTCCGCCCATCACGCTCCGCTGCCGCGTAGTGAAATCCGCCCCCCTTCTCGATCTGCCAGTGCATACCGGTGGTGGCGCGGTCGAAGACGTGCATCCGGTAGATGCCGAGATTGCGCCGGCCCGTGTGGGGATGATGTGTCAGAACGAGCGGGAACGTAACGAAGCGGCCGCCATCTTCGGGCCAGCACGTGAGGATCGGGAGTCGTGCGAGATCGGGGTCTTCGTAGACGAAGTCCTGATTCTCGGAGGCGACCCGGGTTCTCGCGGCTAGGAGGCGCATCCCGAGCTTGCGGCGCGCGATCAGCGCCTTGATCGTCGGCGGCTGCAGAGCCTCGAGGAACTCGAGGAGCCTGGCGCCCAATGCCGCCGGTGCCTCACCGAGCGCCAGCTCGATCCTCCGACTCGTTCCGAACAGGTTCGTGAGCAGTGGACACGCCGCTCCGGAAGGGTTCCTGAAAAGCAGTGCCGGTCCGCCCTCTCTGACCACCCGCATCGAAATCTCACCGGCCTCGAGAGCCGGATCGACGGGAGTGCTGACTTCGACGAGCTCACCCTCCCGCTTGAGCGTCGCGACGAATTCTCTCAAGCTTTCGTAAGGGGGCTGCGTGCTCAATCGAGCTCTTCCTCGCGATAGTGGTAGTTCGAAGGGAGCCCCAGGACCTGACAGACGCGCTCGACGTACCCGCCAATCAGCTCATCCTTGTCCTTGGGCTTCGAATAGAAGGGCGGAGAGGCAGGCATGATGATGACTCCGTTCCGGGAGAGCTCGAGCGCGTTCTCGAGCTGCAGGCTGGACATCGGGGTTTCGCGAACACAGAGGACCATCCTGCGCCGTTCCTTCATGGCCACCTGCGCGCACCGCGTGATCAGCGTGTCGCCGAAACCGGCCGCGATCTTGCCTAACGTAGAGGTCGAGCAAGGGATGATGACGTAGGCATCGAAAAAGTTGCTGCCCGACGAAAACGGCGCGCGCAGATCCTCGTCTCTGAAGATCTTGGAAACGAGCGGGTCCAAATCGGATGGCTTGATCTCGGTCTCCTCGAAGAACACCTCCCGCCCCCAGCGGCTGAAGACGACGTATTTCTCCTCGTGGCAGCGCTTCAGGAATTCCAGAGCATACGGTGCCCCCGACGCCCCTGTCACACCGACGAGGACCCTCACCGTTGCACCCCCGCGACAATGAACAGGAGAACGAAGAATCCTAATACCGAATTGACGTGGAAGAATGCGAAGTTGACCTTACGGGAGAAGAAGTGCTCGACGGCGAAAAGCACACCAACGGCGCCCAGCGCGTAGTAGCGATAGAAGCCGTCCAGAGAGGTCATCGCGAGAGCGAGCAGGCACAGCAGGGCGAGCAGGTGCAGAAAGGCCGCGATCAACAAGGCTTTTGATCCGATGCGCGCGGGTATCGAGTGAAGCCCATGGCTGCGGTCGAACTCGATGTCGAGCGTGGCATAGATGATGTCAAATCCTGCGACCCACAGGAGTGTAAACAGCGTGAGCAACCCGATAGGCAGGTCTGGCAGGATCCGCTGCGTCACTGCAACCCAGGCGCCGAGAGGAGCCAGGGCCAGGCCGAGACCGACGCCGAAGTGAGCGAGGGTCGTGAATCGCTTCAGATACGGGTAGCAGGTGAAGACGATGAGGGGGATTGGGGAGAGGAGGAGGGTCAGGCGCCCGAGCAAGCCCGCGGAGGCGAGGTAGAGAGCGATGCCCGCGACGCAGACGCCCCACGCCTGCCCGATCTTCAGTTTCCCGGCCGGCAGCTCGCGCACGCGAGTCCGCGGATTGGCCGCGTCGATCCGGCGGTCGATGATGCGGTTCAGGGCGAGGGCGGCGGTGCGAGCGCCGGTCCCTGCGGCGACGATCAGGAGTGAAGTCCGCACCGATGGCCAGGCCTGTTCAGCCAGCAGCGCCCCCGCAAACAACAGGGGCAGAGAGAAAAGCGTGTGTTCCAGGCGCACGAAGTTGGCAACATCAATTGCACGCGGCACCTCACGCGCTGCTCCGATCGCCCGCGACTCCTCCATCCTCCCTCCACCGAAGGGCGCAATACTAGCAAAGCGGGCTCATGCTGGCAAAGCGGGCATGAACGTGCCGGATGGTAGAGACGCCAGCGCGAGTGAGGAAATTCTGCGACACCATACGGCTTTCGATCTCGACTCTCTGAAATTCGAATTCGGACTCCCGTCGCATCGCCGGAACCGCGAGAGTTGGCATGCAGATGGGGTCGATTCGGCCGCTGGCATGGGTTGTGCACCCTCTGTATTCGGGAATGGCAGATATGACTCAGTACGACGTACCACCAAGGAGGATAGGATGAAACCCTGCGCCCCACTCTCGCTCTCAATCGCGATCGCCTTCGCGCCGCCCATCGAGCCCGTCTTCGCGAGCGGGCATGCATCGGCTAGCGTGGCCCGGGATCGCAGCGGGTCGGGTGACCGCTGTCCACATCTCGAGACCGCCGCCCCCCGCCACGCAGGTGTACCGGTGAAGAAGGGAAACGCTCTTGTGGGGGCGATCCGCTGGGACGGTTGGTACCGCGGCTCTCCGTACGTTTCAGTCCTGGCACCCGATGAGTGGCGCTACCGCCATCCCTTCTATGCCAGGACGCTCGCGGACGGACAGCTCGAGGCCTTCTCCGATTCTCAGGAGGTCATGGATCAGGAGATCGCGTATGCGGCCGCGGGTGGCATCGATTTCTGGATCTTCAACATGTACGTCCTTCGGGACCCACAAGGCAATCCGCTGGTCGACCCCACAAACGGGTGGAAGGCAGAGGACATGAACCGCAGTCGGAAGTACTACCTCTCCAGCCAGCTCAAGTCCAAGGTGAAGTTTTCGCTGATGATGGGGATGCCGGGGTCCGGTGACTACTACTTCGGCCAGCACAACTGGGACTTCGAAGTGCAGGAGGCAATAGGCCAGATGCAGGAACCGTCCTACCAGAGGGTCATGAGACGCAGGCCACTCGTGTTCTTCTGGCTGGCGGGAGAAGATCCGGAAAAGATCTTGGGCAGTTGGCGGAAGCTGCGGCAGATGTTGGACGATTTTCGCAAGAAGGCGCGACGCGCCGGGATGAAGAACCCGTACATCGCCGCGTTGGTCTGGTCAGCCGATGAGGGGGAACGGGCTGTCGCGGAGCTCGGTGTGAATGCGGTGACGTCCTATACGAGCCCGATTCCCGGGGGCTACGAGGACCCGGACAACTATACTTGGTTCCCCTATGATGCCTTGGCGCAGGCAGACAGCGCACTGTGGAATAGCTTTCGAGATGCGGGACTCAAAGCGATCCCTACCGTGAGCGCCGGCTGGGATCCGAGACCGCATCGGGATGATGTCTGGGGATATGGCGGGTATACCTCAGGCCCTGTTGTGGAGTACGCGACCGCCGAGCAGATAGCGACGCACCTGGGCGAAGGCGTACAGTGGATCAGGGGCAATCCTGCATCCGCTGAGGCCAGCACGATCATCATGTATGCGTGGAACGAGCTCTCGGAAGGGGGTTGGATCGTGCCCACTCACTCTGAAGGGACGACCCGGCTGGACGCGATACGCCAGGTGCTCAGGCCCGGCCAATAGGTGCCTTCTCGCTCATTCCTGGCCCAGGTCATCTCAACCGTCTGGATGCCGGAGCTGACGTCCGGACCACGAAGACATCAAGGGGCACGAATGAGGGAGAGAAACCCCTTGGTAGTTTCTTGGTGCCATGGTGACTTGGTGGTAGTGAGGATGGGACCTGCGTGCGCGGCGGTGCGCCTCCGGACTAGTGTGGACTACTGTGCAGCGGCCATCCTCGAGCCACCGCGATCCTCCTTTTCGCCCGCCGGTGTTCGCGCCGGGAGCGTCAGGGTGAACGTGGAGCCTTTGCCCGGCGCGCTTTCCACCGAGATCTCGCCGCCCATCATTTGGGCGAGACGCCTGCTGATGACGAGCCCGAGGCCGGTGCCGCCGTACTTGCGGCTCGTATCTGCGCCAGCTTGAGTGTACGCCTGGAAGAGCCGCGCGATTTGATCGGACGTCATTCCAATGCCCGTATCGATGACACGCATCAACACGCGATCCGTCTCGCGCCTCACCTCGAGACGCACCTCCCCGTCACGCGTGAACTTCGCCGCGTTGCTCAAGAGGTTCAACAGGATCTGGCGGGCGCGAGCGGGGTCGGCGCAGATCGATCCGGCCACATCAGTTCCATCGGCGGCAAGCGCGTTGCCGTTTTTCTCGATGAGCGGCCGCACACTCGCAGCGACCTCTTCGACCAACGCGCCCAGGTCAAAAGTGTCGAGTTGCAGGTCCAGCTTGCCGGCCTCGATCTTCGAAAGGTCCAGGATGTCGTTGATCAACCCGAGAAGATGTCGCCCGGCGGCGTGGATCTTTCTCAGGTCAGGGATGGCGACGAGATTCCCGCTCTCCTCGGCCTCCTCTATCAGCATCTCGCTATAGCCGAGGACCGAGTTGATCGGCGTGCGCAGCTCATGGCTCGTGTTCGCCACAAACCAGCTCTTGATCCGGTTGGCCGCTTCGGCCTCGGTCTTGGCCGCATGTGCGATTTCCCGCTGCTCCTCCGCCTCGCGGAGCGCCCGGGCGGTCCTCTCCATCTCCAGCCGCAGACTCTGCGTTCGCTGTTCAACGATCTCGACGAGCTCTCGTTCGCGTCTCTTCAGCCGCTGTACCCGTAGGCGATGGATAGAAATCACGAGGATGGCAGCGACCGCCATGAGCGCGAAGTAGAATAACGGCCTCTGATAGATGTGGGGAATGATCACGAGGCCGAGCGTGGCACCGACCGTGTTCCAGACACCACTATCGTTGCAGGCCTGAACGCGAAACCGGTATGAGCCCGGTGGCAGGCGCGTGTAGTAGGCAGTCCGCCGTGCGCCCGCATCGACCCAGTCGCCGTCGAACCCTTCGAGTTTGTAGCGGAAACGAACCCTCGCCGGCACCCGGAAGCTCAGCCCCGCGTACTGGATGTCGACCCTCTGAGCCCCGGGAGGGATTTCCGGGGTTGCGGCGATGCCGGCAACGCGGTCGTCCACGCGCAGCTCCTCGATGACAACCGCCGGGGGAAGCGTGTTCGTGGGCAGATGCGCGGGGTCGACCATCACGGCACCTTGGATGGTCGGGAACCAGAGCGTCCCGTCGCGCATCTTCCAGCCGGTCGGCTGATCGGCACCGTTGCATTCACGGTTTTTCATCCCGTCAACGACGCCAAACGCGGCGGGTTCGAGCAAACGCCTCCCGCCCCGATCCAGCTCATCGAACTGATGCTTCGCGATGCGGTAGATTCCTTTGTTGCACGAGATCCAGAGATTGCCGCTGCCGTCCTCGAGGATTCGGAAGACGGCATCATCGAAAAGACCCTCGCGGGTCGTGTAGGAGGACAGGCGCCCGTGCGTCAGCCGGTTGAGCCCGCCGCCATATGTTCCGATCCACAGTGTGCCGGCGGCGTCTTCATGGAGTGTGTTGACGATGTCGATCGAGAGACCCTCTTTCGTCGTGATCGCGCCGAATCGGCCGTCGCGGTAGTAGTTGAGACCGCCGCCGTTGGTGGCGAACCAGACGGTACCCTCATGGTCTTCGAGGATGAAAAAGACGGTGTTGTTGGTCAGGCCGTCCTTCGTCGTGAACAACTGGAATCCGCCGTCCCGAAATCGGGCGAGGCCGTGGTTCAGAGTCCCAACCCAAAGATCGCCGCGCCGATCCTCGAAGAGCGCGCGCACGGATGCGATCGGAAGACCGTCGCGATCGGTGTAGGTTTTGAACCTGCCTTCGCGGAGGCTGCAAAGGCCGCCGCGTTTCGTGCCGAACCACAGTGTCCCCTCGCGATCCTGGACGATGGCTTGGACGAAGTCGTCGGCCAGCCCGTCCCTCGCTGTGTAGGTCGTGAATCCCTCGCGTGCATAGCAGTTGACGCCGCCTCCGCGCGTCCCGATCCAGATGCGCCCTTCCCGATCCTGATAGATCGGACTGACGATGTCGTGGGAGAGCCCTTCAGCCGTCGAGTACGTCGTGAAGGCACCGTCTGCGAATCTGTTCAAGCCGCCGTCCATCGTACCGATCCAGAGGCTGCCTTCGTGGTCTTCGAGAATGCAGTGGATGACGTCGTTGGAGAGACCGTCCTTGACCGAGTAGGACTCCACACGACCATCCCGAAACCTCACAACGCCGGCGTCGGTTCCAACCCAGAGAGAGCCTTGGCGGTCCCGGTAGATTTCGCCGATGCTCCCCCAGCGGGCCCACGACTGCTCATCAACCCGCGCGCTCGGTCCCTCTTGGAGGCGATAGAGACGCGCATTCGAGGCGAACCAGACGCTCCCGTCCGCGTCGCAGAAGACCTTGGCGACCGTGCTCTGAGCCTCTCCATCGGGCCCCACCCGCTCGACCTGCGCATGATCGTAACGAAAGAGCCCACGTCCTGCCGTGCCGATCCAGAGCTTCCCATTTGCGGCGACCGCCAGCGACTCGATGGGCGTGCCGATGAGCTCCGGCACGCTCCTTCCCGCGTCGACCGTACCGTCCCGGTAGCACGCAAGCCCGCTGCCGGTGCCCACCCAGAGCCTGCCATCATGATCCTCCGCCAGCGCTAATACGCGCTCGTCGGGCAACCCCTCACTCTTGGAGAAGTTGCGGAAAAGCCCGTCGCTGAGCTCGACAAGGCCTCCGCCTTCCGTTCCAATCCAGAGTGACCCTCGGCGGTCCTCGAGGAGAGCGAGGATGCGATTGTGCCGAATGGCCTTGGTGTTGCTCTTGTCATACACCGCGAATCGAACGCCATCGAAACGAGCGAGCCCCTCCTGCGTGCCGAGCCACAGATACCCGGTCCGGGTCTGCACCATCGACTCGACGCTGCTCTGGGGCAGCCCGTCGCGGGTCTGCCAGACATCATGCCGGTACTGTGTCAAGGCCTTCGACGGATCGAGCCCCCAGCAGGGCGTGCCGATGAAGACCAAGAAGAGGAGACAGAAGACTTTCGCAGCGCGCAGTAGCACCAGATCGCTCCCTTGCCCAAATCGCCGGCTTCGAGAAGATAGTACCCGGCATCATTGCCCGTGTCCATGCATGTCTGGGGGTACGATCGCTGCGGCGCGTCCGTCCGAAGACGAAAAAGGGGAGCTTGGCGGGAACCAGGCTCCCCTCGTCGGTGCGAGACTCTGAGCTACCAGCTCACGGTCATCACATAGGGCAGGGTCGTCGAGTACCCCGTGTAGCGATAGACCTTGATGTAGTACACCCGTGAGGAGCTGGATGAGTTGTAGTAGGTGAAGGCCTCGTTGATGCCGGCATCCTGCTCCGAGCCCGTCAGGTAAGAGCCGCTGCTGTTGTAGAGGCGGACGTCGTAGTCGATCGAGGTCGTCGCCGGGACCGTGACAGCCACCGAGAGCGTTTTCTTCCCCGGAATCGTCACCTTGAAGTAGTCGACGTCGCTCGAGCTGCTGATATAGCCGGTGACCTGTGTGCCGGAGGTCGAAACGACGTTGGCGTATGTCCGCGAGTTATTCGACTCGGTTTCGTTCATCGTCGTGCCGCCGCCGCCGCCGCCGCCCGTGGAAACCGTGAGCGCGCGGGGGGTTCCCGACGAGCCGCTACGGGTGCGGACCACGAAGGAATTGTTGAGGCTTACGGAATCCTGTGACCCGTTCACGGTCACGATTCCACCGATGTAGTACGTGCCCGCCGTTGTGCCAGTCGGAACCGTCAGATTGATGGCCGAGGATGACTCCCACCAGGTCGAGAACGAGGACCAGCTCATGGTCCCGATCGCCGTGTCCGAGGTGGTGATGCTGCTGTCGGTGGAGAGGTAGAAGGTCACCACAACGTTCGAAAGGCTCGACGCGTTGCCGACGTTCTCCACTCGCAGGTTCGATACCGACACGGTGCCGCCCGCCGCGACGGAGGTCGGCGAAAAGGTGGCGTAGGTCTCGGCGTACTGGCTCGACCCGTACTTGAACGGATACACGGCCGCGTCGGTCACGCTCTTGGCGACCGTCGGATAATGGTCGCGCACGGAATTGGCGTCGATCCGCGTCACGAACCATCCGCTGTCGTCTTCCATGTAGTTCATTGTCGAGAAGTGCTGGAAGACGTGATGGAAGCCGAGGGTGTGACCCACTTCGTGGAGCACGGTCGTGGCGACGACGGCCTTGCCGTCATAGGCGGTGTACGAGGTAGTCCAGCCCGACGAGAAGCTGGCGTTGATGAGCACGTCAGCCTGCGTCCAGGTGGTGCATCCTTGGCCGGAGGGCTGGCCGTTCGGTGAACCGATCGACTCGCACTCGTTGAAGTTCCCGAAGGCTGAGGAAGGCTCCATCAAGGCGACACCGTACAGAGACGACTGCATCGAGTATCCGTATACGCTGCTTGCCTGCGATGTCGTGATCGGGCAGTTGACTTCACTCTTGCCGTTGCCCGGGGCACCGATCGCGCTCAGGTTGGCTCCCAGGCTGAACACCCCCGCGTGGGTGTTCCAGTAGTTGATCTGCGACGTGCAGCCGCCGGAGAACCCGGAGCCCTCGTAGCAGTACACTGTCTTGGGCGAGGTCGAATAGCCGCCGCACCAGCACCCGTGCCAGTCGGCGCTGTTCTGGGCCAGAGCTGGGGAAACCGCGATGAGAAGGAGAACCAGGGAAACGAGTGTTTTCTTCATCGCGCCCTCCTACTTCTCACCGCGGATGCGTGCGCGCAGATCGCGCATATAGTCAATGAACGCGTCGGCGTCGATCGGGGCCAGGGGCTTCTCTCCTGGCGCATCGGCGATGGCGCGCGCGCCCTCCGGGACGATCTGGCCGCGATAGTCGCGGATGACCGGCTCGGCTTCAGGCGTGCCGGCTTCCTCCCTGCTGAGCGGGGCGAGATGAATGTGGTTGTCTGCATCCACGGTCACGCCGGGGCCGGCAATGATCCGGCCATCTTCGTCTCCACCCACGAGCCGGTTTTCGCCGTTGACGAGCTGCGTGAAGCCGGTCTGCGGGTTCCGGACAATCTTGAAAAGGCCCTGGAAGTGCCCGACTGTCGCCGCCGAGAACTTCTTCGTGGCGTCGTACACGAAGAAAACGTACTCCTGACCGATCTCGGGCTCCGGCGTCTCGGTGACAATCATCGTCTTGCCGTCAACCGTGCCGCCGGCGAAGTTGAGCTCGAACCGGGCCTCAACGTCTTTGCCGAATACGTGCTGCATCTGGTCCACGATGTAGTGAGTCCAGATCATCTTGTGCTCGTTGTCCCACGCACAATACTTGTCAACAACCCGCCCGACGACTCCCGTGTCCGCCTCGGCCGCGATCTCCTCCATCGGCACGAACCGGACCGCGGCCGACGCCGTCCCCCCGACCATCACGGCCAGGAACGTGGCCCCAAACCACTTCTTCATCTCGCCTGGTCTCCTCTCCCCATGGGATAAGTTGATTGGAATACCGGAATCGCCCCTCTCATGATCTCTCTGAGGGAGCGCGTCTTCTGTGGTGCTCTGTATGCGCTTCGGAATCTCTGTGGGGCACGCCGAGCCCGCGGCTGAAGACCCAGCTCCCGCCAGAGAGCCAAAAGTCCTGGCCTTCACGATGCGTGGCAACGAGGGGTTCGTCAATTCTCCAGACCCGTCCGCACAGGCATACATTCCTATAACGCCCGTGCCGGCTGCCAGAATGAAAAGTAGGCGCTAGGGGCTAGGGGCTGGGGACTACGCCCACAGCGCCGAGACCTTGACAAGAGATTGTCAGCACCGTGAAGGATTGAACCGATCTCCGGACCATCAAGAAGCCACCCCACCGGGGGTCAGGCAAGCGTCGCACCCACGTGGTGTCCGATCCGCGCCAAGATCGGTCCGGACCCTAGTCCCTAGCCCCTAGTCCCTCAAATGGGGACGCACTTGAGGGCTACGAGAGTGAGGTCATCGGAGGGGCTAGCGGTACCGTTGAATTCCCTGATGACCTGTGCGACACTCCCCACGATGTCTCGAGCGCTCAGAGGGTAGACGGCCAGGAGAGCCGCGATGAGGCGTTCGAGCCCGAACTCCTCCTCCTGCTCGTTGAACGCCTCGGTCACTCCGTCGGTGTAGAACACGAGGAGGTCTCCGACCCGCAGTTGCAAGCGCTTTTCAGCGTAGGTGGCTTGTTCGAGGACGCAGAGGGGCAGGCCGCCGTCTTTGAGGAACTTGACACTCGCATCTGCGCGGATGAGGATTGCCGGGTTGTGCCCCGCGTTTGCGTAAGTGAAAACACGGTTGGGGATGTCGAGGACTCCGTACAGAGCCGTCACGAAGTGGTGTGGCTCAATGGACTCCCGCAGAAGCTTCCCGACCTTGGCCATGATCGTGCGGATGGCGAAGTTGTTCCGGATTTCGGCCAACAGGCTCGCCCTGAAGCTCGCCATGATCAGCGCGGCCGGGATCCCCTTTCCGGAGACGTCGGAGATCACGATTCCGAGCTGTGTGTCGATGATCCGGATGAAATCGTAGTAGTCACCGCCGACTTTCTCGGATGGGATGTTCAGGCCGGCGACATCGTAGCCAGGGATGACGGGCTGGTGACGCGGCAGGAACGTGCGCTGGATGCGGTGGGCCACGTTGAGCTCCTGCTCGAGCTCCTTCTTCTCGAGGAGCTCCTGGTGCAGCATCGCCTTCTCGATCGCGATAGACACCTGTCCGGCAAATGCGCGGAGCAGCTCGAGCTGGTGCTGATCCCAGGCGGACATGCGGTTGCTCTCGAGGTTGATCGCACCGATGCAGCGGCCCCCGACAAACAGAGCCGCGACAATCTCTGAACGCGTCTCGTCGCGCGCCTTCACGTATCGTGGGTCGCGGGAAACATCGGCCACGAGAGTGGACTCGCCATTGCTGATGCACCACCCCACGATCCCTTCTCCCACCTTCAGCCTCACAGAATCGTGCTGGTGCTCGTCGAAGCCGTTCAGGATGAGGCGGTCTATGTCCCGTGTGCCTGGTCTGACCAGGTAGATGGCCAGCGCGTCGAAGTGGATGACCTGATGCATCGAGTCGGCGATCATCTGGAGGACCTGGTCGAGCTTCAGGGCCGAGTTGACCCGCTTGGCCACTTCCAGAAGCGACTGGTTCTCGAGCCTCTCCAACCTGGCCTGCAAGTACAGTCGGCTGTTGTCGATCGCGATGGCGATGAGGTCCGCGAGAGATCGCATCATCCGCAGATCCTGATCGTCGAAAAGCCGGGCCCGCGATTTGTTGATCGCTTCGACCACGCCGATCGTCCTTCCGCGCAGCAGGAGAGGAACGCAAAGGATCGAACGGGTCTCGAACCCCACCTTCTTGTCGATCGTCCCCGAGAACGCGGCGTACGACTGAGTGTCGTTGACGACCGCAGGCTCTCCGGTCTCGAACACCCTTCCCGTCACTCCTTGGCCCGGCCCGACGACGAACTCCTTGATCAGATCCCCCTTCTCACCCAACGCGACCTCGAAGATCAGTCCGCCGCGCCGTTCGTCGTAGAGAAGGAGCGAACCGGTCTCGGCACCGACCGCCTCGGCCGTGAGCTCAACAATCCGCGTCAGCAGCTCATCGAAATCCAGTGTCGAGTTGAGGACCTTGCTCGCCCTCAGGATGAATTCCGCATCACTCCGAATCTGGTGCTCTGTCACCGCGATAACATAGTGCAAGAAGTTCAAAGTTCAAAGTTCAAAGTTCAAAGTACCCGGAGGCGCCCCGGGTGATTCGGGTGAAGCGAGAGTGCCCAGACCGCAATATGTTCATGCGACGGGACCGACGGCGCTCAGGCCCACACCGGCGCCCGCCGTTCCGGGGTGGAGCATTGAACTTTGAACTTTGAACTCAGAAGCCGTGCCGCACGACTTCTTTCCGACTTCGCAGAATCCCGACGTAGGCCGTGTCCGGCGCGCTTTGGAGCTGCCCTTGGACCTTGGGATTCGTCACGATGAAGCGAACGATCTCAGATCCCTTCTGCAGCGAGGACATGCAGGCCACGAGCGTAGTCATCGCCTCATCCGGAAGCGACGGGTACGAAGAGAAGTCGATCACGAAATTACGCTCGCCGATGGCCAGGAAGCGCCGGATATAGGAGAAGACCAACTTGAGGCCGAGCTTCATATTGTCCGGTTTGACCTCGAACAAGTGCGCCCCCTCGTACTCGTCGTATCGGATGATCTTCCGGTCGATCTCGGCCGCGATCCGTTCGGTCTGGCTCAGATTGGGGTTGAGATGGCGGAAGAACTTGGTCAGCTTCTGTTCAAACACCTCGATCGAGAATGGCTTGACTATATAGTCCTTCGCCCCCATCGAAATCGCATTCATGATGGATTCTGATTCGGAGGTGGCCGTCAGCATGATCACGGGAATGTCGCGGAGCTCGGGAGCGTCCTTGATCTTGGCCAGCATGCCGGGTCCGTCACAAACGGGCATGACCATGTCGAGCAGGATCACGGACGGCTTGTTTGCCAGCGCGGCCTGGTACCCCTCCTCGCCGTTTGCCGCGACGACCACTTCGTAGCCCGCATTGAGTAAGGGAAGACGAGTCTTGAGTTGTTGCGTCGGGCTGTCCTCGACGACCAGGACCTTCAACTGTGCCATCTGCTTGGGACAAATTCTACGTTCAAACACCACCATGCGCAACTCGTTTGATTCAGCGGCGAGCAGTGGGCTATATTGCGCATGATGGTAGCGATCGGCTCGGATCACGCCGGGTTCAAACTCAAGAGCGAGCTGAAGCGGTTCCTGGAGGCGCAGTCGATCGAGGTGCTCGACCTCGGGTGTCCCGACGAGAATCCGAACGACTACCCTGATGTGGCCCGCGAGCTCGCCGGGGGCGTTTCGGCCGGCCGATACGAACAGGGGATCCTGATCTGCGGGAGCGGAATCGGGATGTCGATCGCGGCGAATCGGTTCCCCGGTGTCCGCGCGGCGCTCTGCTGTGACGAAGACATGGCTCGCCTTTCGCGCCAGCACAATGACAGCAATATTCTGGTGCTGGGAGCTCGGTTGACAACCGCCGAACAAGCACGCCGCATCGTCGAGAAATGGATGGCGACCGGATTCGAGGGCGGCAGGCATCTGCGCCGCATTAACAAAATAGACGGAGAGCAAACGTGAACGCACATGAACACATCAGACGAAATCTGGCCGCCGCCGACCCCGAAATCCATGCGGCACTTCTCGCCGAGACCCGTCGCCTCGAGACCCAGCTCGAGCTGATCGCATCCGAGAATTTCGTTTCCGAGGCAGTCCTGGAGGCCCTGGGATCGATCTTCACCAACAAGTACGCTGAAGGGTATCCCGGGCGCCGCTATTACGGCGGCTGCGAATTCGTCGACGTCGCCGAGAGCCTCGCGAGAGACCGCGCCAAGAAGCTCTTCGCGGCCGAACATGCCAACGTGCAGCCACACAGCGGAACCCAGGCGAATATCGCGGCCTACATGGCCACCATGCGGCACGGCGATACGCTCATGGGAATGAACCTCTCTCACGGAGGTCACCTGACCCATGGTCATCCCCTGAACTTCTCCGGCCAGATGTATAAGGTCGTCCCGTACGGTGTCCGGCAGGAGACCGAGCTCCTGGACTACGATGAGCTGGATTCCTTGGCCGACCAGCACCGACCGAAGGTGATCATGGTCGGGGCGAGCGCCTATCCGCGTGTGATCGATTTCGCGCGGATCCAGGAGACATGCAGCCGAGCCGGCGCCATCATGATCGTCGACATGGCGCACATCGCGGGGCTGGTCGCAGCTGGGGTCCATCCGTCGCCTGTGCCTCACGCTGACCTCGTAACAACCACCACGCACAAGACCTTGCGCGGACCGCGGGGTGGACTGATCCTCTGCCGCGAGCGGTTCGCCAAGGAGCTGGACAGGCAGGTCTTCCCGGGCGGCCAGGGGGGCCCGCTTGAGCACGTCATCGCGGCGAAGGCCGTCTGCCTCAAGGAGGCCATGGAGCTTGGATTCGTGGAGTACCAGAAGCAGGTCTGCGCTAACGCCGCCACGATGGCCAGGGTCATTGCCGAGAGAGGGTATCGAATCGTCTCCGGAGGAACCGACAATCACCTTTTCCTCGTCGATGTCTTCTCGAAAGGGCTGACGGGGAAACAGGCCGAGGCAGCCCTGGACCGCGCCGGGATTACCGTGAACAAGAACACGATCCCGTTCGACAAGAACCCGCCGATGGTGGCGAGCGGCCTGCGCATCGGCACACCAGCGTTGACCACGCGTGGCATGAAGGAACCCGAGATGGAGACGATTGGTACTCTCATCGCCGACGTGCTCGACAAGGTCGACGATGAATCGATTCAGAAGATGGTCGGAGAAAAGGTGCGCGAGCTGGTGCGGGGTTTCCCCATTTACGCGCACAGACTCTAGCTTGAGGGAGGCAATGATGAGGAAGACTCTTGTCACGGCTCTGATGTGCCTGTTTGCATTCATCGCTTTCGCGGACACCACCGGCCGGCTCACGGGTACCGTCACAGCCAAGGGAATCGGGCCGCTGACCGGGGCGAACGTCAAAATATCGGCCAAGGGCTCGTCGAAGATCACCTTCAATGTGAAGACCGACAAGAAAGGGCTCTACTCGCAAATTGGCCTGGCCGTGGGTACGTACGTTGTCGAAGCCAGCATGGAGGGCTATCTTCCGCAGTCCGCTGAGTGGAAGGTTGGGCTGGGCGAAGCGACCGTCCTCGATCTCGAGCTCATCGAGATGCCGAAAATGGCTGCAGTCAAAGAGAGTCCCGGAACAAAGGACGCCATGCAGGGAACAACCCTCTTCGAAGAGGGGAAGCACGAGGAGGCGGTCGCGGCGTTCGCCCGAGCGCTCGAGGCCGAGCCGGACAACCCCGCCTACCTCACCCGTCTCGGCCTCGCCCTCGAGAAGCTGAACAAACTCGCCGAGGCCGAGGCCGCATTTGCGAGAGCCACTCAGGCGGATCCGTCGAGCTTTGCCGGGTGGTTCAATCTCGGACACGTCAGCATGGATCTCAAGAAGTATCCGGCAGCCATCGATGCCTTCGAACAGGCGGCGAAGGTGGACCCCGGCGAACCCGAGACCTTCTTCAACCTGGGGTCGGCGAATTTCAACAACTCCAGGATCCCGGAAGCCGTCACCGCCTGGGAAAAGGCAATCCAGCTCAAGCCTGACCACGCCTCCGCTCACTACTGGCTCGGAACCGCGTACGTGAACCTGGGTAAGATACCGGAGGCGAAAGCCACATTCGAGAAATTCTTGCAGATCGCGCCAGCGAACGACCCGAATGTGCCTCAAGCGAAGCTGATGCTCGACGCACTCTCGAAGATGTAGTGTCTTACAGGTTGCGTGTTGACACGAAATCGCAAGATTCTTGACAATGCTGAATCCTCCCGATCCCTCTAAGGAAAGCAGGAGGAGAGGAATGCAGGAACGGAGCAGTCGCCTCGAACCTACCAGAGTGGCTCGGAAGAACGCTCTCACCCCTTCGCTTCGCTCAGGGCTCCGCCTCCACGCTCTGCACGGCCCCGTGTCACGCGCCGACACTCGCCAGCAGCTCCTCCGATGTGACCGTCGCGGTGCCAAGCCTGCCGACTACGATACCGGCAGCATGGTTTGCGAGCGTTGCGCCCTCCAGCCAGGTGGCTCCCGCCGCGCGGGCCAGGGCAAGTGTCGCTATCACGGTGTCACCGGCACCCGTCACGTCATAGACCTCGCGCGCTTGGGCGGGAATGTGGGTGACTTCCCCGGACGCGCGATCGCAGAGCGTCATACCGTCCTCGCCTCTCGTGATCAGCAAGTGCGGGCACTGCAATCGGCTCATGATTCGCCGGGCCACCCTCTTCAGGCTGGCGTCATCCACGATCTCCCCCAAACCCATCCTCTCCGCCTCCTTGAGGTTCGGGGTCACGATCGTCGCGCCCTTGTAGAGGTTGGCGCTTGCAACTTTGGGGTCCACGAGGACCGGGATTCCGCCGGCGCGGCGAGCCGGCGCAATGGTGGCGCGTGTGACGGTCCCCTTGGCGTAGTCGGACACCAGCACCGCTCGTGAGCCTCTGATGTTCTCTTCAAGGATCGCGACCAGTCGGCGTACGACACCCGCGGCGACCGGCGACTGACATTCGCGGTCCACGCGGATCATCTGCTGGTTGTGAGCGATGATGCGGCTTTTGACGACAGTCGGGCGCCTGGGATCGCTCAAGATACCATCGGTACGCAGCCCGCACTGGCCCATCACCGCGCGGAGTCGTTCTCCATTGTGATCGCTCCCGGTCACGGAGACCAGGAACGGGTCGCCGCCCAGGGAGGCGATGTTGTGAGCGACATTGCCGGCGCCGCCAAGACAGAAATCCTCCGAGACGATTTCGACGACCGGGACAGGCGCCTCAGGCGAAATCCTGCTCACCGTGCCGCGCACGAAGAGGTCGAGCATCACGTCACCGAGGACGCAGATTCTCGCCCCTCTGAATGCCGAGACGATCCGCCTAGCGCGCTTCAGTTCCATGGCCCTCGCGCGCGAGAAACATGAGGGTGAGGAGAAAGAGGAAGAGCAGCTTGATTTCCGAATCCTCGAAATTGAACTCGAACAGACCCGACACAAACATCCCGACGACGGCGAAGAGGGCGGACGCGGCGTAGGGCGCTGCGGCAGGCCTGCTGCGGATGAGCCGGTAGCTGGCGATTCCTGCCGCGGCCATGAGGTACAACCAGGCGGCCAGCGCGGGCAGACCGCGCTCGGCCGCGATCTGGATGATGTTGTTGTGCAGGTGGACCGCCCCGGGTGTTGCCTCCGGGGCCTTGTACTCTGGATAGGCGAGCCCGACGACGTCAGGCCCCACGCCCAACAACGGGTGGTCTCGCACCATCGCCAGACCACTCTTGACCATGAGAATCCGATCGCGGTTGGTCGTCATGGTCGGATCGAAAATCGTAGACGCACGCTGCCGTACCTCGGGAGGCGCCACCAGCAGGATCAGAGCCGCCGCGGGTGGGATCGCCAGGGTCAACAGCGGTTTCTTGACCGCGACGAGTGCGACGACACCGGCGACGATTGCGATCCAGGCGGATCGCGTCAGAGACGCGGCGCAGCCGGCCACGAGCAGGACCAGAACGAACCCTGAGACCCAGCGCCATTTCCCCTTCTCGTACAAAACGGCGGCGAAGGCGACCCCGCCGACCATCATCATCTGCTCAGCGAATGTCATGTAGTGACTCATGAACCCGGTCGCACGCTCTCCATCGCTCGTCCAGTACTGGTAGAGACCGTAAGCCGAACTGGCACCGGCACCGACGTAGAGCACCATCACCTGATCGCGCAGGCGCGGGATCGACGCCTTGAAATAGGCGATGATGAACGGGGTCGCGAACAGCAGCAGGCTCCTGATGTCCGGCAGGCTGTGTTCGAGGTTGAGCGAAAATACGGCCGATATCATCGAGAAGCCTGAGTACAGGATGAGCGGAACCGTGATCGTCCCGGCATCCGAGAGACGTCGGCCGCGGAAGGTCACGACGAGAAGAGCGAAGAGAACCGCGAGGCAGATCTCCGCTGCCGCGATCGACACGGGGAGGGAGAGAACAAAGAGAAGGATGAAGCAGGCCGGAAGCCCCTTCAGCAGGATCGGATGATCACGCCAGCTCATGCCAAGAACCAGTCATCCACAACATCCCGAGCATTCTATCCCGAGACCGCGTTCCCGTACAGGCTGGCCGGGAGATCCCGCGGGCGCGGCGACAAGTCAGCCTTTACCCAGCGCTCGACCGCTCCCACAATCCGGTCCGAGTCCAATCTGCCGAAGCACCGATAGTCACCGTAGACACAGCGACTCTGGTCGCAGGGACGACAGTCGACCGCTTCCTGCACGATCGTCGCCCTGTCGGTCCACGGTCCACTCGTCTCCGGCACATTCGGACCGAACACGGCAACGATCGGCGTCGGCGTCGTGGCGGCCACATGCATCGGCCCGCTGTCCACGCCGATGAAGACTCGGCTCCTCGCAACCACGGCTCGAAGCTCGAGCGGCGTCGTCTGGGCCAGGAGCGACACAGCCTGCACCCCAATCCTGCTCACCATCTGCCGATACACGCTCTCCCCATCCGCCCCTCCGACGAAAACAGGCCGCAGGCCGAGCGCGGCGACCCCGCGAGCGACACCGGCGATCCTCTCCACGCCCCAGTTGCGAAATGGATTGGCCGACGGAACGTGGATCGCCGCGATACCTTCGCAGCCGGACTCCCTGGCCCGCGCGACCAGTCTCTCCGCCCTCTCGTGCGCCTCCCCGCCAGGCTCGGCCATCTCCACGCACGGAATCCGCTGGCCGGGATGGATGCCGAGCGGGGCGAGGAGCCGTAGCTGCTGGAGAACGCTGTGGATGCGACCCCCGGGAGGTCGTCTTGGAATTCTACTGTTGTAGCAAAATACCCCGTGAGGGCCCGAGTACCCGATCCTCAACGGGGCGCCGCTGGCGAGGGTCTGGAGCGCGCTGCGCGGTCCGCCGTGCAGGTCGATCGCCACATCATAGGAACGTCCGCGGAGTGAGCGAGCAAACGCGATGCCGGCGGCACCCATCACCGAATTCTTGATGCGCGCTCGATCGTAGCGCACGACCTCGTCGATCGACGGCAACCCGCGGAGAACCTCATCAAATTCCGGCTCCGCCACGTAATCGATCGTCGCATTCGGAAACCGATCACGCAGGAGTCGAAGCGCCGGAGTCGTCAGAATGATGTCGCCGAGAAGCCGAAATCGAAGTGCGAGGATTCTCGCCGACGGGTCCGAGAAGGCACGCGTCATCTGATCGCCGGGGGGCGGGACCCTTGTTCCTGCGCGCTACTCCTCGATCGTAGCTTCGTCGACCAGCATGACCGGTATGTCGTCCTTGATCGGGTAGACCCGCTTGCATTGATTGCATTTCAGGCCGGACTGGTCGGGTTTCAATTCCAGACCGGTCTTGCACACGGGGCACGCCAGAATCTCGAGCAGCTCTGCATCGATCGCCATTTCTCCTCCGAAAACCACAATCCCCGGCGCCGACTTCAGCTCCGCGGATCGAGGATGACTTTGCCGCTGTTCCCGGATTTCATCAGCTCCATCCCGCGCTCAAACCCGCTCATCGGAAGCCGGTGCGTGACCAGGGGCGAGAAATCGACGCGCTTGCTCGCGATGAGCGCCTCCATCCGGTACCACGTCTCGAACATCTTGCGGCCATTGATGCCGAGCACGGTCGCGCCCTTAAAAATGACATCCTTCGAAAGGTTGATCTCCACGGGCTTGCTTGGGAGCCCAAGCAGCGCGATGCGGCCGCCCCCGCGCAGAGACGCGAGCCCCGCACGGATGGCGTCCGGGTTCCCGGACATCTCTAGTATGACATCCAGCCCTTTTCCACCCGTCGTCTCAGCCACGGCCGACTGCAGGGCTGATGCCTCCCGGGAGTCTATCAGCCGGTCCGCACCCATCCGACGAGCGATGTCGAGGCGATACGGGTTGATGTCCACGGCGAGCACCTGAGTTGCGCCGCACGCCCGGGCAATCGCGACGGCGGCGCAACCGATCGGGCCACAGCCGAGGACACCGACTGAGCATCCCGTGACTTCCGCCGAAAAGACGGTGTGCACCGCATTCCCCAGGGGATCGTGGATCGAACCGATCTCATCGGGGATCGACGCATGGAGCTTCCAGACATTCGCGAACGGCATCACCACGTACTCTGCAAAGCAGCCGTCTCCGTCGACACCTTTGATCACGACGTCTTTGCAGATGTGGGCCTGCCCGGTCTTGCATTGATAGCAAACCCCGCAACTGATGTGCATCTCGGCGGTGACCCGGTCCCCGGCCGCCAATCCTTTCACACCGAGCCCAGATGAATCGATCGTTCCACAGAATTCATGTCCGACGATCAGAGGTGGGTGCAGCCTCTCTGAGCTCCACCGGTCCCAGTCGTAGATGTGGACGTCCGTGCCGCAGATCGATGCGGAATCAACCTTGATCAGTACCTCCCCGGGCCCGTAGTCGGGCACGGGTCGGTCGACCAACCGCAGCCCTGGGCCCGCCGTCTCCTTGACGATTGCCTTCATCGTCCTACCCACCTCGGATGCTCCTTTCAGAGTGCTTGCAGATCACCGGGAATGCCATCAGTCCGCAGGGGATCTTATATCAGGAGACCGAAGCCGGACAACCGCAGATTTCAGTGATCCGTAGTGCCTCAGTGGTGTGGGGGTGATCGCATGGGTTGTGACGAGGTCGGGATAGCGGCATTGTATCGAGACCCTTTCAAACGCAAAGGCGCAAAGCCGCAAAGAAGCTCTGGACCGATCTTGGTGGCTTTGCGTCTTTGCGTTGGACCGGAAGGGGACTTGCCCACGTCTGGTTCAAGGATGGACAGTCGCCCCACTCCACTGAGGCGTTACAGAGATCCGACCGCTGAGCGCAAACGGAAGCGAGATGCGTGCTCCGGGAACTCTGCGGAATCCGCGCAATCTGCAGTTTTCCCTTCCGGTCTCCCGGCGCCACAACGCGGCCTCTCGTCGCAGGCGCAATCCTGCGACGAGCCTAGAGCCCTACGGGCGCCTTTCAGGAAAGCAGGACCAGACGGATCGACACAGCTGCCTGGGTCGGCGCCTACCGCCCTCACGCGCGACGGTCAACTTATTCGGCCGATGTCGCAAGGATGCCCGAGGTCCCGGGTCCGACCGAGAACGACATGCTGCGCGACGCGGCGAGCCGTTCGTTCAGGTCGTTCATCGCCTCGATCCGGCAGTAGTATGACTTTCCCGTTTCCAGCTGGCCCATCTCTTCATCGCTCAGCCCGTATTTCGTCGTAGTCAGCCGTGTCTTGAAAACCACGCCCTCGAGGTCCGCTCGGTAAATATCCAGATTGTAGTAGGCGGCGTTCGCAATGCTCTTCCACCGGATGACCACTGCCTTCCCCGGTGCACGATCGACCTGGGCTGTGATGAGGTACTCAGTCCCGCGGTAGACCGGCGAATGCTCGGCTGTCCCGCGCATGAAGATGCCGGCCGAAAGCGCCACGATCGCCAGTGTCGCCGCCGCGCCCGCGAAGGAGGGTGCCTTCCACCACGACCTCGTCGTCACAGTACCTTCCGAGAGCTTCGTAAGTGCTCGCGCTCGGATCAGGCTCATCGGAACGTCCGGACAAGAGTCATCGGCTTCGAGAGCGGTTGTCCGGGCATAACAGTGGACGCATCCGCGCACGTGGAAATACGTACGAATTCTTTCAACAAGCGGCATGTAACCGAATTGGTATGCACGGAGCTCAACCTCTCCGGCGCAGCCGAGGCGTCGATCGACAGTACCCTCCGAGAAGTCAGCGCTGTACTGTTTGATGATCTCGCATTCCATTTCGCTCAGTCGATCTGCCATATTGCCTCCGCTATTTCAACCACTTAGCTCCCACTCACCTCTTCGCTCAACCTCTTGCACATCACTTCCATCCAATACTATAACGCCATCGGTCCCGGGGAGCATGAAAAAAGTTTTGGAAGTAGAAGGTCGCGCCGCTCCCAGTCTGACCCACGCCGATCACCGTTTCAGCTCCTCTTTGAGTATCTTGAGGCCGTACTGGAGATAGTTCTTCACTTGTACGTAATCCGTGGACAGTTCGCTGGCAATCTCCTTGGGCATCTTGTTCTGAAAGAGGCGCATGAACAGATAGCGCTTGTGGTTTTCGTTCAGACGCTCGGAGCCCTCGAGAATACTCCTGATCCTGCCGGCCGCGCTCACCGTCTCACACTCGTCCTCGGCCTCGACCGCATCTGTCTCGGGGCTCGGATTGATCTGTTCGTCCCTCTCTGTGCGCAGCCGATCCGCCAAGCGGTCCTTTCGCAATCGTTCGCGGAAGTGATCCTTCAGTAGGTTATCCGCAACCCGGAACAGAATCCGGGTAATGTCGGTCTCGCTCCCCGAGTACCGCTCGAAGGTCCGGATGAAGCATTCCGATGTCACGTCCTGGCTTACCTCGCGGCTCCCGCATCTCTTGTACACCCACCTGAAGATTTTTGTCGCCTGCTCCCTGAAGACCTTTTCGAACAGCTCCTCTCTGGCCGGCTCCAACACCCTACAGATCCTCCGGTTTTCCCGGTGATAGGAAAGAGTAGCCGCCTTCGAAAGCGTAGAGGGTGAGCTTCCCGTCTGATCGATTCATGAAGGGAGATCTCACGACCCGGGCCTGGATGAACGGAATGTACGGGTCGATCTTCTGAATGGCCCCGAAGAACGGGTCGTGATTCCCGACGGCGCCCTGGCGGGAGGCTCGGTCAGGTATCGCCGGACCATCCCGGCCCACGATCGCGACGATGCGGTGTGAAGAGGGCAGGCCCGCAATCTCCAAAACGCGGTGGAACAGTAGAATATTGCCTTCGACGGCATACTGCCTTTTCGCAAGAGGTATTTTCGCAGGTCTGCCCGGATAGCCGGGACCCGGACTGAAAACCACGCTCCCCTTCGAAAATACGACGCTCCCGGCCGCTCGTGCCCCCTGGATCGGCTGGTACGACGAGCCGAGATTCACGGCGAATGCCAGGAGGATACCAGCGATGGCAAGCACGAATGCCCATGCCGCGATCATCGCAAAATGCGCCCCGACTCGTTCGACCGCCCATCCGGGCTGCCGGCTGAGCCGACGATACGCTGATCGGACCGCGAGCACGATCGACCGGAGCAGATAGTAGAAGGAGGCGGCGAGGAGCACTCCGCAGAGGATCATGAACCGACGGGCAAGGAGAGCGTCCCCCACCGAGCCGGCCGAGAGCGTCTCGTTCAACACACTTCCCTGCCGAAAAGCCTCAAGGAGACCCCTCGGGCCAATTCCACGCCCTGTTCACGCGTCTCGAACACTCCGTCGATCTGCATGCCGTGCAGCTCTTTCAGGACCCGTCCCATCTCGGGACCCGGGAGGAAGCCGATCTCGAGCAGATCGCGTCCATGGACGACCGGCCGCAGCGTCTCGCGGCTGATCTTGTATTCGCGAAAAGTCGCCATGAGCCACGCGGCGATGTCGTCGAGCTTTTCTATGAGCTCCTCACGCCGCCCGGCCCGATCCGCCTGGTCGAAGAGCACCAGCAAATCGGTCTCGCCATCCACGTCGGTAGCGAGCCGTGCGAAGGCCTTCTTTGTGACCGAGTCCCGATTTGCCCATAACTCAAGGGGTCGCAAGTGCGCTCTCACGATTGAGCACACCAGTTGCTGCACATCGATCCCTTCATATGAGAAGACTCTGAACCGCTTTAAAAACTGCTCGGCCATCTGCGCCCCCAGGACGTCATGCTTGGCCGAGGTGAGGCAGAGCCTGCCGTGCTTGTACTCCCAGGCCGTCGTCTGAGGCTTGGCGACATCGTGAAGGAGCGCTGAGAGCCCCATCACCATCCGGCGCGGCGCGTCCAGATCGAACAGATCCGAAAGCCGCTGCGCCTGGTCCATCACCAGAAGCGTGTGATGAAAAACCGTGTGATGCCCATATTCATCCGCTTCCGGATGGAAGACGGCGTCCTGGATGCACAGTGCCATTGCATAGAGCTCGGGGAAGAGCTGTTTCAGTGCCCCCACCTTCAGCAGCTGCTGGAAGCCGACACCGGGGCGGGGCGAACGCAGGATCATCTTCGTCATCTCGTCGGCAATCCGCTCGACGCTCAGCCCGATCAGATCCACCTCCTTGCACATTTCATAAAGGCCCGGGTCGACAGCGAAGCTCAGAGTCGATGCGAAACGGGCGAGCCGCACAACGCGCAGGGGATCATCCGTGAAGGTGGCCGGGTTCGTGATGCGGATCAACCGCCGTTGGATGTCTTGCGCCCCGCCGAGCGGGTCAATCAGCTCGCCGTCCGATATCCTCATGGCCATGCTGTTGATCGTGAAGTCCCGCCGCTCGAGATCGGCAGTCACCGGAAGCGATGGGTCGGCCCGGACCACGAAACCTCGGTGGTCACGCGTCTTCGAGTCGGAGACGTAGTCAGTCCGGGGCAGCGCCACATCGTATGTGATCGGCGACTCGACACCTTCGCTGGTCGTGAACTTCACCACGCCGAAGCTCCTGCCGACCAGGTCGAGGCGCCCGTGCAGCCTCAGCCGCTCGGCGATCTCTTCCAGCGGCAAGCCGGCGATCAGGATGTCGAAATCCTTGCTGACCCTTCCCATCAGCAGGTCGCGGACATGGCCTCCGACAACATACGCATTGGGGCCGAAGAGGCGCACGAACAGATCGCGGTGAGGGATTTCAACTATATGCACGGACATCGGTCGGACTGTCTCCAACTCCGTTTTTACTTGAGCGACACCGTTTTGGCAAGAGAAACTTGAGCACTGAAGATATGCCTCAGTGTAGCGGGGCGATTCAGATTGCTAGCCCTTAGCCGTTAGCTACTAGCTCCGAACGGCCCACCGGCGCGAATAGCACTCGGGCGTGGTCCGTCTGCCGCGGCCGATGACCTGAATCCCGTTCCTCAGCTAATGGCTAAGGGCTAAAGACTAATGGCTACTTCTTGTGGTCGAGCCCGAAGAGGCGAAGTTTGGAACGAAGCGTGTTCCGGTGGAGGCCCAGGATCTTGGCCGCCTTGCACTGGTTCTGCGAGGCCATGCCAAGGGCGAGCGACAGGAAGGATTTCTCGAACTCCTTCTTTGCCTCCTCCAGGTAGATGCCGCGCTCGAGCATCTCACGCACGAGCACCTCGGTCCTCTGTTTCAGAGAGGGCCGTTTCGGCTCACTTTTGCTTTCGTCCAACAGGAACCTCCTTCCCCACGGTTTTCGATCCCTTCTCGATTCTCTTGGTTTCGGCCTCGATGTTCTTCGCGATCTGCGCTGGAAAAGCCTCTCTGGCCATGGCAGTCAGCTTGAGCGCGACTGGAAGCACCCGGCTCCGGTCGAGTGGGTGGTTCCGCAGAGGGAAAGCGAGAAGGCCGAGGATCAGGACGCCGGCAACGACAGATCCCCGCAGGAGTCCGAGAACCCCGCCGACCAATCGATGACTCATCGATACGCCCTCCCCCTTCGACAGCCTCGAGACTATGAACATGATCACACCGGCAGTGACTACCGGCGCGAAGAAACAGGTCGTGAATCCGAAGAATGACGCGGCTTCGGGGTAGGTGAAGAAACTGGCAGCGAGCGCAGCCGCACGCGGGTAGAACAAGAGCGCACATACAAGCGAAACCACAGCCACGG
The DNA here is from genome assembly GCA_016191015.1 of Acidobacteriota bacterium. GTDB lineage: Bacteria > Acidobacteriota > CAIWXX01 > CAIWXX01 > CAIWXX01 > JACPPM01. Next base: position 5,023 of record JACPPM010000301.1, on the reverse strand, counting down.
CGATAGAAACGATCTCCTTTACCGGGCCGCGAACGAAACCGATGATCATGCCGGCGCCCGCGATGGAGAGCGTCACGATGTCCACCGTTGCCATGGTCATGCGAATGTCCTACCCGTCAGGCGGGCAGCAGTTCCCGACCGATAAGCTGGCGATATGCCGCCAGGTATTTCGCTCGTGTTCCGGAGGTGATACTGTCGGGGAGAGAGGGTGCCGGGGGATTCTTGTCCCAGCCTGACGATTCCAGGTAGTCGCGCACGTACTGCTTGTCGAAGCTCTTCTGCGGACCACCGGGGACGTACTCGGAAAGCGGCCAGAACCGGGAGGAATCAGGGGTGAGTAGCTCGTCGATGAGATACAGCTCCCCTCCGTCCAATCCGAACTCGAATTTCGTGTCAGCGATGATGATCCCGCGCTCACGCGCGTAGTCCGCGGCGAGGGTGTAGAGCGACAGTGAGACCTGTTTCAGCCGCCGAGTCAGATCACGTCCGATCTGGTTCTCCATGTAAACCTCGTCGACGTTGATGTCATGACCGACATCGGCTTTCGTCGCTGGTGAAAAGAAAGGCTCGGGCAGCCTGTCAGACTCGACCATGCCCCCGGGCAGGGCCACGCCGCCGATCGTGCGCGAGTGTTTGTACTCCTTCCACCCCGATCCGCTCAGGTAGCCTCGGACCACGCATTCGAAGGGAACCACTTCGGTCTTTCGGACTATGACCGAGCGGCCGGCCAGGATCTCGCGGTATGGCTGGAGGCTGGTGGGGAAGCGTTCGACCTCGCGTTCGATGATGTGGTTCGGCACGAGTGAGCTCGACTTGTCGAACCAGAACAGCGAGATGTTGTTGAGGATGATTCCCTTCTGCGGTATTGGGCTGGCCAGCACTGAATCGAAAGCGGAGATGCGATCTGTAGCGACGATCAGCAGCCTCCCCGGCGGGAGCTCGTAAACATCCCGCACTTTGCCGCGTCGCAGGAGATCGATGCCCTTCAGATTCGTTTCTACAACTGTCGGATATGTCATCGCAGCGACTCGAATACCCCCGGACCATGTCCCTTTCGGTTGGGAGCCGCGAGTGTAGAGAAAAGCCCCGGAGCTGTCAAATCGCTACGCGCGTCGCATGGTGGTTCGCGATCCCGGGCACCTTGGCAGACGGCGTCTCAATGAGAGACCCGCAACACACGCAGACCAGGTGGATGCGGACGGAGTCGATCGGAACCCGTCGTCCATGTCTGCGTCGATGATCCGCGTGCAAAGTCTCTGGAGGACAGAGCGTCTGTGCCGGGGTAGAATCACGCCGGTATTGATGTGGAACGTCAGGTGGGCGTGAACGGGCGGATCGTCACTGCGGTTTGTTCTCTCTGCGTCGCGAGCTTGGTAGTCTCGGTGATTCTGCCGGGCGCTGCGATCGAAATGCTGGGAATTCGGTCGACGGCGCTCCGCACCGCGCTTCTCGCGATCTCGGCCGCATCGATAGTGTGGAGATACTGGTGCGCGCGCGCCCGCGGTTCGGATGCTGCATGGGTCGCCTTCGCGTTCATCTTTCTGTTCCTGACCTATCGCCTCTCACTTCGTCCCGAGTCCTACAACTTCGGCCTCGATTCCGCCTTTTACTACGCGTATCTTCCTTCGACTTTCATCGACGGTGATCTGGATTTCGAGAATCAGTTCCGGTCCCTGGAATTCGACCGTGGTGCGCTGCGGGACATCTTCGAGGCGAGGACACCTACCGGCCATGTGCCCAACGTGTTCCCGGCGGGATGCGCGATCCTCTGGTCGCCCTTCTTTCTCCTGGGACACGTGATTGCCGGTCTTCTGGGTCTCATAAGTCTCCCGCCGGGACCAGGTGGTGCCTTCGACTTGGTCCACGTCCGGGCCGTGCAGATCGGCCAAGTCTGGCTCTCGGTCATGGGACTCTATGCGGCCTACCGCTTTCTCTCACGATGGTACGGGCGCGCGGTCTCTCTCTCGGCTGTCCTTTGCATCTGGGTCGCATCCCCGCTGCTGGTATACGCGACCGGGATCAGATTGACATCTGAAGCCGCCTCGGCATCGCTGGCGGCCATTCTGCTTCTCTTGGTTCAGCGCTGGATGGAAAGTCGAGGCGTGCTCACCGCCGCTGCGCTCGGGCTCGTGGCCGGCTTGGCCGTTGCCGTGAGACTGCAGAATCTCCTCCTCCTCGTCGGACTCCTGTTTCCTCTCCTCGCCTGCATCCGGCATCACCGGCTGCTCCGTACCGGAGGCGGGCGAGCGGCGGCTTGGGCGATGCTGGCAGGGGGGGCCCTCGGCTTCGGGCCGCAACTTGTGACGTGGCGAATCATCTTCGGCGAGTGGATTCCGAGCCTCGGCCATTTGGCACCCAACTGGGGAGATCCCTTCATTCTGGAGTCGCTCTTCTCTTCACGGAAGGGACTCTTCACGTGGAGCCCGATCTTCGTCCTGTCGATCATCGGCCTGATCTGGGTCTTCAGGGCGAGACGGATCTGGGCGATTGCCTTCGTAATGCCTCTGGCATTGAATACCTACCTGAACGCAGCGCAGCCCGATTTCTGGGCCGGAACGGCCTTCGGTGCTCGCAGATTCCTCTCGTGCACGCCGATTTTCGCCGCAGGGTTGGCCGCACTCCTGGCGGCCGTCTCTGCGATGACCCGAAGGAGGTGGAGGGCAATCGGCGCTGCGGCGCTGCTGGCCACCTGGAGCTTCTTCGGCCTCATGAACCTGCGACTGGCGTCGGCATTCACGAAAGGGACAGTCGATCGCTATCACGCGATCAGGTTCTCGGATGTTTTCAACGGCGACTATTCAGTCCACCGGTGGGTCGTCTATCCGCTCCAGCTCCCGGTTCAAACCCTCTTCAGCCTCAGGTATGGCCTCCCGCTATACGGTCTCGAGAACGAATACGTGATCGGCGACGACGTTTTCTACTTTCAGGAAAAGCACGGCAACCTCATTCTCGGCCTCAACAATCCTCTCTTCGGCCCGGGGTGGTCGGACGATGCGGTCGAGCGCACAGGGGAACAAGTGCGGGTCATGGAGTCGAACGTGGGACTGATGAACATCCCGATGTACTTCCTCCAGCGGCCCGGCGTCATCGTGGAAATGACTCTGACGGTTCCGGAGAACGAGGGAACGAGGCGGGTGGAAGTGCTGCTGAACGGCCAACGACTGGACGTCGTGCGCGCCTCGGCGGCGAGAACTGATCTCTCAGTGCGGCTGTCGCCGCGCGAATACATAAACGGGATGAATGTGCTCGAGCTGCAAGCTCAGGGCGACTCCGGCAGCCCCGTCCTCTACCTGCGCTCGATCCGGTTCATACGAACGCGTCAGAAAACAACCGATCCCGCGTGGTGGGTTGGGACGTCGTAGGGGCACGGCGTGCCGTGCCCCTCCGCGACGGATCTTCATTTCGGCGAGATCAACGAGCTCCAAACGTTGAACTGACTCTTACCCGCAACCTGTGCCCACACCGCGAAATACTTCTTGATGGCCGGGTTGTACACAACCGCGTGCTCGGCCTCGGAATCGCCGCTGGAGGTAATCCCAAATGACTTTCCGATCAAGGTCCCCGCGCTTGTCACAAACTGGCCACGAACATCGACGTTGGTACCGTTGTCGACGACGTCGGCCCAGAACACCACCAGAAAGTTCCCTTTGTTGGAGTCGAACGCGACGACCGGATCGCCGCAAGCCTGGCCGGTGGCATAGGTGTTCTCCTCCGACCCTGAGGGATTTCCGTTGGTGTTCAGGGGGCGCTGGTCGATGTCGCCTGTGTCTGATCCCGACTGTTTCTCGTAGTCCTCCCAGGTGGCGAGGTAGCCCCCGGTCGTGGTGTTCAGGCCGAGTCCTGTCCAGACTGAGCCGTTGCCGACTGTCCCGCGATTGATCTTGACCGGGCCGGCGACGAGCACGCCATTGGAATCGGTGGCCATGAACTCGATTTGCATCGCCCCGTCCCCGTCGGTGATGTGGTTGGTGAGGATTCCGTAACGCTTCTTCAGCGCCTGCCAGCGCGCGATGTATCCCTGGTACTTGAGGTGCCGGCGATAGTCGTTCACGACCTCGTAGGCCATGGCCTTCACAAGCTTCTCGCTGCCCGCGGCGGTCCCGTTCGAGTTGAAAAAGCGCGCGTACAGGCCATCGGTCGTCGCGCTGTAGTTCCCCGCGTCAGCGGTGTCGAGTCCTTCCTTCGACCAGAGGACCATGTAGACATCGTCATCGGAGTTGTAGAGGACGACGGGGTTCCGGTTGAGCTTCTTCGTGCCGGAGGCCACCTTCACGGGGCTGCCGGCTGTCTCTCCGTCAGCGCTCACCCGCTGCACAAAGATCACATTCGCAGATTTTCCCTGTGTATAGGTCTGCCACGCCACCAGGTACTCGTTGGCGACGCTGTTGTACGCGATCGAAATCGGGGCCATGGCTGATTTCGTGCTGATCACGACAGGCTCACCCAGCGCTGTCCCATTGCCCGTCACGACGCGCGCGTAGATCTTCTTCTGAGTCCTGTTGACCCACCCCACCAGATACTCGTTGTCGGTTGAATTGAGCGCCACCTCGGTATCACCATTCTGGCCTGTCACCGACCCCGAGATGAGAACCGCGGCCTCGTCTTCCGCCCCCGCGAATGACGCCGCCATCAGTGCGATCAGGAATGCCGCAACACCTTTCATTCTTAACCTCCCGTTCCTCTCGTTACTTTCGATCCCACGTCGTCTCGAACTTTCCTCTATACCACCCCCATGACCCGCCTGTCCATCGTTTTGGCGGACCTGTGATCCGGAGTACAGAGCCGAACCATCTCGAAAGGCGGCCGAGCTTGGATCCGCTCGCTTACGCTCGCGGCTCTGATCAAACCAGCGCCGATACAATCAGAGCCGCGACCGTTAGGCACCTTAGCGCTCGACTCTTACCAACATGTTGTCAGCTGTGGGTGAGGTATCCGACGTGCAAACCACCAAGACTCCAAGGCACCAAGCCGCACCAAGGGGCAAAGCGATCCGCTTGGTGGGTCCTGGTGTCTTGGTGACTTG
>JACPPM010000302.1 GCA_016191015.1 Acidobacteriota bacterium | reverse complement strand
CCGGAGATGACTGCTCCGTTCCTGCATTCCTCCCTTCCTGCTTTCCTGAGAGGGGGTTCGGAGGATCTCGCGCTCTCGAGAGTCTTGCCATTTCGTGTCAACACGCAACTTGTAAGAGACTAATTCTCCGACCGGAGCGCTCTCACGCTCCCACTCTTCCACTCTTTCACTGCTGCAACGGCGAAACAGTTCAGGCGGCAAGGGCGCTCCACGCTCAACGCACTACGCTCCACGACCGCTCCGTGGCGCACCATGCTGATTCCCGTGCTGGCTGGGGCGGGTGGATTCGAACCACCGTGTGCGGGTTCCAAAGACCCGTGCCTTACCGCTTGGCGACGCCCCAATCGCGGGTATGATATCACATGGGGATTGCGAGGAACGGGCGGCGCGACGCGGCCTCGAGCACTCCGGATCCCGTGCCGAGACTGGAGATTGGGAGATCAGGAGATTGCGCCCCGGTCAATCATGATGATTCTCATTGACCTCGATCCTCGCTGTTCCAACACGTGTCGCATAATGCCAGCCAGTCTCCTAGTCTCAAGAAGTCTCTTCCCCGACTAGCATCACATTTTGACTTTTCCACGGGTTCTTTTATACTCAACGCGTTCTTAAGGGGAGTGATCATGATCAAGTCTGATATTGTCAATGTGATTTGCGAGAGGTTGAAGTACAACCGACCGCGGGCCGAGATGGCCGTGGAGGAGCTTCTGCAGATCATGAAGGATGATTTGAAGACGGGCGAGCGGATCGAGTTACGGGGATTCGGCGTCTTCCTTGTCAGGGCGAAGAAGACGGGCGTCGGGCGGAATCCAAAGACGGGTGAGCAGATACCCTTGCAGCCAGGGCGTGTGATCAAGTTCAAACCCAGCAAGGACGTGCTGACCGGCGATTCCGGAGCTCCGGCGACCTAGTCAGCTGCTTCAGGCCTCTTCTTTGGATTCCTATACGACTCTCCCGCTTCGTTCGGGCGAGGAGAGCGGTCCCCGAGAGGGCCCGGATCCCGGTGTGGGATGGGCGCAGCTATCGAGCTCTCAATCGGACGGGCGCCGCGTCTTTATCACCCTGGGTCATGCCGAGTCCCAGCGACCGCGCTACGGGCTCCACATTGTCCTCTTCCTGCTCACGGTACTGACCACACTCTTCGCCGGCGCGGAGTCACAGATCAGCTTCGTGACGCAGCAGTCCGGGCCGCTCAATCCTTTCGACGTGACGGTGAAGTTGCTGCAGCACCCGTCGTACCTGATCTACGGACTACCGTTTTCCTTCACCCTGCTGGGGATCCTGTTCTCGCACGAGATGGGGCACTACATCGCCTGCCGATATTACGGTATCAACGCGACCTTGCCGTTTTTCATTCCAATGCCCTTTGGGCCTGTCGGCACGTTCGGGGCCTTCATACGGATCAAGTCCCCGATCACACGGAAGAAGGCGCTCTTCGACATCGGCATTGCCGGTCCGATCGCGGGGTTTGTCATGACTGTACCGGCACTCATCATCGGTGTCTACGCCGCCAGGGCCATCGATCTGTCTCCGTTGTACGGGAAAGGGTACGAGATCTATTACTACGGAGAACCTCTGCTCTACAGGGCGGTGGCGTTCCTGTTTCAGCGTGGCGTGGAGGGCGAACTGATGTTGCACCCGATTGGGTTTGCTGCGTGGTTCGGACTCCTGGCTACCGCGATCAACCTTCTCCCCATGGGACAACTCGACGGCGGCCACATCCTTTATGCCGTGACCGGCCGTCATTTTCGGGTGCTCTCCCGGGTGTTCTGGATTCTGACGCTTGCTGGTGGGGTGCTCTCGATAGGCTGGATCATATGGGCATTGCTGATTCGCTTCGTGGTCGGCCTGGACCACCCACCGACCTATGATGAAGATGAGCCGATCGGTACGGCGAGGATGGTCCTGTTTTGCGTCGCGATCGCGATCTTCATACTCTGCTTCATGCCTGTCCCCATCTGGAGGGAGACGTTGGGATAGGCGGCGGCCGCTGGCCGCGGCCCCTTCAGTAAAGCTCGGCCATCAACAGCAGGAAGAAGCTGTTGTGGAGCACCCAGGGCTCATTGCTCTCGTACATGTTGCCGAGAATATCGAACCGTGGCGCTGGGCTGTCGATCGATTCACGAATCAAGCCGTTCGCAATGGCGCCCGGGACGGCTCCGTCGCCGTGCCCCGCGAGCGTATCGAAGCGGTGGTGGTAGAACTGCGGATTGTATTCCCCAGCCCCCTCGACCATGCACACGCCGAAAGGATTCTTTCCCATCACCCAATCCAGATGGTTCTGGATGATCCTCTTGTTGCCGCGCGAAAAGCCGACGACTTTCGCCGCGAGTGTCGCCGCCCAGGCGACCGATAGGTAGTCCGAATTGGGGCCGACATTGAAGGCGCCGATGGCGTCGTATGGAAAGAAGAAATTCGTAGGGTCGTACTGCTGTATCCCAAATGGATTATGGCTTTGTGAGTTGACGTTTTTCAGAAACTTCTTGAGCGACGCCTTCACCTTGCTGGTGTATGTGTCACCGGGATTGGTGGCAGTCCAGAGAGCGAGGCCCGCCGCGGGCACCCCGCGGTCCGTCAGGTTGTATCGGACAAACCCCCCGTCGCTCTCCTGCATCCCGATCAGCGCATCGATGTCCTGATGAGCCGCGTCCCGATACTTCGTATCGCCGGTTTTGTCGAAAAGCACCGTCTCCATGATGATGAGGCGTCCCATCGACAGTGGGTCTGCCGGAACCTGCCCTGCGATCCGTGTCCAGAGATCCTCAGCCTTGTCCAGGTAGTCCTGTCTGCCCAGAAGCCCCGCCAGAAGTGCGAACCCTGTCGCCGCGAGCTGGTTGTCCGTATTGCCGACCGAGGCTTCGAAAACATCACGATCGTCCTGACCGTCGGGCAAGCCGTCTGTCTCGTCCTCGGGCGGTCCCCAGTAGTACCTGCGTGGGAACACGCCGGACAGGATCCCACCGGTCGTCGGGCTGATGAATTGCGACATGAATGAGGCGCCCCATTTCGCTTCACTCAGTATCGCGTCATATGTCGGCTCCCCCGTGCGGCGCGCCGCGAGGAGCGCAAGGGCGTAGAAGGATCGTGGCTCCCCGACCGTCGTCTTCACGTAGTCCCCGGCCTCATGCCAGCCGCCGATGACTGGAAAGTGCGTCCCGCTCAGCCTCGCATCATCCAGGTGGCAGTAGTTGTGCCAGCCGGCAATCTTCGTGCCGCAACGCTGATAGTAGTAGAACTGCCGCACGAGATCCTCGGCCTCTTCATACGGGTTTGCAGCGATGCGGAAGACATACGACGTGAATCCCCCCGATGGGATCTTGACCTTGTACGATCCGTCCTCGTCCAGGCCCGTGAAATCTCCACGCAGATAGTAGTAGGGCCACCCCTCCGGAGGCGCCATCACGACAGTCTTACCTGAACGGGCCACCGACCCGTCGCCGCGGAGGATTTTGAATGTCCCGGCCTGCAGGGGCGCCGTGGACTGAACGACAAAGGTCTTCGGCCAGCCCGACCGATAGCCGACTTGGTTAACGAGCACCTGGGTGCGAACGTCCTGCTCGGCCTCGGCCGATACGTCATCAACCCACAGGCTTCCGGCCCCGCTCTCGCTCAGCAGGATCACCTGGTAGCGGCCAGCCCCATCTGGCGGCTGGGTATCGGTCAGCGTGACCTGCTGCCAGTCGTACGTCCCAGCGCTCAACGTGGTCCGGATCGTCTTCACCAGTTTGTCTTTCTTGTACCATGCGACCCACAGGCCAAACTTCCCCGCGACACTCGCCTTGACCCAGACGGTCACCGTCAGGCTCTTCTGCCACGGGTAGAAAGACAGCTTCTCGCTGGACAAACCGTAGAACCCGATCACCTGACCGATCCGGACCGATGCTCCGCCGGTTCTGTACGTGGTGGTATCCTGGTTGAGGAATCCCGAGCCGAAGCTATCGAATCTCTCCCATGCAACCGGATCGTCGCCCTGCATTCGTTCAAAGGAGCCGTTGGATAGAGCGCCGGCGGATGCCGGGATCGCTGACAGGAGGACAGCCAGCAAGGCGCTGCCCGCCCAGGTCATTCTTGAACGATGCCGCAATGCCTGATATCCTGAGCAAATGCGGCTGGATGAGTACGCCCGCTCGAGTACGCCCGCCGTTCCTATCTTCATCCCGGAGAAATTATAGAGAATGTACACCATTGTCCACAAGGAACCCCTTGCACCCCGAGTCAGCCGGTACGTCGTCCGGGCTCCCGATGTCGCGCGCGCGCGTCAGGCGGGCCAGTTTGTCATCGTCCGGCCGCGTGATGATTCTGAACGTATCCCACTGACGATCGCCGACGGCGATTCGGACACGATCTCGCTCGTTGTCCAGGAGGTCGGCAGGACGACCGCCGTCATGGCCGACATGAAAGCCGGGCAGGCGTTTGCGGATGTCTGCGGGCCACTCGGCAAGCCGACACACATCGCGAAGCTGGGGGCCGTCGTGATGGTCGGCGGCGGCATCGGCATCGCTCCGTCACACCCCATCTCCCAGGCCATGAAGGAGGCCGGGAATCACGTGATCGCCATCCTCGGCGGCCGCAGCCGTGAGTACGTGATCATGGAAGAGGAGATGCGGCGGGCATCTGACGAGACGATCATCATGACCGACGACGGAAGTTACGGGACGAAAGGATTCGTGACGCAGGCGCTCCAATTGCTCATCGACCAGGGGCGTGCGATCAACGAGGTCGTGGCGATCGGCCCGGCGATCATGATGAAGATGGTCTGCAAGGTGACCGCGCCGTACAAGATCCCGACGCTGGTGAGCCTCAACACGATCATGATCGACGGCACGGGGATGTGCGGCGGCTGCCGCGTGAGCGTCGGAGGAGCCACGAAGTTCGTCTGCGTGGATGGCCCCGAGTTCGACGGGCACCAGGTCGATTTTGACCTGATGATGCGCCGGCAGGCGATGTATGTGGAGCAGGAGCGGGAGGCGTATGAGGCTTACATCAAGCAGCATCGCTGCCAGCTCCAGGGTCAGATGGAGGCGGTCAGGCAATGAGCAGCAACTGGCGCGAGGTGAAGCTCAAGGAGCGACTCAAGCTGCCGATGCAGCAGATGATCGAGCAGCCGGCCTCCGAGCGGATTCGAAACATGAAAGAGGTCCCGCTGGGGTACACCCCCGAGCAGGCGATGCAGGAAGCCTATCGGTGTCTTCAGTGCAACAAGGCCAAGTGCATCGATGGCTGCCCGGTCGGCATCGACATTCCTGCTTTCGTTGCTGCCGTGGCGGATGGGGATTTCAAGAAAGCGGTGCAGGTCATCAAGAGCACCAATCTGCTGCCCGCGATCTGCGGGCGCGTCTGCCCGCAGGAGGACCAGTGCCAGGTCGTCTGCGCGGTGACGAAGGCGCTGAAATCCACGGAGAGGTCGGTCAGCATCGGGAAGCTGGAACGGTTCGTCGCGGACTGGGAGAGGGAGCACGGCGAGGTCGATATCCCTGAGCTGCCTCCGTCGACCGGCAAGCGGGTGGGAATCGTGGGATCGGGGCCTGCCGGGTTGACGGTCGCCGGGGACCTGATCAAACAGGGGCATGCGGTGACGATCTTCGAGGCGCTCCACCGTCCGGGCGGCGTGCTCGTCTATGGCATCCCCGAGTTCAGGCTGCCGAAGGAGATCGTATACAAAGAAGTCGAGTACCTGGAGAAACTCGGCGTCGAGGTTCGCTACAACTATGTAGTCGGGAAGACTCGGACGCTCGAGCACCTGCTCACAGATGGCTACGACGCGATCTTCGTCGGCACAGGCGCCGGGCTGCCGAAATTCATGAACATACCCGGCGAAAACCTCTGCGGCGTCTATTCGGCCAACGAGTATCTGACCCGCTCGAACCTGATGCGGGCCTTCGAATTCCCGGTCTCGGATACCCCGTTGAAGCGAAGCCGGCATGTCGCGGTGATCGGCGGGGGCAACGTCGCCATGGATTCGGCGCGGACGGCACTCAGGCTCGGCGCTTCCGCTGTCACGATCGTCTACAGGCGATCGGAGAAGGAGATGCCGGCGAGGGTCGAAGAGGCCCACCATGCGAAGGAAGAAGGCATCGTCTTCAACCTCCTGCAGAACCCGACGCGTATTATCGGCGACGACAAGGGGTGGGTCACAGGGCTGGAGATTCAGAGGATGGAGCTGGGCGAGCCGGATTCGAGCGGGCGGCGACGCCCGGTGCCGATGCCGGGCAGCGAGTTCGTTCTCGAAACCGATACGGTCATCGTCGCGATCGGCAACGATCCGAATCCCCTGATCCCGCAGACGACACCTGGTCTTCGCACAACCAAGTGGGGGAACATCATTGTCGATGCGCAGTCCCAGCGCACGTCCATGAAGGGCGTGTTTGCCGGCGGTGACATCGTCCTCGGCGCTGCGACCGTGATCCTGGCGATGGGTGAGGGGAGGAGGGCCGCGAAGGCCATTTCCAAGTACCTGGAAGACGGCGACTGGAGCGGGTCGCCGGAGACGATGGTTCAGGCGTGAGGGAGCAGGAGACGCTGGAGAAGCTGCGGTCGCGCGGGGTCTGAATAGCAGGGAGATCCTATTATGCCACTGCCGAAATCGGTCATCGCATGTGAATGCTGGGCGCGCGACGGGCTGCAGTCGATGCCGGTGCTTGTCTCGACCGAGCACAAGGTCGAGATGATCAACAGGATCATCCGGGCGGGCTTCAAGAAGGTGGAGGTGACGTCGTTCTCCCATCCGAAGCTGCTCCCTCAGTTCGCCGATGCGGCCGACGTGTTGAGGCAGATCGAGAGGCGTCCCGGTCGCTGTTCGTGCGTGGTTCTGATGCCGAATACCAAGGGGTTCGACCGGCTCGAGGTGTGCCAGAGGGAAGGGTTTGGCGCTGATGAGATCATTCTGATGATCTCGTCGAGCGAGAAGCACAACTTTCTGAACTTCCGGATGCGGCACGAGGAGGCGATGGCCGAGCACGCGGCGATCATGAAACGCGCGCACGCGCTCGGTATTCGTATCATCGGATGCGCGGGCACGGTGTATGGCTGCCCCGTGCGGGGGGATCTGGCGACCAGCGAGGTCGCCAAGATCGTCAAGTTCTACGTGGACGAGGGAGCGCAGACGATCATGCTCGGCGACACAACCGGCGTCGCCAACCCCGTGCTGGTGCGCGAACGGGTGGGCGAGCTGATGTCGATCTTCCCCGGAGTCGAATTTATAGCCCATTTCCACGATACGCGCGGAACGGGCGTGGTCAACACTGTGGCGATGCTCGAGCTGGGTGTGCACTACGTCGATTCCTCGATGGGCGCCATCGGGGGCCAGCCCGCCACCGGAGCGGCCAAGTACTCCGCAGGGTACACGGGCAACACCTGCACCGAGGACCTCATGGCGCTGCTCGGAGAAATGGGAGTGGAGACAGGCATCAACCTCGAACAGCTCATCGACGCCGGCCGCCGCGCCGAAGAGATCCTCGGACAGCGCCTCCGCTCCAACGTCATCCGTTGCGGCCCGGTCATCCACGGCGAGTCAGCGCCCGAGAAGGAACCGGGAAAAGCCGCCGCGCCATAGCGGCCTATTGCGAAGGAAGCCGCATTCCCGCCGCTGCCCCCGTCCGGAACCCATTATTCCTTCATCCCACCATTCCAATTGCGCGCGAAGCGAGCTATGTTCTTGACAGAAGATGCCTGGCAGGATAAAAGAGGCGAAGTACCCGATGGCGGCGACGCGTTGGCCATCGGAGGGGGCATCGTGACAAGGATCAGGAGAGCGATCCGGAGCGGGCTGGTTGTCATCACTCTCGGTGTCAGTTTCTTGACACTGCGCTGCTCGCAGATGAATCCGACGGCTACATCAGAGGAAGTGACGATCGTCATGACAGCCAGTCCTTCGCGCGTTCCAGCGGGTGGAGTGAGCGAGATAACGGCCATCGGAACCAAGAAGAGCGGCGCTCCGATCTGGGATGGCGTCACTATCAGTTTCTCGACCGACATCGGCAGCGTCGAACCGTCTCAGGCCGAATTCAAATCCGGCCAGGCGCATGTCACGTACCATGCGCCAAGCACGATCGGAGAAGCGACGATCCGCGCGGTATCCGGGAGCGTTCCGATCACCGACATCTCAATATCGGTGGCGGTGGACACAAGCACGCTGCTCCTCTCCGCTGACCGGACCTCGTTGCCGTACGGAGGCGGCCGGGTCGTGCTTCGAGCCGTTGCCTACGACGATCGTAGTAATCCAGTCAAGGGGGCGCCCGTCGTCTTCGCGACGACCCGCGGGACACTTGCCTCGGGCGGGCGGCAACTGCTGACGAGCTCCGCCGGTCTGGCGAAGGACGTCCTGCTCACGGACGCAGACTCCACTGTGACGGCGCGCTCCGGAGATGTGCCTAGCGAGTCGGTGTCAATCGCCGTCGACGACGCGCCCGTGAATATTGCGCCGGTCGCTCAGTTCGTCTGGTCGCCGGCAAGTCCTCTGGTGGGGCAGACGGTCTTCTTCAATGGCTCGCTCTCGACCGACGAGGACGGCCGGGTCGTCCAGTGGCAATGGGACTTTGGGGACGGCTTCACCGCCACGGGCAAGAAGACGACCCACACCTACGCCGCGGCAGGGACGTACACGGTTGTTCTCTGCGTCACCGACGACGATGGAGCTCAGGGGTGCGCGTCGGACAACACGGTCGAGGTCACGGAAGAGGAGTGAGGGATTGTGTCGTTGTGTCACTGCCGATTGGGTCAATTGGTACCTGACGTGGCATGGTGCGCAACCTCGGCGGTCCTGGCCACCGGAGCGACCCGCGCCAAAAGCCCAGATCCGGGGATAAGGGCGAATCTTCGGCGTCGCCTTCGTCGCCGCGGTGCTCACGTACAAGGGCGAGATACTCGTAGAGACTCATTGAGACTCGTAGAGACTTCGCAGCGATCGGTGCAGCACTGCTTTCGCAGCTCCACATTGTTCCTTTCGGCAGTCTCTACCAGTCTCTACGTGTCTCCACCAGTCTCTGCGAGATTGGGACACCCGCACCCTTCTCGCCGGCCTGGGCACGCAATCCTTTGCGACGTTGTCGCCGGAGTAAGGAAAAGGGTGAGGCATTGAATCTCACGGGCGTACAGGATGCCAGGCGCCTCAAAGTTCTTCTCGGAGCCTTCGCGTGCGCGGTTTTGCTGTGGGCAGGAACGAACAACGGCGCTCGCACCTCCGCCGACCTTCCGACACGCACGCTCTCACGCTCCCACTCTCCCACTCACTCACTCAAAGCAGTCCCCGAGGTCAGAAAGCTCCCCCAGATCTCCGAAGACACCGATGCCACGCCGGCTTCCAGGAGGAATCCGTTTCTCTACGCTGATGTGCCTCCCACTCCACCACCGGCGCCTCCTCCGCCACCTCCCCCGCCGCCGCCGCCGGAGATCAAACCCGAAAGCCGGCTCATCGGAATCATTTATCAAAACCAACTGCTCGCACTGTTCAGCCTCAAAGGAGACGTTGTGACGCTGAAGGAAGGCGACATCCTGGAAGGCAAGTACGTCATAAAACGTGTTGACCCCGATTCAGTGAACCTCGAAGACAAGACATACCACAACGTCGCGACCCTCTCCCTGGTGAAGAAATGAACACCTACTGCCCCGCACGCCAAGAACAAGGGCCACAGGCTTCCAGCCTGTCGCAACGGATCTCGATTGTGCCGAGGCTGCGCCGGCCTGCACGGCAGCACCGGTCGAGCGCCGTCGACTCAGGATGGCACCCTCCGGCTCGCTCCACCCCTTCGCTGCGCTCAGGGCTTCGGCTCATCGCTCGACGCTCCACGCTTCTCCTCCTGCTTGTGCTCGTGACCGGTGGTTGTGCTACCTCGAACGCATTCCGTCGCGGGCAGAAGGCTGAGCGGGCCGAGCGCTATGTGGATGCGATCCGGTACTACAGTGAAGCGGCGGCGCGGAATCCGGATAATCCGAAATACCGCATGGCGCTCTCGGCGGCATTGATCAAGAGTGGCGAGGCGCATGTGAGGCGGGGGGAGGCGTTCGAGCGTGGGGGCGAGATCGAGCTGGCGTACCGAGAGTACAACGACGCGTACATGGAAAACCCTCTCAACGACCGTGCGCTCCTCAAGCGTGAGATGCTGCGGAAGACACTCCTGGCTCAAGCCACCCCTCCCAAGGCTCCGCCGGAACCGCCGCTCCCATCGCCTCTGGACTCGCTCCCGACGCAGCCGGTGAATCTGAAGATGAGCGACGCCGAGCTCACCGAGGTCTTCACCTCCATCGAGCGTCTCAGCCGCATGGGGTTTGTTTACGACGAGGCCTACAAGTCGCGGAAGGTAACCGTGAACTTCCAGAACATGACATTCCGCGAGGTCCTCGAGCGCCTGGCCCTGATGAACAGGCTCTTCTACAAGCCCATCGACTCGCGCACGATTCTGATCGCTCCCGACACCGAGGCGAAGAGGGCCGAGTACGACGAGCAGCTGATGAAGACGTTCTATCTGCACAACTCGGACCCAGCCAAAGTTGCCGCGAACCTCAAGTCGATGGTCGACCTGAAGCGAGTGATGGTGAATCCCGACCTGAAGACGATCACGGTGCGCGACAGCGCGGAGAAGCTCGAATTCGCCCGGCGCCTGATCGAGAAGGAGGACATGCAGAGGGCTGAGGTCGTGATCGACATGGAGATCCTGGAGTTCTCCCGAAACCGGTTGCGTCAGTATGGCCTGGATTTCTCCAGCTACGCGGCAGGAGCGGCCGTGGCCCTGGAACCGGCGACGACCTTCCCCACGGGCTCACTCATCCGCGGACACATGCTCGGAAGCATCGAGCTCAGCGACATCCTGTTCTCGATCCCGTCGGTGGTCTACCGGCTCCTGCGTACGGACACGCGCACGCGCCTGATTGCGAGGCCGCAGCTGCGGGCAGCCGAGGGGGAGGCTGTGAGCATCAAGGTGGGGGAGCGCATTCCGATTCCGCTCACCACTTTCGTGCCGGTCGTCGGGGGTGGTGTGAACAATCAGCCGATCACATCATTCCAGATGACCGACATCGGATTGTCCGTCGACATGAAGCCGCTTGTGCATAACAACGCTGAGGTGACGCTGGCGTGCACGTTTGAGCTCACATCGGTCATTCGCGAAGGAACCGTGAACCTCCCGCCGACACTCGGCAATCGCTCGGTCAAGTCGACGATCCGGCTCAAGGACGGCGAGACGACGCTCATCGCGGGGTTGATCAAGGAAGAGGAGAGGAAGAGTCGCAGCGGCCTGCCAGGCCTCTCGCAGGTCCCTGTTCTTGGGCATCTGTTCGCGTCGAACCAGGACACCGGGAATTCGACCGACATCGTCTTCACGATCACGCCGCACATCGTGCGGATGGCCGCGATCGGGGAAGAAGAACGGCGCGCCGTCTGGGTCGGCACCGAACGCCAACTGCGAATCTCCGACACGCCGCCGCCATTCGTCGAGCCCTCCGTCCAGCCGGCCGCCGCAGGGACAAGCCCTGTCGCAGCACCGCAACCTGCCCCTGAACAGCCCCAATCCCAATCGTCGCGTCAGGAAGGCGAAGATGCTCCCGCTTCGACTCCGGCCGGTCCGGACAGCAGCAATCGCCAATCCTCGGTTCAGGAAGGCGAATATGCTCCGGCTTCGACTCCGACCAGTCCCGACAGCAGCGAACCTCAATCGTCAATGTCCCAATCGTCGGTTCAGGAGGGCGAAGACGCGCCGGCTTCGTCTCCGATTACCCCGGACAGCAGCAATCGTCAATCGTCAATTCCGCTGAATCTCCAATTCTCGATCGACCCGCTCGAAGTCGTGGTCCCGGCGGCCCAGCAGTTTTCGATTCGCGTCACGGCCCGCTCCTCGGTCCCGATCGCCCACTGCAAGTTCGATCTCGTCTTCGACGATGAGCTGCTCGACGCCATTCGAGTTGAGCAGGGCAGGAGTATCACGGGAGCGTTCGCGAGCGAGATCGGCGAGGGCAGCATCTCAATCGACTTCGACGCCGGCAGGAGTTTTGACGGTGTCGTCTGCCGGATCGTCTTCGACGCGAAGGCGGGTGGCACGATCCAGCTCGAGCTCGAAAACTCCGAAGCCACGGACGCCACAGGAAACGAATTCACGATCAGCTTCACCCCGGCGACCATTCGCATCCCCGAAGCGGAGAATGCGATATGAGAAGAGGGACCTCAAAAGTGAGGATTCCGAGCGCAGAGCGAATCTCGTCCAGGAGCCCACGCCGAAGCAAGTGATCCTGAGCACGCGCTCCAACTGCGCCGGCGACGCTAATTTCGAATTGCCGAATCTCGCGCGTTGCCGGCGGACATCGGGGCGGTCTGGGGGCTTGAACGGCGGTATGAGCCTTCGCTAACGATCGCGGCTCTGACCGGGCGGACGCCGGTACCATGGAGCCGCGATCGAGCGCGAGCGGATTCAGCCTCTCCAGCCATTCGCAAACTTCTGGTCATGTACACTGAAACCTACTTTTCAAACTTTGGTCTTGACAGAGACAAACGGATGCGTTTATGGTCTGATCTATGCCTTGAGGCCGAGGGAGTAAATCATCCCGCGAAGGAATGTGATGAAGCTCATAAAAGCAATCAAGAGCGGGCCGGTTTCGAGCGCCCTTGGTGTCGGTTTTTTGACATTGCGCTGGCCAGAGACGAATCCAGTCGGCTCCGTGGAGAGCGTAGAGACCACGCAGTGCTCTTCTTCTCCTCTCTGCGGAGAACGTCGAGCGGTCCACAACGTATAGTCCAAGGAAACGAATTCGCGGTCACCTGTCCTGGTCAACCGAGAATCGGAACGTATGCCCATCGCCAAGGGTGCCACTATTTGTAACAGATGTTCGGACTTCAGACAAGCTGGCGATCGCGAGGACGATTCTACCGTCGCTCGCCGGGTCGCCGACATCGCATCCGCGATGCCGACAAACAGACTCTTCCCTCATCGGCGTCGGACATGGTGAACGGAATCGGTGTTGGTTTAGGCGGCGCGTTTGAGGCGCCAGCCGGAGATGCGTGCTTCAGGGAAGTAGACGCATTCGATGTTCGCGGGGACGGTTTTCGACGTGCGCGACGGCTTGATGCGGGTGATGCATCGATACTCCTCCGCCGGCGTGGCGCCGGACAACCGTTGGTGCGGACGGAACTCGTTCTCCCAGGTTGTGAACTGGGAGCAGAGGCGGGTGAGATGCTCGAAGCCTCGGATCAGGATCACACGGCGGAGCCATTCGCTCTTGAGTGTCAGGATCAGCCTTTCCGTAACGGAGATCGAATCGGCTTGGCCTAACCTGCCGAGTCTGTGTTGGACCTGGTGAGCGGCCAGGAACTTGTGAAACTCCGTTGCTGTGAAGACGCTGCCTTTGTCTGTCACGAGATTCACCGGCTCGCGCGAGGACTCGAAGGCGCTCTCGAGGACGGAGATGACGCACTGCGTTGTGGGTTCTTTCAGAGGCACGGCGGCGACGACCTTGCGAGAGAAATGATCGATCACGACAAACACGTACCTGGGGAAGAATCCCCAGAGGTTCACGACGGTGAGATCGCCGCTCCAAGTGTGATCGGGATGCGGCGCTGCAATGGGCTTGGAATGACGGGACTTGGCCTTTACCCCACCCGCTTTCGGATGAGCTTGTGTCGATCGTGGCTCGGGCCGGTTGAGGATGTTCCGAACGGTAGACGCGGAAACGAAGATGCCGAGAAGCGCCAGTTGGTGTGCGATCTTCAATTTCCCGAACGCCGGCGACGACCGGGCTATCTTCCAAACGAAGGCAACGAGGTCTTTCGGTGTTGTGTTTGCCGGCTCCTTGCCGACCGTATCCACGGGAACGACGCTCCCAAGCCAACGGTAGATGGTCGAACAGGCGACGCCGTAGTATTGCTTCGCCCGGCGCTTGGGAATGTTGAAGGCTTTCATATGCCACAGAATGAGGAGCTTCTCCTTTACGGTCAAACGCCGACGCTCGGATCTGGCTCTGAGCTGACCGCGCAGGATCGTCACGAGATCTTCAAGCTCGGCCTGCCTTCAGGCGGAGGACAACGTTCTCTTTCAGCACATCGTCACGGTCTGAGTGGAGGAACTGGGAGATCGCCCGGGAGGCGATGACAAAGGCCCAGTTGGCTGCCATGATGACGGATTTGATGACGAGTTG
>JACPPM010000299.1 GCA_016191015.1 Acidobacteriota bacterium | reverse complement strand
CGCAATACCACCAAGTCACCAAGACACCAGGACCCACCAAGCGGATCGCTTTGCCCCTTGGTGCGGCTTGGTGCCTTGGAGTCTTGGTGGTTTGCACGACGGATACCTCACCCACAGCTGACAACATGTTGGTAAGAGTCGAGCGCTAAGGCGCCTAATCAGGGCGTCGGCGCCACATGCGGCGAGAAAACGATCAACCCGCGCGCACCCGAATCCATCCGCGCGTGTGTTGTGCCCTCGACGGCCACGAACAAATCGTCGGCCGGAATATCGATCCCCGCCCCCCGCGCCTGATCTCGGTCACACCGGATCTTTAGTGATACGTCGCGGAAGCCGGCGAGTTGCGCGGCGATGTCATCGGTGCCCGCGGTGTTCCTCTGTGCATCCACCACGACTCCAAGCGCGCCGCCCGAAACGGTCACCGTGACGGCGATGCCCCCGATCGCGAGGCCGGTACACAGCCGCAGCGCATCACGAATGCGTCCAAGCTCCTCCGCCGCGCACTCGATCCGGACAGCGATCGACTTCATCTCGCCTCTTTCAGACGAACGCCTCGATGCGGTCGCAAGCCGTGATCAACCCGGCCAGCGTGACGAGCCCGCAGACGGTGATTGCAGCGGAATCGATCCCGATTCCCCTCTGCCTACAGCTCTCGAAGCACGCATACGTGCTCACCGACGGATCGACCGACGTCAGGCTTTCAGCGCAGAGCACACCATCGCCGTAGAGATACAGATACACGTGATGGCCTTGCGCGACGAACCGCTGCAGGGCCTGCAGGCCCTGGCGAGCACGGACACTGCCAGGGCGCACCGCAATCAGAACGACGACCTTCTCGGTCTCGCTGCGTGGGGTATCCGCAACTCCTCCGTTGCGCTAGGCAGATGGCACCGGAACCCCGAGACTGATGGCGTGAGCACGGCTGCGGACAGCCGTGCCTCCACCAGTCTCGGTGAGCCCTGGGGCTCGGTTCCGATCAGAACGCTAAGGGTGTCTGACTACCCGCGGGCTTCGCGATGACGCGGACCCATCGACCGACCGCCGCCGCCGCCGCCGCCACCCGTCGGACGCGGACGTGCTTCGTCGACCTTCACGGCGCGGCCACGGACTTCCTTGGAATTCGTCGCGGCAATCGCCTCGGCTGCCTTCTCGGCCGGCACGTCGACGAAGCCGAATCCCTTGTCACCAATGATCCGGATCTCGACCGGATCGAAGGCGGCGAACAGGTCCCGCAGATCCTGTTCGGTTGCGCTGTAGGACAGATTGCCTACGTAGAGTGTTTTGTGAGCCATCGAAACTACCTCAATACCAGCGGCCTGGACCGCGGCGAAATCCCGGTGTCAACCGGCGTTTTGGTTGTGCATTCCCGCAACCCCGCTGCCAGGTCGGGTACAGTTGCGAATGCCGTTGGTGTGGCTCCCACAAGCACCAAGGAAACGCGAGCCGTCATCGTCGTCAACGTGAAACGATCCGCGAAAAGCCTACCGTTCGGCTCCGGTGCCGAGAGAACTAAACATACAGCCACTTAATCTATCACGGATCAGCAAAATGTCAAATATTTTTTCGTTCGGCCTGAGATTCGGCGTACACTTGGCCGCAGTACCGCCAGCATGTCATCCTGAGGCTCGGCGCAGCCGCGCCGAAGGATGACGTTGCGCTCACGCCCGTGTGCGTCTACTCCGAATCTCAGTCGATCGTCAGTCGCGCTCCGCTAGAACAGACGGAAGGCCGGTGCGTGCCCCGCAAGTGCAAGCAATCTCGTGCTGAAACCCCGTTGGCCGCCCCTATTTTGGGACGTAACCGGCGAGGTGGACCGTTCGTCTCATTGTGTGATACACATCACACTTCACCCTCGGCTGCGGGCCGACAAGATAGACAAGTCAAGGAGGGCCCGAATGTCCGTTTCATTCCCGCCGTCAATTCGGAAGGTGTGTTCACTTGGACTTCTGCTGTTGCTAGCCGCATCGGCCAGCCGAGCGGCATACCTGCGCGACATCCCTCAGCACCTAGTCCAGCCAGACGGGGAACGTCTCAACTGCTTGGCGAGCGGGGACGAGTACTTCAACTGGCTCCACGATGCGGCAGGCTTTGTCATCATTCAGGACCATGCGACCGGTTTCTACGTTTATGCGCGCGACTGGGGCGGCGAGATCGTTCCCACCACGTATCTGCCAGGGCACGATGACCCGACCTCGATGGGGCTCCAGCCCGGAATCCGCCCGTCTGCGGAATGGCTGCGGCGCCAGGAGATGGGGAGGGAGTTCGGCCCCGGGGATCAATCTCTTGGCCGGCCCGCGGCGCCGGGATCGGGGACGATCAATAACATCGTGATCTTCGTCCGTTTCAGCGACGAGGCTGAATTCACCGACAACATCTCGATCTATGGCACCCAGTTCAACACCAACGCCGGCTCGATGAAAAACTATTTTCTACAGGCGTCGTATAACACGCTCACAATCGACTCCACCTTTTATCCTCCGACGGCGGGGACGGTCGTGTCGTACCAGGACTCCAATCCGCGCAACTACTACAAGCCATACGATGCGTCGACGAACCCGACTGGCTACAACGGCTCGACAGCGCGCCGCGACCGGGAACACATACTCCTGAAGAATGCGGTCAACTTCGTCTCTGCATCGGTCCCGGGAGGGCTAGACGTCGACAGCGACAATGATGGCTACGTCGACAACGTCTGCTTCATCATCGATGGCAGCCCGACGGCCTGGGCAACGCTGCTCTGGCCGCACCGCTGGAGTCTGTACTCCCAAACCGCTTCCATCAACGGCAAACGTGTCTGGGATTACAACTTCCAGCTTCAGAGTGCGCTCGGCGTCAGCGTTCTCTGCCACGAGATGTTTCACTCGGTCGGAGCACCGGATCTGTACCACTATAACGGCGACGGTTTTCAGCCGACCTACAAGTGGGACCTCATGGAGTACAACACCACTCCGCCCCAGCACATGGGGGCGTACATGAAGTACCGGTACGCCGGGTGGATCGCATCGATCCCCGAAATCACGAGCTCGGGGACCTACACGATCAACCCGGTCACCTCATCGACGAACAATTGTTACAGGATAGCCTCACCAAACTCGGCCAACGAGTATTTCGTCGTTGAATACCGGAAGAAGGCGGCATCCGGTTTCGAAAGCGCGATTCCCGCGAGCGGGCTCCTCGTCTATCGCATCAACACGCTTGCTGACGGATATGGCAATAGCAGCTACCCGACGTATCCGGATGAGGTGTACGCCTACAGGCCTGGCGGCACAAAGACGGCGAATGGATCACCGACCACGGCCAACTTCACCAGCGACGTCGGGCGGACGGCGATCAACGATTCGACAAACCCGAGTTGCTGGCTGTACAACACGACGAGCCTCGGCGGGCTGGACATTTCGAATGTGACCAGCGCGGGCGCCACCATTTCCTTCACGGTGACGATCGCCGGGGGCGGAGGGTGTACCCCGCCATCGATCACAACTCAGCCACAGAGCCAATCCATCACGACCGGGTCGAACGCCACGCTGAACGTGGCCGCCAGCGGCACCGGGCCGCTGGGCTACCAATGGTATCAGGGCTCGAGCGGCGACGCCGGCACGCCAGTCGGCTCCGGCTCAGCTTCGTACACGACCCCGGCGCTCTCGAGCAGCACCAACTACTGGGTGCGCGTGACCAACGCGTGCGGCGCGGCTGACAGCGGCACTGCGACGATAACCGTGAGCTCGGCGTGTGTCGCGCCGTCTGTGACGACTCAGCCACGGAGCCAGTCGGTAACATCAGGCCAGGCCGTCACCCTCGCTGTGGCCGCCACGGGCACAGCGCCGCTCAGCTACCAGTGGTACCAGGGCTCGTCCGGCGACACTGCTGTACCTGTCGGCACCGACTCGAATGCCTACACCACGCCACCCCTCGTCGCACCGGCGAACTACTGGGTACGGATCACCAACGCCTGCGGCGCCACCAACAGTGATACGGCGCTGATAACCATAACCAGCGGATGTGTTGGAGCCGGGATCGACCTGAGTCCAGTCAGCCAGACGATCGCCTCCGGCCAGTCCACGATGCTCACAGTCCTCGCCAACGGATCGGCACCGGTTCACTACCAGTGGTATCAGGGCTCGAGCGGCGACACGAGCGCCGCCGTGGGATCGGATTCGGACTCCTTCCTGACTCCGGCGTTGAGCTCGACCACGAGCTACTGGGTGCGTGTGTCGAACTCGTGCGGAACTGCCGACAGCGACGCGGCACTCATCACCGTCACGTCAGCCTCCGGCCCAACGATCACTCGGATCAAATCCAAGAATGCCACACGCGGATCTCGTGTGACCGTTTTCGGAGCCGGGTTCTCCCCGATTCCGAATCTCGACGCCGTATATTTCGGGTCGAAGAAGGCCTCGGTGAGCAAGGCCACGGCAACCAGCCTCAAGACGAAGATCCCCAGGAAGTGCCCGAAGGGCTCTATCGGCGTCTATGTGATGGCCAACGGCAAGCGCAGCAATACGGTGATGTTCCAGGTGAAGTGAGGCGTCCGGCCAGCGCGCTGGTGGAGCGATCCAAGCTCGCCGGCGCCGCGGCGGGACCCCTGCCCTCCCGACCCTTCGATCAAGTTCCGGATGCAGCATTGCCTCGCGGCGTGCGAAGCCATAGACTATGCCAATGCGGGCGACGTGGTGGCTGATGCTGGTCGCGGCTCACGCGTTCGCGGGCGAAAACCTGGTCCGGAACGGCGGGTTCGAAGAACTTGCGGCGAACGGTTGGCCGCGGTACTGGTCGGAGACTTCAGGGTGGAGCGTCGACGGAGAAGCGGCGACCGGGGACCATAGCCTCAAGGTCTACACGGGCATCGCCTCGGCTGTCGTCTTCCAACAGATCAAGCTCAAGGCCGGGCACCAGTACGAGGTCCAGGTCTCTGTACGAACCGATGATGTCGTCGACTCCGCTCTCCGAAACGGATCGGCGTCGTTCTATGTCGAGCACCGCGGGCCGGCCGGTGAGCTCCTCGGCGCGCTCAACCCCGATGGCTACGCGAGCACTCTCGGGTGGCAGATCCTGCGAGTCGTCACACCTCCGGTGCCGGAGGGCACGGCGTTCACGCGGGTGGGCATCCACCTCACGAATTCGTACACGAATGGGAGCGCCTGGTTCGACGAAGTGAGCGTGGCGAAGTACGAACCGCCGCCGCTCTCATCGATCATGCTCTATCCGAACTATCGCGGCCTCATGGGCGAACGGACCTGGGAGCCGACGCAGATCCGTGTTGCATGCGAGCTCGGGCGCACGAATGCGCCGCTGTCTCGGCTCAGAGTGACCGCCGATGTACGCGACTCGTCCGGCCAGATCCTCTGGACCGACGGACCGACGCCACCTCCGTCGCGTTCGTTTGAGACCGGCTTCGATCTCCGCTGGATCATCCGAGGCAGCTACACCATGCGCCTGGGGCTCTTTTACGAAGATGACGAACCACTCGCACTGCAGACGTTCCCCTTCGAGGTCTCTCATGTCGCCGACCTCTTCGCCAGGCCGGCATTCGTCCGAGCCGACAACACACTCCTGGTCGGCGGAGAACCCTTTTTCCCGCTCGGCCTGGTGGATTCATTCGATCCTGCCGACGCGAGCGCGTTCGCGAAGCGGCTGAAACTCCTGAGCGGGTCGCCTTTCAACACCCTCGCCAATCAGGAGTTGGATCTCGGAACACCTTTCCGCATTCGCGAGATCATGACCGCCTTGAACAAGAGGGGCGTGAAGACGATCTTCCCTCTGGCAGCTTACGACGGGGTGGGTGGCGCACAAGCGGCCGGCATCCTCCCGCGATTCAAGGGAACCACTCCGAAGGCGCGCGCGGATGATTGCATCCGGCGCATCCGTGGAGCGCCGGGTCTCATCGCGTGGTCGATCGCCCGCCACGCAGCAGCCCAGTACGAGCCGCTGATCGCTGCGAGGTACTCGAGGCTCCTCGACACGGATGAGAATCACCCGGTGCTCATTGTGCAGGACGCCGCCACAGTCGCGGACACCAGGGTCTACTCAAAGGCCACGGATGCCTTCGCCATCGAGATGCCGGCATCGGATGTGGGCGCGGCCGGGGATTCGGTCACCGCCGCGGCGCGGAGCTTCTCCGGGTACCGTCCCGTCTGGGCGGTCATCGACGTCTATGGTAACGATGAGGAGGCCGCGCCGCCGCCGGCGAGGCGCGAGCTGAGGGCATTGAGCTACATGGCCCTGGTTCATGGCGCCCGCGGACTGATCTATGACTCGCTCGCGTCGATCATCGCCGATGCTGTCTTTGACGAGCGGTGGGCCGACCTCACCTCCGTGGCCGGGGAGTTGAGCTCGCTGGCGCGGTACCTGGCCGACGGAGCCCGTCAGCCGCCTGCCGGCGTCGTCCCCGCATTCCTTGCGGTCGATTCTTGCTCCCTGACCCTCGGCGACAAGCACCTCATGATCGTCATCAACCGGCAGCCGCGAACGGTTTCAGCGGAAATCGAAATTACTACTCCGGTAGATACCGTCACCGTTCTCTTCGAAAACCGCACTCTGCAGCGGATCGGCGAGAGCATCGTCGACACTCTCCCGCCGCTCGACGTCAACGTCTACGAATACTGATCAGCTCTCCGAGCCGGCGCGTCCGGACAGGCTCAGTCCTCGTTCGCGTTCTTGTCCTCGTGCTCCTTGTACATGTACTTGATGTTGTGCTTGAGCACGAGGAGATTCGGTTCATTGATCCGATTTATTTTTAGGCAGGCCTTGTCGTACCATTCGATGACACCCTTCAGGATCTCGCCATCGCTGAGGATGACCACCATGGGCGTCTTGCTGTTCATCTGCTTCAGATAGTAGAAGCTCTCGGCATGCGTCTGCTCCGGTGGGACCGGCTTCTTGTGCGGGGGGGCCGAGCGGAGTGAAAACTGATCTTTATACTCGGACAAACTCGGCCGGATCAGCTTGCGATTTACGAAATCCGTCTTGGGCGGTAAAGTCTTTGACATAGCTCTGTACCTCAGTGCACCCTTGCCGGCGCGACGATCCGTAACGGAGTCCTACCTGCTTTACTCGTGGGTGCCAGCGTTTGACTGTAGTCTAAGCAAGCTCGATCGGAAAATCAAGTCTCGTGTGATTTCGAAAGTGATGCCCCGGTGGAGTGGGACGCCTGTCGATCCTTGAACCAGATCTCGGCAAGTCCCCTTCCGGTCCAACGCAAAGACGCAACGCCACCAAGATCGGTCCAGAGCTTCTTTGCGGCTTGACGCCTTTGCGTTTGAAAGGACATCGATCGGAGCCGCTATTCCCTCCGCGTCACAGCCCAGGCGATCACACCGACACGACTGAGGCACTACTTTCGAGATGGTCGCGACCTCTCGTGGCCTGCGAGTGTGTGTTGACCGTGGAGTGACGCATCGATATAGTTCCGCCGCTGGCAAGATTGGAAGGGCCTGTGGATAGCAAGCCGGACATATCTGGACTGAGGATCGATCATGGCGCCCGTGCTACGAGCGGCGGATGGAAGTTGGGCACCGTGGTCGCGCTGGTCCTCGCCACACTGCTAGGGATCGGAGGGTTCTACATCGTCAGAGGCAGACCCAAGGCGGAAGTCGAGGTCTCCACGGCGAGGTCGCCGGCAGCGGCTGGCACCGGGGCAGCGGTTCTGAATGCCAGCGGGTACGTGACGCCTCGGCGGAAGGCGACGGTCGCCGCGAAGATCACGGGACGCGTGATGGAGATGCTCGTAGACGAGGGCATGGCGGTGGAAGCCGGCCAGGTGCTGGCGAGATTGGATGATGCTGAATTGCGGGCGCAGCTCGAGGTCGAGCGGGCCAACCGCGAGGTGGCGGCGCGCGCCGTCGATGAGGCCGAGGTGACGCGTGCGGACGCCGAACGCACACTCTGGCGGGCGCGCGAGCTGCGGGAGAAGGGGTTTGCAACTCAGGAGGACCTCGACCGTGCCTCCACAGCGCTCGATGCCTCTCGCGCACGCCTCGCCCTCTCTCGCCAGCAGCACCAGGCAGCCTCGCGCCGGGTCGAGCTCACCGAAACGGAGATTGGGAACTGCACGGTCCGCGCTCCGTTCGCCGGCGTCGCCATCTCGAAGGATGCGCAGCCGGGCGAGATCGTCTCCCCGATGTCGGCGGGCGGCGGCTTCACACGGACCGGTATTTCTACGATTGTAGATATGTCTTCCCTGGAGATCGAAGTCGATGTGAACGAATCGTTCATAGCCCGGGTGAAACCCGGACAGCCTGTCGACGCCATTCTCGATGCCTATCCGGACTGGCACATTCCAGCAAAAGTTCGGACGACGATTCCGGCGGCAGATCGACAGAAGGCAACCGTGAAGGTGCGCATCTCCTTCGACGCGCTGGACCCGCGCATCCTTCCCGACATGGGCGTCAAGGTGGCGTTCATGCGGCAGGAAGACGAGCAGGAGCGGCAGGCCCAGGCCGCCCGCGCTTTGGTTCCGAAGGATGCCGTGAGGGATGTGGAGGGGAAGCGCATTGTGTTTGTGGTCAAAGAGGAGCGGCTCGACCGGCGTGAGGTGACGACGGGCTTCGATGTCGGTCCGGACATCGAGATCATGGCCGGGGTGTCTCCCGGCGAGCCGGTCGTGGTGGGGGGGCCGGAGGAGCTCGCCGACGGGCAAAGGGTCGTTGTGAAGCAGAAGACCTGAGCTGTGTCATCGCAGTGAAACGAATCTGCGTCGGCAACGTATTTGACAGAGGACGGAGGCAGCAATGGTGAAGGTCGATGGGACGAACAATAAAGACGCCCTGATTCGGGTGCGTGATCTCGACAAGAAGTACCACCGCGGGAGCGAGGTGATTGACGTCCTTCAGGGGTTGAACCTGGATGTCAGCGTCGGGGATTTCGTGGCATTCATGGGACCCAGCGGCTCGGGCAAGACGACGCTGCTCAACCTCCTCGGTGGCCTCGACGTTCCCTCCGACGGGACGATCACGGTGGCGGGTGAGCAGATCAACAGGATGTCGGGCCGCGTGCTCTCCGCCTGGCGCGCGCGGCACGTCGGGTTCGTTTTCCAGATGTACAACCTGATCCCGGTGCTGACGGCTTTCCAGAACGTTGAATTGCCGCTGCTGCTGACGAAGCTTTCCAAGTCCGACCGCCGGCGACACGTTGAGACTGCCCTCTCGATCGTCGGCCTGTCCGATCGCATGCAGCACTATCCGCGGCAGCTTTCGGGTGGGCAAGAACAACGCGTGGCCATCGCCCGGGCAATCGTGGCCGACCCGACATTCCTGCTCTGCGACGAGCCGACCGGAGATCTGGACCGAAAGAGTGCAGATGAGATCATGGACCTGCTGGTACGGCTCATCGGAGAGCACCGCAAGACGATCCTGATGGTGACACACGACCCGCGGGCGGCCGAGCGGGCTCAGAGCGTGCTCCACCTGGAGAAGGGGGCTCTCGTCGAGGCGCACCGATGACCTCTCTTCCAGCGGCATGGCAGTTGAAGGGGGCATCGGCTCTATTCGAGGCCGTTTCTAACGCGAAGACGCAAAGGCGCAAAGCCGCTCGGACTCGGAATGCTGCGCCTTGGCGTCTTAGCGTCTTGGCGTTTGGTCGCAGGGAACCAGGCGTCACCTGCGCGGCGTTCACAACTTCGCCATTTCCACATGATGCGGACATCATGACGGTTCAGCGATGAAGTTCCTCCCGCTGATCCTGCGCAACCTGTTTCGAAAGAAGATCCGCACGACCCTGACGGTATTGTCGATCGCCGTCGCTCTGTTCCTCTACGGTCTGCTCGCCACGATCGACACCGCCTTCCGATCCGGCGTCGATGCCGCCGGCGCGGACAGGCTGATTTGCCGGAACAAGACCTCCCTCATCATGCCGTTGCCCGTGTCCTACAGGGAACGGATACTCCAAATCGATGGTGTCGCGGACCTGACGTATGCAAGCTGGTTCGGAGGTGTCTATCAGGATCCTCATAACTTCTTCCAGCAGTTCGCGATCGACAAAGACTCGTACCTGCGCATCTATCCTGAGCTCGTCGTGCCCAAGGCGCAGATGGACGCATTCCTCAATGACCGTGAAGGGGCCATCGTCGGGAGACACACGGCGGAGCGGTTCAATTTCACATTGGGCCAGCGGATTCCAATTCAGGGTACGATCTTCGCGGGGACGTGGGAATTCAACATCCGTGGGATCTACGACGGGCGGCGCCCGGAGGACGACACCAGCCTGTTCATGTTCCGGCACGACTACCTTGATGAACGTCGCGTCTGGGGGCGCGGTGTTGTCGGCTGGTACATCGTCAAGGTAAGGAATCCGCAGGAGGCGGCCAAGGTGGCCAAGGCCATCGACGCACGCTTCGCGAATTCGGCCTTCGAGTCGGTGACGGAACCCGAAAAGGTCTTCATGATCGGCTTCCTCAAGCAGATGGGCAACATCCAGCTTCTGATCCTATCGATCGGGCTTGTCGTCCTCTTCACGCTTCTGCTCGTGACGGGCAACACCATGGCGATCGCGGTGCGCGAGCGTACCGGCGAGCTCGCCGTCCTGAAGACGGTCGGGTTCACGGACCGCGCCGTTCTCTCGCTCGTGCTCGTCGAGTCCGTCGCGATTGCGCTCATTGGTGGGTGCGTCGGTGTCGGGATGGCAAAGCTTCTCACCCTGGCACCGCTCTCGATCAAGAACTTCATGCCGGTTTTCTATTTCTCCCCTACCAGGATGATCGGCGGGATGCTTCTCGCCGCAGCCGTCGGATTTATCGCTGGCCTGCTTCCGGCAATTCTCGCCATGCGCCTGCGGATTGTCGACGCGCTCAGGAGGGTTTAGTGGCGATACCGTTGACGTACAACCTGCGCAGTGTGTCCAACCGCTGGGTCTCGTCGATCGTGGCTGTAGTGGGAATCGCGGGGGCCGTGGGTGTCTTCATAGCCATGATGTCGCTGGCCAACGGATTTCGCGCCGCCCTCGTCACGGCGGGCAGCGACAGGAATGCGACCGTCTTGCGAGGCGGCGCGACGGCGGAGCTCGAGAGTGCCATCGCGCTGGAACAGGCCCGCCTTGTCGGCGACACGGCGGGCGTCGCGCGCAACGGCGAAGGCCAGCCGATGATCTCGCCGGAAATCGTCGTCGTCACCGCGCTTCCGAAGAAGGACACGGGAACCGACGCGAACGTGCAGATGCGCGGGGTCACGGAGATGGCGCCGAAGGTCCATGACCGTTTCCGTATCGTTGCGGGGCGGTATTTCAAGCCAGGCATAGCCGAGCTCGTTGTGGGTCGGAATGCGAATCACACAGTCCGTGGCATGGAGATCGGCGCCCGGCCACGCTTCGGCGGACAGGACTGGGAGGTGGTCGGGATTTTCGAATCGGGCGGCAGCGCCTTCGACTCGGAGATCTGGCTCGACGGGAACCTCCTGGCCGAAGCATTCCAGAGACCGATCGGCCTCTACCAATCGATCACAGCACGGCTCGAAAGTCCCTCTTCCTTCCAGGTATTCAAAGATGCGCTGACTTCCAACCCGGCCCTGACGTTGCAGACCGAACCCGAGACCGTGTACTACGCGCGTCAGTCGGAGGCGCTGTCAACCATGATCCAGACTCTCGGCAGCATGGTCGCGGTCGTGATGGGTATCGGCGCCATCTTCGGCGCACTCAACACGATGTACTCAGCCGTCTCGGCGCGCTCACGGGAGATCGCCACACTCCGTGCCCTCGGTTTCGGCCAGGGCAGCGTCGTTGTCTCCTTTGTGGTCGAATCCCTGCTCATCTCCCTCGTCGGCGGCCTCCTCGGCTGCCTCGCCGCGCTTCCGGTGAACGGGATGGCCGTCTCGACCCTCAACTTCCAGACCTTCTCACACATGGCGTTCGCCTTCCAGGTCTCCGGACCAATCCTGCTATTCGGGATCGGCTTCGCCCTCCTGATGGGGCTCTTCGGCGGCATCTTCCCGGCGTTGCGCGCCGCGCGCCTCCCGATCGCGACCGCGCTCCGAGAGCTCTAGTGTCTAGTGTCTAAGAAGTTGAGTGCTGACACGAAATGGCAAAACGTTCGAGTGGGTGAGATCCTCCGAACCCCTCTCAGGAAAGCAGGAAGGGAGGAATGCAGGAACGGAGCAGTCATCTCCGGTGCTCAGGGTGGCATCGAACAGACCCCCTTCCTGCCTTCCTAACTTCCTGCTTTCCTGAGAGGTGCTCGGAAGGGTCTTGCAGCGTGTCTGGGTCTTGCCTGTTTGGTTGCGGCTCCGCGGCCTTAGGCCGGCCTGATCCCCGAGGTCACTTCGTGACCGGGAAACGATGAGGTCATCCGCGTGAAACGCCTCATCGTCGGCGATATCCACGGCTGCCATCAGGAGCTCATGGACCTGCTCGACCAGGCGGGTCTGTCGGGGGACGATGAGATCATCGCACTGGGCGATCTGATCGACCGCGGGCCGGACTCGCCTGCGGTCGTCGATTTCTACCGGTGCGCGCCCGGAGCGCGCAGCCTGATGGGGAATCACGAACGCAAGCACGTCCGAATCAGCAAGGGCGAGATTCCCGCCTCGGCGAGCCAGCTTCTCGCGCGCCAGCAGTTCAGCGCTATCGGCTATGCCGAAGCGATAGCTTTCTTCGAGGGCCTTCCCTTCTTCATCGATCTGCCCGAGGCCACCCTCGTGCACGGGTGCCTCGATCCCGGGAAGTCCCTGTCCGATCAGCGGCCGGAGACTCTCCTGGGAACGCTTTCCGGCGAATCATACCTTCGGCGCCATTATGATGCGCCGTGGTACGAGCTTTATGCAGGCGAGAAACCAGTCGTGGCCGGTCATCACGACTACTCGAAGGTTGGAAAGCCGATGGTCATCAACGACCGCGTATTTCTCATCGACACAGGCTGCTGCTACGGCCGGGCCCTCACCGGAATCATCCTCCCCGACTTCCAATTCCTCACGGTGCAAAGCCGCCGCAACTACTGGGGGATCGCCGCGGCTGGTCCAGGTTGATCCCTTCTCGCCATGTATCTCGAACGCATCGCCGGCGAGGTCGTATGGCGGACCGTATCGCTAGTTGCTAGCTTTCCGGAGGGCGTACTGCGCGGCGGGGCTCTTGCTCAGGCTTCGCCAGGGAGCTTGAGGACGGGGCGCAGGTGTAGGGCATGAGCCGGAATCGCCTCATGTGTCGGTAGGGTCGGGGGCTGGCCGAAAGGCCAGTCCCTACCGCGATCATTTTACATTTTGCAATGCTCCCATTTCGGGCGGACTGGCACCGCGAGCCGTCCGGCGGGCGCCATCCGTTTAGACCCCAATCGTTCGCCTGACTTTTCTCCCACTGCATTCTTGAAAAAGGCCAAGTTGATCTAGGCAGAATCCGCCGATCGGCGTTTCACGCTCCGCCCCCCTTTCCGCTCCGGATGAGGACGATCGCGGTCATCTGCAACGGCGAGATCTACAACCACCGCGAGCTGCGCGCGGGACTCGAGTCGCGCCGGCACGTCTTTCGGACGCGGTGCGACGTCGAGGTGATGGTTCACCTCTTGGAGGAGGATCCCGCGGCAGGTTTTCTCGCGAATCTCAACGGCCAGTTCGCGTGCGCGCTCTACGACCTGCGGACCGAAAGACTCCTCCTGGCCCGCGACCATTTCGCCATCGCGCCGCTCTTTTACACCACGGCAGGGGATACCCTTCCTCTTCGGTTCCGAGATCAAGGCCATCCTCGAGCATCCCGCGATCGTGCGCGAGGTGGTCTTGCTGGGTCTCGATCAGATCCTGACCTTCCCGGGGCTCGTCAGCCCGCGAACCATGTGTCGGAACATTCTCAGCCACGAGCCCGGGCACCTGCTCGAAGTGAATGCCGGCTCGATACGGGTGGATCTTTTGATTCGGGAAGGGGCCGAGAAGAGCATCCTCCGGGATATGGCGCGACCCCGCATGCCGGCGGAGATCGTGAATCGCCGCAAGTTCGGCTTCGTCGCGCCCGGAAGCCCCTAACGCGGCGGAGCCGCGCGTGAGCGCGTCCGGCGCGCTGCGCGCGCCTTGAGCGTGGAGCGTGAGAGCGTTCCGTGCCTTCCTGAGCGACAGAGAAACCCGGTCCGTTCCTGCATTCCTCCCTTCCTGCTTTCCTGAGAGGAATCCGGAAGATTTCACCCACTCGAAA
The DNA here is from genome assembly GCA_016191015.1 of Acidobacteriota bacterium. Classification (GTDB taxonomy): domain Bacteria; phylum Acidobacteriota; class CAIWXX01; order CAIWXX01; family CAIWXX01; genus JACPPM01. Next base: position 10,234 of record JACPPM010000299.1, on the reverse strand, counting down.
GTCTTGCCATGTCGTGTAAGCACCCAACTTCTTAGACACTAACTCTACTCGGTCGCCTCATCGGGAGCGATCCGCCGCAGTTCGTCCTGTGCCTTTTGGGCGAATGTGGATTCGGGGAACTGCTGGGCGAGCTTCTTGAACGTGGTCACGGCCGCGGCGCGATCGCCCGCCTTCTGCTGAGCGATCCCCAAGGCCATCATGGCGTAATCGGTGGGGAAGTTGGGGTCGTTGGTTTGCGCGATGGCGGTATAGGCCGTTGCGGCCTCGGCGTATTTCCCCTGTTGGTACAGGTTTTCGGCAACCTGGAGTTTCGCCATGCGGGCGTAGAACGTATTGCCGCCGCCTTCGGCAACTGCCTTCAGTCGCGTTTCGGCCTCCTGAGTGTGGCCGAGCTTTGCCTCGGCGACGGCTGCCATCAGGCGCGCCGGCTCCTTGAGTCCGGCCAGACGATAATCGGCTACCTGTTCGAAGGACGCGAGCGCCGCGGCGTAATCGGGCGCCGGCTTCGCGTCGCCCTGCGGAGGGACGTCCAGGCGCATCCCGCTGTAGCTCGTCATCCCTTTCACGAATGCCTCATTCGCCAAGGCGTTTTGATGATCCTTGTAGTATTTCAGTCCGACGAAAGCGGCTGCGAGGAGGAGGAGGACCAGGAGGGCAGTGAGGGTCTGCCGCGGGTTTCCGGCAACGGCATGTGTGGCGCGCGTGAAAAGGCTGACGAACTCGTCCTCCTTCATCTTGTGTCTGGCTTCGGCTTTCATCGAACCTCCAACATTTCTCGAAAATGGCGCGCGTGGGAGGACTTGAACCCCCGGCACGAGGTTTAGGAAACCTCTGCTCTATCCACCTGAGCTACACGCGCAGAGGCGAGAAAATAGCACCGGGCTCCTGCCAAGTCAATTTGGCAGTGATTAGCCTTTAGCCCTTAGCCGTCAGCCCCGGGAGCAGCGGGCGCTAATGCGACGAAAGGCTCCATCGGTCCGGCGGCTAATAGCTAATGGCTAACAGCTAACGGCTACGGAATCAGCAAGACCTTGCCTGAAGTCTGGCGTGCTTCCAGCGCGCGGTGTGCCTGCGCGGCTTCGGCGAGCGGGAAGGTGGCGCCGATCCGGACCTTGAGCGCTCCGCTGGCGACCCACTCAAGAACGTCTCCAGCTCGGCCTGCGAATTCCTCGCGCGTCGACATGTAGTGGAAGAGGCTTGGGCGCGTGAGGAAGAGCGAGCCCTTGGCCGAGAGCACGGTGGGATCGATCGGAGGGACCACACCACTTGACTGACCGTAGAGCACCAGCATCCCGCGTGGTGCGAGGCAGTTGAGGCTCTTCTCGTAGGTATCGCGACCCACCGAGTCGTAGACCACTTGCACACCCCTGCCTCCTGTCAGCCTCTTCAGCTCGGACTCGAAATCCTGTTCGCGGTACAGAATAACTTCGCCGGCCCCGGCCTCGCGGGCGAGACGCGCCTTCTCAGGGGTCGAGGCGGTGCCGATGACGCGCGCACCCGCCATATGCGCGACCTGGCAGAGAAGGAGCCCGACCCCACCGGCAGCCGCGTGGATGAGGCATGTATCGCCCTGTCGGAGCTTGTAGGTCGATCGCGCCAGATAATGAGCCGTGGTCCCCTGCAACATCACGGCCGCGGCCGTTGTCGTCTCTACCCCAGCGGGCAGCTTCACGGCCTGCTCGGCCGGGATCACGTTGTATTCGGCATACGACCCCGACACGCGCACCCACGCGACCCGGTCGCCCGCACCGAATCCGTCGATTCCCTCCCCGACTTCCACAATCGTCCCGGCCCCCTCCAGTCCCATCCCGTAGGGCAGCGGATTTCTGTAGAGCCCGGTGCGATGGTAGATGTCGATGAAGTTCACTCCGCACGCCTCCACTCGGACCAGCAGACCACCGGCAGGGCACACCGGCAGCTCCGCCTCCTCGACTGCCAAAACCTCCGGGCCCCCGAGCTCGCGAATCACTACCTTCTTCATGTTGGCATCCTTCTCTCCGATTCCGTGAACGACGATTCAGACAATAAACCCGCAGGGCGCCGGCTGACTGAGTCCCCACTCAGCGCGTCAACGGCACAACGAGAACCACAACATCCTGGAGCTTCTCGATTGGGAATGGCGTCCCGTCGTCGTTGTAGCTCGAGTACTGGCAGTTGGCGATGTAGAAGAATGAATCGCCCGCGACGACACCCGTTGTCGGATCGCGGAAGAGCGGATTGTGCGAGTCGAGGACCTCGGCGTGCTCGGCGCGGTCCCATTGTGCGTTCAGCCGAACGCGTGAAATCCGGCTGATGTCAGCCTGCACCGCGATCAGGCTGCCGTCATGCCAATAGAGCCCGTCGATCCCGGTGAGCGTGGCCGAGGGCGGGGCGGGCAGCTCGATGGATGTGCGCGCGGCACGATCCAGAACGGCGATCCCGAATCCGTGCGCAACGAAGATCTTCTTCTCATCCGGTGATAGGGCGATTCCGTTGGCACCCGGAAACCTGCCCCGCTCGGTGAATTCCTCCAACTGGTCCCGCGCGTGGTCGATCACATAGAGACGCCCGGTGAGAGTATCCGTCACAAACACGTCACCCGCGGAGGTGACGACGAGATCATTGAGTATGTGCGCGTCGGGCTTGTTGGTGAGGGTGTACTTCTTCAGAAGCTTGCCGGTGTCAAGGTCGTACTTGAAAACCCCTGAGTTGCCCGCTTGCTCCTGCTTGAAACCCCGGATCGCCTCCTCGTAGGCGCTGGCAGCCCAGAGGATGCGGCGTTCCGTGTCGACCTTCATCCCCAGTCCGCACCAGAAGCCGTCCTGACCTTCGGTCGTGATGTCCTTGGGGTCGCCACCCGCTGCCGGGACCGCGACGATCTTCGCTTTGTACAGGGAGCTCAGATAGAAGGTTTTGGTCTTCGGATCGAAGGCGATGCCCTCCGGGATGAGATCCTTGTCCGGGACGCGAACCGCGACCACAGCGTTGCCGGCCGGCTTGCGGAGCGCCTCCGCCTTCTGCAACAGAGCCTCAAACTTCGGATCGCCACGCAGCGATGCGAAATCCGGGTTCTCACCGACGCCGAGGCCGACGCCCACGTCCACGACCTGTTCGAGCCTCTGAAGGGCTTCGGCCTTTCGGCCGAGCAGAGCCAGTGCGCCGGCAGAGCGGTAGAGGGTGCGCGGAGCGTCCTTCACGAGTCGCAAGGTCTCTTCAAGGTGTGCCAGGGAGGCCGCGTAGTCTTTCTTCGCGTTGGCCTCATTGGCCTTCTGGTTGAGCTCGATGATCTTGTCCAGAAGAGCCTGGTCGCATAGACCAGATCGAGCACTCGCCAGCAGCGCAATCGAACACGCCGCCGCAACGATAACGCCTCCCCGCACAGATTGTGGTCTCATCGGCACATCTCCTCTCGATCGAGATTAAACTTACGGGTCTCCGGGCTAACAGCTAAAGGCTAATGGCTAACCGCTTGGCGCAGTCTATCGAGCGGAATTGCGTACGCAGTGTTTCCATCTCGCCCCACCATCGTGCGCGCCATGCAGATCGCGTTCAGGATTGCCTCCTCGACCGCCTCCTCCGTGGCTTCAAAAAGCGGCGTGATGTGGCCATCCGAGAGTAGCGTGACCGAGTAGAGCAGCTCCTTCGGATAGTGCGGGATGCGGGATGCCGTCGAAAAGACGACGGCGAAATCTCCGCTGGTGTGCCGCACGGTCGCACCGGTGTAAGCGAGGCCGACGATCGCCCTGCGCGCAAGACGCATGCACTGCCGCGAATCGATCGGCGCGTCGGTCGCAACGACGATGACGATCGACCCGTCGTTCATGTCCTTGGGCATCAGATCGCGGATCTTCTCGCCAACCGGTATGCCGGCCACGCGCAAGTCCTCCCGGGTGCCGAAGTTGGCGTTCACGAGCGCCCCGACGGTGAAACCGCCCTGTTCCTTCGAGAGTACCCGCGATGCCGTGCCGATGCCGCCCTTGAATTCGAACGCCATCATTCCGGTGCCGGCTCCAACCGCACCTTCTGCGACCGGGCCCGAGTGAGCCGTGTCGAGCGCTGAGAAAACCTCGGGTTCACCCACGGCGCGCGCTTGCGCGTCGTTGAGAAACGAGTCGTCGCATTCGCCCACGACCGGCAGGACCACGTCATCTCCGATGCCGAGATCGGGATACTTGCGAATCATCCATGCGACCGCAGCGTCGCTCACCCGCCCCACGTTCATCGTGTTGGTGAGGAGGATCGGCACCTCCAGCGCTCCGCTCTCGTTGACCCAGTGCAACCCCGTCACCTCGCCGTTCCCGTTCATCACAAACGCCGCCGCCGGCACCTTTTGATTCCAGAGATCGCCGCCGTGCGGCAGAACGGCGGTGACGCCCGTCCGCACCGGCCCGTGTCCGGGCACGAGCGCCCCGTCGCCCCGAACGATCGTGGCGTGACCGACGAGAACCCCACCGACATCCGTGATCGCGTTCAGAGGCCCCGGGGCGTAACGCCCGGTCGTGATCCCCAGATCACGGAGGCGCGCCCGCCCCGCTTCCGGCGCGTCGCTCCCCGCGTTCGCCACCGAGACGAGGGACACGAGAACCAGCGTCCAAGCTGCCACGTTCAAGCTGCGATGAAACATCGTGATTATCCCGGCTCCGATTCCTGCACTCTGCCGATCTGGCAAGTCCCGATGATCTCGTTCAGCTTCTTGCCTTTCCTCGCCAGATACGATTTTATCCCTGCGAGCACTTCCATCGATGCGACCGGGTTCATGAAGTTGGCCGTGCCGACCTGCACCGCTGAAGCGCCCGCCATGAAAAACTCGATCGCGTCCCGCGCATCGCAGATCCCTCCGATCCCGATGACCGGGATCCGCACGGCATGAGACACCTGATAGACCATGCGCACCGCAATCGGCCGGATGGCGGGTCCCGAGAGTCCGCCCATGCCGGTGGCGGTTCGCGTCTCGCCGGTCTCGGTGTCGATACTCATGCCGAGCACCGTGTTGATGAGTGATACGGCATCCGCTCCGCCCTGCTCGGCGCTCGTCGCGATCGCCGCAACGTCCGTGACATTGGGCGAGAGCTTCACGATGAGCGGTTTGGACGACGCCTTCCTGACGCGCGAGATGAGCGAATACGTGTGCTCCTGGCTCATCCCCGGACACCGGCCGTTCTCCTGGATGTTGGGACATGAGATGTTCAGCTCGGTTGCGTGGATGCCGTCGGCCTCGTCGCACACGCGCGTCACCTGCTCATACTCCTCGTCCGTCTCACCGCAGACGTTCACAATGACAGTCGCTCCCCCCTGGCGCAGCGCCGGCAGCCTCTCGCGGACGAATCGATGAATGCCGATGCCCTGGAGGCCGATCGAGTTGAGCATCCCAGAGGGTGTCTCCCAGATTCGCGGCGGCGGGTTCCCGATGCGCGGGGACATATAGAGACCTTTCACGACGATGCCGCCCAGGGCCGACAGATCGACGAACTGCGCGATCTCCTCGCCGTACCCGACGCAGCCGCTCGCGAGCAACACCGGGTTACGGAGCCGCAGCGAGCCGATGCTTACTTCAAGTCCTGCCATCGGATCTCGTCCCCGGAAAAAACCGGCCCATCGAGACACACGCGCCGGTACCCTTCCCGCCCCGTGGGAATAACGCAGCCGATGCAGATGCCGTACCCGCAGGCCATCCTGGCCTCCATCGAAAGCTCCGTCGGCACCGACCCCGCGATCTCCGCGACGCGACGCAGCATCGCGTGCGGTCCGCACGCATAGATCACAGGCGGCGTGCTCTTCGCGAGGTACTCCGCGAACGGCTCCGTGATGAACCCCTTGTGTCCCATGCCGCCATCCTCGGTTGATACGATGATCTCGCTGCACAGCCGCACGAAGAAGCCGGTCTCGATGATCTGTGCCTGAGTGCGCCCGCCGTAGAAGAGCAGGGGAGACCTGCCGCTCAGCCGCCGCGCAAGCTCGAAAAACGGCGCGATCCCTCGCCCGCCGGCCACCATCACCGGCCGATCCCCCACATCCACTCTGAAGGGCTTCCCGAGAGGCCCGAGCAAACGCACTGAATCACCAACCCGAAGACTCGCCAGCATGCCCGTCCCACGCCCCACATCCTGGAATATGAACGACAGCACGCCGCGATCCACATGCGCAATCGAAAACGGCCGCGGCAACAAAGGCTCCGTCCCGGCCGAGATCATCGCGAACTGCCCCGGCTGCATCTCCTCCGCGATTCTCTCAGCCTTGATCGAAAGACGCACGTACTCCTTGACCGGCCGTACCGCCGTGACCATCCCCCTCATGTAGTGCGCCATCGTCTCTCGTGCCTCGCGAGCTCCGGCGGATTCTATCACGAGCGGCACGATGGGAACGTGTCAGAGTGCGGGAGAGTGGAAGAGTGGGAGAGTGGGAGAGTGAAAGAGTGGGAAAGTTGGAGATCGGTACCACCCGCGGCGGCCGTGCCCGCGGAACAGAGGGAATCGGAACGCCACGGAGCACGGGAGAGGCAACGATTCCGGATCAACCGAACGCTGACTTTGGACGACTCAGCCGAGGATGCCGCCGCCGCACCGCTCCACGCAGCCGGTGCGTCCGGCAAGGAACTCTCCCACGCTCCCACTTTCCACTCTATCACTCGCGCATAAAGCAGGGACTGACGAAAAACGACGCGGCGGCCGTGCCCGCGGAACAGAGGGAATCGGAACGCCATGGAGCACGGGAGAGGCAAAGATCCCGACCAACCGAGCGCCAACTTTGGACGACACAGGGGGAGGATGCCACTGCCGGCCCGCTATACGCAGGCGGTGCGGCCGGCAAGGAACTCTCCCACGCTCCCACTTCCCCACTCTCTCACTCGGGCATAAAGCAGGGATTCGAAACCGACCCCACGCACGATTCCCGCCAAATCAAACTAGATTGGTGGACGGTAAGGGATTCGAACCCTCGACCTCAGCGATGCGAACGCCGCGCTCTCCCAGCTGAGCTAACCGCCCACCGGCGCGCCGATGACTATAAACGCAACTGCGCTACGTTGCAACTGCGGCACCACCCGCAGCCGTAGAGTAATGATTTCTCGTCTTGATATGTGCCGCGAGGGAGCACATAATGACCTACAGAGACAGTGAGGTCGGATGCCATGAGGACGAGTGTGACCTTGGATGAGAGCCTCGTCAGGGAACTGCGCGATCTATCGGGAGAGAAGACCAAGACCGCTGCCGTCGAAGCAGCGGTAAAGGAGCAGATTCGTCGGGCCAAGCTAAACAAACTCGCAGGTCTCCTTGGCCGGATCGATGTGGACGAGGAGGCGATCAAGAGAGCTCGGCGGCGAGATCTCGAGCGCGTCGAGTGGTTGACAGGCATCGGGGCGAAGAAGCGTGGCCGGCGACACTGATCAGGTCCTGCTGGACACCTCCGTATGGATCGACGCGTTGCGCGGGAGAACACCCGCGGTGGTTGCCTGTGTTCAGCGCCTCCTCAACGACGACCGGGTGGCCACCTGTGGGCCGGTCATCTATGAGATCCATCGCGGACTGAGGTCTGGTGAGCGGGATGAGGTGTTGTCGCTCTTCCGGGCCTTGCACCGGATAACCTTCGAGGAGAGTGATTGGGAGGATGCTGGCACCCTGGACGCATCGTTGCGCTCCCGCGGTAGGTCGCTTCCACCAATGGAAGTGCTGCTCGCCTGCCTCTGTCTCCGACACAAGGTGAAGCTCTTCAGCCTGGACGTGCACTTCACACAGGTGCCGGGCATCGTGCTGTATCACGAGGGTACCGGGGCAAGGTCAGTGAGACCAGACAAATAGAGACTCTCACCCCCAATCTACGGCCGCCTCTATCCGATGAAGGAGAGTGCCTATCCAAATGGATAGTCCTCCGCTCTCCCAACCTACGGGCCTACCTTTTGTGCCTTTCACACTGGCATGCTCCGATTCCTCAGTCCGAGAGCGACGGGTGTGGCTCCGGGAGTTTGGCCCGCCCCGGGCATGAATTTCGCAATGAGGTTATGGCGCATCAGGACCGCACCAAGGATCAACCGTCAGGAAAAACGTCAATTCTCCAACCCGCATCGGGTCTCGGCCAGGTGCTGCGAGCGGTCCCGGCCGTGGCGCCGGTCGTCGTGATGTCCGGGAGCGCATCCGCAGACGTCCTTGCTCCTCGCTGGGGTGTCAACCATCGTTGTCACTGTCAACTACAGTTGACACACCCGAGTTTCCCTTGCAGAGCCTACGAAAGTCGCATTCTCGCCCCGCCACTGTCAACGATCGTTGACACTTGCCCTGCCGGCGTAAGTCCGAGCCACGGCAGTGTTTCGGGATCCGTCTGCACCTCGGTGAAACCGGGAGCGACCATCGTTGGCGCACCCCTGCACGTGGACGTAAATGAACAGAACCTCTTTCCGCTTACGTCTTCGTCCAGGTGGATGTCCACGAAACGGATCGGGCCATCGACCACCTAAGACTGGGAGACCATATGCTTCGCCTGAGGCTCGGACTACACTTGGCCGCAGTACAGCCAGCATGTCATCCTGAGGCTCGGCGCAGCCGGGCCGAAGGATCTCCTCCCGTAGCCCATGGAGGAGATCCTTCGTCACCGGGCTTCGCCCGGCTCCTCAGGATGACGTTGCGCTCATGCCCGTGTGCGTCTACTCCGAATCTCAGACCCATGTTAGACAATTTGACGCCCGACCCATTCTGATGATACACATGGTGCGTTACTGCGAGAATCCGGAGGCGGTGGGTTGACACTTCAGCGACACGGTTCATGGTGGAGGTTTTGTGGTAACTAAGGTCCTAAGTGAGAAACGGGACGTGTCCGTGCGCACATGCGGCTGCGGCTTCGGTGGTGCCGGTGATAACTCCACCCTCCTGGCCCTTTGCCACCGGGTTGCCGGACGGCTGGGGGCCGATACGTGCGGGATCGCAATCGTGGAGGGAAGTCTGGTTCGCTATGTCGGCGGGTACGGATTTGACTGGGAGAATGTGCCGGCCGTTGAGCTGGGTCAAAGCCTGCTCGGGCAGGTCGTCGCGAACAGGCGCGTGATCGGGTCGCGCGACATGCGAGGTGATCCGCGGTGTGAGTTGAGTACGGCGGCCCGCAGGATGGACATCGCAGCCTTCCTGGGTTGCCCGCTCGAAGATCAGCAGGGCGTCATCGGCGGGGTGCTCGCAGCGCACATGCGCCGCCCGTTCGACTGGCTGGGAGACCAGGTGGTCCTGCTCGAATCCATGGCCTCCTCGATCGGACTGTTCATCCGGCCCGTCGCGACACCCGCGACTCGACGCCATACACCGAATTCGTCTCAAGCCGAGGTCGCCGCCCGCGGCCTTGTCTATCATTCCGAGGGCTCACGCCAAGTCATCGAATTCGCCAGAAAAGTGGCTCCCAACGATACTGCCGTGCTCATCTGCGGTGAACGTGGAACGGGGAAGTCGGAGCTTGCGCGGGTGATTCACGAATCGAGCGGGCGGAGCGGACCGCTGGTGACCGTGAGCTGCGCTGAGCTGCCCGCTGAATTGCTCGAGTCGGAAATGTTCGGCCATGTGAGAGGGGCATTCACGGGCGCCGTGACCAGCCGTCGGGGGCTGGTCCTGAGCGCCGAGGGTGGCACGTTGTTCCTGGATGAGATCGGCGACCTGCCTTCCCATCTTCAGCCGAAGTTGCTGAGGCTGATCGAAAGAAAGGAGGTCCGGCAGGTCGGTGAGGACAGGGTCCGGACCGTCGACGTGCGAATTCTGGCCGCTACCAACCGCGACATCGGACCCGCTAGCGAATTCCGGCAGGATCTGCGCGACCGGCTCGCCTCTCACATGATCACCATCCCGCCTCTCAGGGAGCGGCCCGAGGATATCTCGCGGCTCATCGATCGTCTGGTCATGGAGGCGGCGGAGAGCTTTCAACATCCCGTCAAGGGGGTAAGCCGCAGAGTGCGAGCAGCATTGCTGAAGTATGCGTGGCCGGGGAACATCCGTGAGCTGCAATCCGTCATCAAAGGAATGATGCTCCGCACGCCACGCGGGCACGTCGTATCTACGGCGGATATCCCACCCGCGACGTTCGGGGAGCGGTGCAAATCCCCAGGCACCAAGCCGTCATCCTCTCGCCGCCAGCATCGAACGCGACCGAGAGTCACTGATCAGGATCTCCGCCACGAGCACAACAAGAACCCCGGAAACGTGTACAGGATCGCCAAGAACCTTGGCATCTCCTGGCCCGCCGCGCAGAAGCGACTGAAGAAGCTCACTCTTCTGGACTAACCAGCCCACAT
>JACPPM010000305.1 GCA_016191015.1 Acidobacteriota bacterium | reverse complement strand
ATGCCAAAGGCGACCATCGGGTAAGCAGCGCTGTTGTTCGCCTCAACGGAAGGGTTGTCGTGGGACCCAATGAGCTCAGCCAAAACGTGTCAGAGATTTCCGTCAGGGTGAGCCTGCAGCGGTCCAACACATTGGGCGTTGAGCTGAGAAGCGCCCCTGAAAGTGAGATCACCCTCATCGTAGAACCGTAGGAACGGTGGAGTCTGGTGACTAGATGAGAGGAGAAAATGAACACGCGGAGGGTCCTTGGCGCGGGACTCGGCATTCTCACAGTAGCCAGTGTTGTCATTGTCGGAGAGATTGGTTCGCGGGGGCGTGTGCTCCAGGCTGATCAGCCCTTGGGTCAAGGGGTGTCGCTGAGGCGCGGCGAGGCGGATGTGATCCGGCGTCGCACCGACTGGTTCTTCAGGCCGAGGCTCCCGGGTAGCGACGGGAGAATGGCCGAGAAGCGTGAGATGGCCACCCGACAGGCTGAGTTGATGATGCAGAGCCCCGGGGATGTTGACGCCGCACCCTGGCAGGCAAAGGGTCCGTTCTCCTCCACATTCGATTCGTACCGATTCGGGATCGTCTCGGGCCGCATCACCTGTCTTGCAAAGGATTTCGCCGGCAACGCGCTCTACGCCGGCGGTGCCTCCGGCGGCCTCTGGAAATCGACAAACGACGGGGCGTCCTGGACACCTCTGTTCGACCGCACCGGGACGCAGACCATCGGCGCCATCGCACTTGATCCAAATAACGCGAAGACGATCTGGGTGGGAACGGGCGAGAACGTCATGCCCTGCGAGGAGTACTTCGGCATTGGATTGTTGCGGTCGCGGGACGGAGGGACCACCTGGGAGCGGCGCAACGGGGCTGGCGCGAACACGCTCATGAGCCTTTCGACGTACTCCTCGATCATCGTCGATCCACGGGACTCGAACCACATCATCGTCGCCGGCTCAGTGCGCGGATGCGCCAAGGACCAGTACCTCCCCGGTGGCCTCTTCACCTCAACTGACGGCGGATCGAGCTGGATCGCAAGACTAATCAACAAGTCGGTCATGCGCATCGCCATGGATCCGAAGAGCCCCTCGGTGCTGTGGGCTGGCTCATTCGATGACGGAGTCTACCGGTCCACGGACGGCGGCAATGAGTGGGCTCGTGTGCCGGGACTTCCAAGCGGCCAGGTGGGGCGGGTCGACGTCGTGGTTGCGCCGTCCGACAACAGGACGATGTACGCGCTCTTCGGTGCCGTCGGCGGCGAGACTCCGCAATTCTGGCGATCGGCGGACGGCGGCACGAGCTGGCAGTTGATGTCGCAGGGCACTGTCGCATGCGACGGGCAGTGCTGGTACAACATGTTCCTGGCTGTCGACCCCGCGAACCCGCTGGTCATCTACCGAGGCACCATCCTGCTCTACAAGTCGAACGACGGTGGGAGGACCTGGAAGAACTTGACCCGCCAGTGGGGACTCTCTCAAAAGGTCCACCAAGATATGCATGCTCTCCTTCTGGATCCACAGAACCCGCAAACCATCTACGTCGGAAGTGACGGCGGCATCTGGAAGACCTCGGACGTCGGTTCACACTTCAGGAACCTGAACTCGAACCTCTCTCTGACACAGTTCTATGACATTGGCGTCCATCCGACGGACAAGGAGATCATCATCGGTGGCTCGCAAGACAATTCCTCCCTCGTCCGAACCCGCAGCGACAGGTGGGCCTTGCTGGAATTTACGGGGGATGGATTCGTCTCGATGTTCGACCCGTCGGACCCGAACTTTGTGTACACCGCCAGCTATCCATGGCAATACACGTACATCCTGAGGTCAAAGTCGGGCATCGGTGGTCCTTTCCGCTGGATCACCGGACCGGGCAGTGGAATTGGCGGCGCCGACCGCATCGGTTGGGTCACACCCTACGCTGTCGACCGCGCCGATCCCGCGCGCGTCTTTCTCGGCACGCATCGGCTGTACCGCTCTCTCGATCGTGGCAACACCTGGACACCAGTCGGGCCGCCCGACATGACATCGGCCGGGGAATTCGACAATGTGGCAGCGATCGAGGTCGCGAGCGCCGATGGGAGTTATGTGTACGCCGGGACCACGGACGGCCGGATCTGGAGATCGACCGACCACGGAGAGAACTGGTTCGAAATCTCGTCGGGCCTTCCCACCCGCGCCGTCAACGACATCGCAGCGGATCCGTCAGACCCTGCCAAGGCCGTCTGTGTTGTCTCAGGGTTTGGAACATCGCACCTCTATGAATTCGACGGAACGGCGTGGAGTGCGCGTGGGTCCGGCCTTCCGGACGTACCGGCCAACACATGTCTGATGCTCTCGGCCACTACCCTGGTCGTCGGCACCGATGTTGGTGTCTTCGAGAGCACGAACCGGGGGACATCATTCGCGAGGTTCGACTCGGGGCTACCCGCAGGACTGGTCGTCACAGACATCGAGTACAGCGCGTCGACCAAAACACTGACAGCCGGGACCTATGGGAGAGGCGCCTGGCAAAGATCGCTCGGCAGCTCGCGATTGTGGACCGGACGGAGGCGCAGCCGAACCTGCGGCGGCGCGACGCTCCTGTGCGAAGCCGCATGGACTTCTCGCGCCAGCACCTCCGGAGTGATTGCCTTGCCCACGAATCGATGGTTGTGCGCCAGATCGTGCAAGTGCCTTGTCGCGCCATCCGAATCAGCATCTCCAGCGGAGCTCCTCGGGCAGAAGGCTCGTCTTCGACGGCCAGGACGCGCTCGCCGCTCCCGAGCAGCGTGTCAGACACCGACTCAGCTCGATCGGGCGGCGTGGCTCCGCCCACGCCAAGTATGGAGAAGCGCTGGGGACGCTGCTCTAGTTGCACCTCCCCCTTTCGGGGGAGGACGCGAGGGAGGCCTGGTCCTATTATGAATCAAGACTGGAGGTGACCCGATGGGGGACAACTGCTCTCAAGACCATCGGCTAGCAATGCGTACCGCCAAACTGATAGTCCGGGCGGTAGCATCGATGGTGCGCACGCAGCCGTCACGGACTTTCGTAACCGCCGGAATACTCCTGCTTCTCATTGGACAGTGGGCGCCCACGGCTCAAGCGAAGAACCTACTCTTCTACGAACCGGCTTTGGCCACACACTACCCCTATGCGAACCCCGCCATGCCTAATGAAGCCACCGCTGCTGCCGCCCAAGGTCACACAGTCACATTAGCCGATGCTGCTCAGTGGTCCAGCATGACCGCTGAGCAGTTTGCATCTTATGACGCGATCGTGTTTCCTGATTCCTTATTTAACGAGAACCTGTCATATTACCAGTCGGTCTATGGGGCAGCGGAATCCAACAAGGCGACTTGGTCCTCCGCCATAAGTGGGCCCAGAATTATTTTCGGAGTTTCCACTCTCTTTGATTCGTCGACCTATGATGGAACGTTCCATTGGAAGCCCCAGGCAGAACAGCTAGTAGCGAACGGTTTGAGCTTTGCCGCAAGTGGTCCGGGGACGGGCCTCTACATGTCAGTCCCACCCTACCACGCTTGGAACGGCGGTCCGCCGGTTCCGGTAAGCCTACTCACTGCTCTCGGCACGTTCTTGGTAAGGCCATCGTTTGGGGTAGGTTGTGGTGGCAAGTACGTTCTTGCCCCGTCTCATCCGGCCATGTCCGGGCTGTCGTATGCCGGACTTTCCTATCTGAATGGCACTTGGTTTTCGTGGTTCAGCAGTCTCCCCTCATCATTTGAGGTTCTGATGGTTGATCCGGACTGGTGCCGCTTCTTCAGACAAATGCTGCCCGTCATCATCGCATCCCCGGGGCCAAGCCCAAGTCTCGGGCTTCGGGCGGGATTTGGGAATGGGCCAAATGATCCCGGAACACAAAGCACCTCGGTTGGTGAGACTCCGCCAGTGGCGAGGGTCCCCTTGGGTTCGGCGTTTTTCCTGCAGCTAACGACAACCGATCAGAGTGGAAGCGTCGTACCGGTGAAAAGTACATTCACACTTGAGCAGGCCGCGATCGCCCCGGCTATCACCGAGCCGACCCTGTTCGGGAATGCGGTGGCTCTGGAATTCGATCGCGCACACTCCAGCGATATCAAGTTCTTTCAGGCGGTGCACCTGGGAAGCGTTTTCGTACGGATTACGCCGGACGACACTTCCATTGATCCGGTGACGGTACAGATACTGGTGAACAACCCGCTGAGATTGGGCTCCACCCAAGGGCAGGTTGACGCGACGTTGATGGACCTCGCTCACCGCAGAGGCATCCCCCCTCAAATGTTGAAGGGTCAAGTGCAGCGGGAGTCGAGGTTCGATGAAGACGCATACCGCTACGAGCCTCT
>JACPPM010000300.1 GCA_016191015.1 Acidobacteriota bacterium | reverse complement strand
GCGGCGAGTGGCCGGAACCGACGCTGCTTCGCCGCTCCGGCCTCACATCATCCGATCGACGTTCTACACGATCATTCGCATGGCTTGGCGGCAGTCGGCGCAGGAGGAGTCGATGGCGGCCAGGCGCTCGTCGACCTTTCCCTTTTCGACGACGGTGAAGATGATCAGCCCCGCCAATCCCAACCGCACCGTGCGGTCGATTTCTACAGTCGGAATTCCGAGCAGCAGCGCCTTCTCGCGGTCGATACCGACCCGCAGATCGCTGCTGGGGAGGCGCACCGGGTTCGTGACGTACTGCGTGCCGGGAGTCTTCTCGAGCGCTCCCGCCACCTGCGCCGCCAGCTGTCCCAGCTCGTCCACACCCGGGGATCCGAATGGCAATCCAGCAGACTGGATCCTGGATCTGCGATCAAAGGGGCCATGCCGGCAGCCGCACTTCACACGAGGACTCCGTCAGCGTCCAGTTATAGGGTGTGATCAACATCATCTTGGCCAACCCGTAGGGCAACACCTGCTCCGGCCACGGGCGCCGTGGCTGTTCGCGGGCGAACACGAGGCACACGGTCATCCCGAGGGCCAGACGGCTACTCGCAATCCGCATGAGCTCTCGCTCTTCTGACGGCGTGATTCGCCTGTGCGTGAGTACATACCCCCGCGCCCATCCCGCGTGGATGTCCTCGACGGGCCCGCTGCGCCATGCGACGTTCAGCAGGGCGTTTGCGAGCACTCGGTTCGGGTACTGCTCAGCGTCAGCTCGTGCGCGCGTTACTCGGGCCGGGCCGGCCGCCTCCACCAAGCGCGCGGCTGTATCGGTATCCGCAAGGGCTGCGAACCGCTCAGACTTGAGCTTGGCCCTCTTCTTTGGCATCGGCAAGTAGCTGATGGCCCGGTCTACGAGTCGCGTGTAGACCCGCCCTCCACCGCCGCCCTCAGCACGGTAGAGCTCGATCCACTCCGCCAGAGCCGCAGACGCCTCGATGTTGATTCGCGCCATCTCCCCGTCGCTGATGCGACTGGCACTCTCCGAGGCCACCCCGGGCCAGAGGGGCTTGTCGCGATCCAGGAGAACGGCAAGGTAGGACCCCCAGCGCAGGGTCAGCGCCGCCGCCGCGACACCTTCCCGGCCCGCCATCGAGCCGGACGGCGGGCGGATTGGATCCGGTTTTGCCTTGAGATACGCCAGCACCTGTTGGAACAGCGTCCTCTCCGGTGGATGAATGAGCAGCTCGCGACCCTCGGGACACGCCACCTCTTCGCATATCCCGGCGTCCAGCACGAGCTCCTCGTTGACTCGCACATGAAGTCGTTCGCTCATCCCCACACTCACCCCGCCTCCGCTCATGATACCGTAGCCGAGCTCGAGGCCGTCAACGATCGTTGACCTGTCACCAATTGTTGACAGGACCTCGATTCCGCCCGCCTGTCCTACGATTTGACGGGTGATGCCCGTGGGCCTGTCAACATCCGTTGACGCTTGCTTCTCAGGCCTCGTGCTGAGGTTTGAAGGAGATGCGCCCGGGGCGGTGCTGGCCCCGATTTTGCCTCCACGTTCGAATCGTGGCCACTTCGCGACCGGAAACCCGCAAGCCCTCGGTCTACAAACCGCGTCATCCTGAAAAAACGCCGTTCTTCGCCGTCCTCTATCAGTACTACGACAAGTTCAAAGCGGCCTACGACGAGCGCTTCCAGAAGGAGTACGGCCGATGGCGAGATGTCGTCGACAAGGTTGTCGGGAAGTATTTCAATTGCGGCATTTTTTTGGGAGGCTTCGGGCGCCTCAAGTGCCCGAAGTGCGGCGCCGAGAAGCTCCTCGCCCTGAGCTGCAAGACACGAGCCTTCTGTCCCTCTTGCAGCGCCAAGCGCGCGCTCCTCTGGGCCGAATTCGTTCAAGAGAAGGTGCTGAAACCTGTCGGGCATCGCCACGTTGTTTTCACTTTGCCGAAGATGCTCAGACCCTATTTCAAATTTCACCGTGACCTCCTCCCGATACTCTGCCATGCGGCCTGGGACGCATTGCGCGAGTTTTTCGAAGCCTCACTCTCCAAGGGCGCTTTGCCCGGGGCGATCCTCACCATCAACACAGCCGGTGACTTCCTTGGGTGGCAACCACATATTCATGGAATCGTAACCTGCGGAGGCTTCTTGCCCAATGGTGAATTCGAGTCCGCCCCGGCGATCGACGCGAAGACCGTGCGGGAGCTCTTCGAGGCCAAGGTCTTCTCGATGCTTCGCGAGAAAGGTCTTATCAGCCAGGACATCGTGGACAAGATCAGGTCATGGAAGCACACGGGGTTCGACGCATGGATTGGCCCCCCCATCCCGGACATCAAGGAGATCGTACAGATCGGTATGTACACCGTCCGCGCGCCGGCCGCCTCCGGCCGTCTCGTCCTCGATGATGAGCCGCAACTGAGGTATTACGCGAAGGGCACGCAGCCTGACCGGGACATCGGAGGACTGTTCGAACCCGAGTCCAGGACGTACGATTACCTAGACTGGATCGCCCGTCTCACATCGCACATCCCAGATCGGGGCTGCCAGATGACTCACTACTTCGCAGCCTATTCAAATGCGCATCGAGGCAAGAAAGCCAAGGAGAAATCGGCGTCGCAACCCGGTGACTCGCCAGCACCGGCCACAATCGAACCGGAGGAGGATTGGGTCAAGGCTCGCCGGAAGTCGTGGGCGCGCTTGATTCAGCAAGTGTACGAAGTCGACCCTCTTCTCTGCGAATGTGGAGGCACCCTCAAATTGATCGACGTCATCGAAGCACGCACACAATCTGACGTCGTCGGCAAGATCCTGAAACACATCAAATTCGCCTTCGAAGCGCTCCCGCTCCCGGCGCGCTCGCCGCCGCCATCCCATCCCGAGCCGGGCGGAGCTCAAGACGACGGCTCCCTACCCGACGCCTACTGCTTCTGATCCGCCTCCGCCGGCCCCCCAGCGCAAGACCTCTCTTTTCCCGCGGCCAGCCTTGACAACTCCCGCCGGAAATCCTACCTTCAACACGTGTTCCAGGCTCAGTTCGCCGAAAATCTCGCCTCCGGGCCCCGCTCCGCCATCCCCCGGGGATGGCGGAGCGGTGCCCGGAGGCGCAAAGCTGGCTCGTTCTTGCCACGCGGGTAGTAATTTGGGCATTGGGTCGGAAGAGCAAATCCCTATAACCCGATCCTTCGTGCCTCGTTCGACCGCCGCCACGTCCTTCATGAGGATCCGTCGGCCCCCGTCCTCACGAATGACCAGATCGTTGAGCTCGCCCACGGTCTGGAATTCGTTGACTGTGCGCACGAGGTACCGCGCTTCGTTTTCGTAAAGGCTGCCGCCGGCAATGTTGATGTTGTTCCGAGAGAGGGTGCGGTTGACGTCGTCGACGGTCAATCCGAGCTGAGCCAGCTTCGTTTCGTCGAGATGGACATGAATCTCTTCTTCGAGGCCGCCGTTGATCTTCGCAGCGGCGATGCCGTCGAGCGACTCGAGGTCCTTCTTGACGGTCTTGTCGGCGAACTGCCGGAGCTCGACCAGGTTGGATCCTCCGCTGAGAATCACGCGCAGGATCGGGTCGTTCGACGGATCGAAGCGCAGGACGTTGGGCTTCTCGGTGTCGCGGGGCAGCTGGACGAGATCGATCTTCTCGCGGACGTCGAGAGACGCGAAATCCATGTTCGTGCCCCAGCCGAACTCCATCGTCACTTCCGATACGCCAGCCCGTGAGCGGCTCGTGATGCGCTGCACACCGGAGACGACGGCGACCGCCTCCTCGATCGGCTTCGTCACGAGATTTTCCACCTCGTTGGGAGCCGCCTGAGAGTACTTGGTCTCGACGGTGAGCGTCGGGTAAGAGATGTCCGGGAGGAGGTTCACAGGCAGGCGTCCAAAGGCGACCAACCCGAACATCAGCACCGCAACCGTGATATGCGCCTCGGCCCGCAGCGGGCAAACGCGATCTCCGCAGCCGGCTTCGACAATCCGGCGCCAGTTGTGATCCGGATCGATCCACAGATCGACAGCCCAGGTGCGCCCGCGATACTCGCGGGCGATGAAGATGCTCGTGAT
>JACPPM010000309.1 GCA_016191015.1 Acidobacteriota bacterium | reverse complement strand
TTAGGAAGGCAGGAAGGGGTCTGTTCGATGCCACCCTGAGCTCCGGAGATGACTGCTCCGTTCCTGCATTCCTCCCTTCCTGCTTTCCTGAGAGGGGTTCGGAGGATCTCACCCACTCGAACGTTTTGCCATTTCGTGTCAGCACTCAACTTCTTAGACACTATCCCTTCTCGCGCTTGCCGGCCTCCTTGTCGAGGTAGAGCAGCGCCCCACCCTTGTCGCCGACCATTCGAAGCTTTTCGACCAGTTCGGCGACTGACGCCTCCTCTTCGACCTGCTCGGTGATAAACCATTGCAGGAAGACCTGTGTAGCGACGTCTTTTTCGGCGAGTGCAACGTCATGCAAACCATGGACGAATTGCGTGACCTCCCGCTCGTGCGCAAGGACGTGCTCGAAGACCTGGAGCATCGTGCCGAATTCGGACGGGGGCGCATCGATTCTCCTGAAAACGACATGCCCCCCACGAGTAAGCAGGTGATTGATGAACTTCTCGGCGTGCCCTGTCTCCTCCTGAAACTGGACTCTCAACCAATGACCGAACCCTTTGAAGGTCCTACTCTCGCAGTAGGCCGACATTGCCAGGTACATGTGCGCGGAATTGAGCTCGGCCTGGATCTGTGCGTTCAGGGTCTCCTGTATCTTTTGCGTGATCAATGTTGTGCCTCCTTGAAGCTAGTCAATTCTAACGCGTGCCCAACCACGCCCTCATGCCGCGGCCTTCACCTGTGTGACCCAAATGGCTACACTATACGTCGAGCGCCTCTGCACAACAATCTCGGTTCCGATGCAGTCTTCGGGCGCGGTCGATCTCTACCACTATTTCGCCCGCGCCCCGCCGAACATTCCCTCCACGACGTCTCGGTCGAATGCACCCCGCTTCTGCACCGCCCACTCGGTCCTTTCTCGACGCCGCATGAACATGCTCTTGTGTACCTTCGGATTGCGCTTATATCTGTAAGAGGTGACGACAGAGATGGAGGACATGCACATGAAAGCCAGACGGATGCGTCTATTGCGCGGTTTCTCGGCGGTGATCGCGGTATCTGTTCTATTGAACGGGTGCGCGATCGCGAACAAGATGAGCGGCGTGTCACAGGCGCGTGAGCTTCAGAAGAAGGGTGTGTCGGCCGAAGCGGAGATTCTGGAGATCTGGGATACGGGGATCAGCGTGAACGAGAACCCGGTGGTGGGTCTTTTGCTCGAGGTGAGACCGGCGGACGGGCGGGCCTACCAGGCGAAGACCAAGGCACTCGTTTCCCGCGTCCACATCCCGATGGTGCAGCCGGGGCTGGTCGTCCCGGTGTGGCTCGATCCCGCGGACCCGACGCGGGTATCGCTGGCCATCTACGAATACTGAGGAGGAGCTCCGCTCAGCTCATCAGAGAATCCTTCTCGGCCGCGAACAGGGCACATGACTTTTCCTTGATCTCGTGCACAGTGTCGGCTTTCATTGACAGCAGTTTTACGGCCTCGAACTCAGCCCAATCCCCCTCGACCCGCTTCTCGAGTCCGATCCCTGCGGTGACGATCATCTCGTTGGCGAGGCTGGTGAGAGCGCATGCGGGCACGTCCGCCGGCGCCATGCCGGGATTGTGGTGATAGAGGATCGAGTTGACGACGGAGGCTGGGAGCTTCCACTTTCGGACGACAATGGCTCCGAGGTGTGCGTGGTTGAATCCCAGCATCCTGTTTTCGGCGTCGACGAAGCTGATGTCCCCCCGGTAAACCTCGCTCAGCACCTCCGCGTACGCGTTCGGCTGATTCTTGTTGAGCACCAGTTTCCCGATATCATGGAGCAGACCCGAGACGAAGGCCTCTTCCTGCGGTAACGCATCCGTCCACCTCGCGACCTCGCGGGCTGCGATGGCGACCGCGAGCGAATGCTCCCACAG
The DNA here is from genome assembly GCA_016191015.1 of Acidobacteriota bacterium. GTDB lineage: Bacteria > Acidobacteriota > CAIWXX01 > CAIWXX01 > CAIWXX01 > JACPPM01. The sequence goes on along the minus strand of JACPPM010000309.1, from coordinate 5,048 downwards.
CGAAGCTTCGCTCAAGCTCCCTGCCCTCCTCGTCCCTTCGGCATACACGCGCTGGATCGACGAGGTCATGACAACCGAACGGATGGTTGAGAACCCGAGCACGACCACGGCATGAGAAATCGTCGTGATCTCGCTCCGCGTTCCGAACAGCGCCGAGTTGGCGATCTTGAGGACACGCGCAGCCAGCGCCTGATCTGAGCTGATCACGCGCTGCATGTCGCTGGCGGATGCCTTGGGGTCGCCGACCATCTCCATGACTTTCAACGCGATCGTGGGGAGGCTGGGCAAATCCCCAGCCGTTTGCGCGATCTGGTCGAGTGTCAAATTCTGCATTCCCGCCCCCTCTCTGCAAGCCGAATGCTCCCAGCCTTCGTGGCCGTGAGTGAAAAGTATTCTAGCAGGTCGCGGCCCGGATCAAGAATTTTCCGCATCACGTGACCGCCGACTCCAGCAGCTTCATGCAGCCCGCTGCCGGATCGAGCTCCGCTTCGATTCCCAACGGCAAAGTCGTGACGCGTTTTGCGTGGCCCGCGGCGAGGCCTGTCAGGACCGGCACCTCCGGTGTCACATCCGCGATCACGTCGGCGAGATCGTAGCCCTGGTCTTCGGTCTGGTTGCAATGCGGCATCTCGCCGAACACGATCGCTCGCACCCCCGTGAGCACCTCCGCACGCCTCAGATGTACCATCATGCGGTCCAACTGGTACGGCTTGACGCTCTCGTCTTCGAGCACCAGGATCGACCCCTCGAACGACGGCAGCATCCCCGTTCCGGCGGCGGCTTCGATGATGCTCAGGCACCCTCCCATCGTCCGCCCGCGGACCACCGGGCCTTGGCGGACGCATCGGAGCCCGCTGAAGGACTGCGGCTCCCCCGTCACCGCCGACATGAACGCGGCCCTGTCGTAGCTGCGATCACCACGGGCAAACTCCCACGCTGCCATCGGGCCGTAAAACGTCACCCACCCGGCCCTCTGCTGGAAGAATAGATGCAGGGCCGTGATGTCGCTGTATCCGCAGAGAATCTTCGGCGACTTGAGAGATGTCACGGTGAGGAGGTCGATGGCCCGTCCGCTCCCATATCCGCCTCGCGCAGAAATGATCGCTTTGACCTGCGGGTCATTGAGGTATCTCGTGAGCTCATCGGCGCGCCTTCGGTCGCTTCCGGCCAGATACCGCTCTCTCGAGAGGATTCCAGGCTCGTACACGCACCGAAACCCCAACGACTCGATCTCGGCTACACCCCGGCTCAAAAACTCTTCGCGAATCGGACTGGCGGGGGCGGCAATCGCCACCATGTCACCGGCGCGCAGACGGGGCGGCTTGAGCATCAGGGGCTGATTATACCGCCGTTGTCACCCCGGTGGCTTTCTGACACAATGCCCCGCCTATGGAGAAGCCTGCCGTGCGGGCAATCTTTGACAGCATCGCCCGCCGCTATGACATCACAAACGACCTCCTGAGCCTGGGCTACCATCGCCTGTGGGAACGAAAAGCAATCCAGGCGCTCGGAATTCGCCGCGGAGACCGGCTGCTGGACCTGGGGGCGGGAAGCGGCCGGATGACACTCAGAGCCCTGCGTGCCGAGCCCGGCCTGGGGCGCGCTGTGCTCGTCGACATCTCCCCGAGAATGCTCCTGCTCGCACATCAGGCACTCCGCTCGTCGTCGTCGATCGCCGCGTGCGTCGTGGGTGACGGCGAGCTGCTCCCGGTCGCCGGGGAATCGTTCGACATAGCGATCCTCGCGTATAGCTTACGGAACATGCCGGATCGGGCACGAGCTGTGGGCGAGCTTCACCGGGCGTTGGTGCCAGGCGGACGACTCGTGGTCCTGGAGTTCTCGCGTCCATCCCTTCCAGGGCTCGCGTCGCTCTATTCCTTCTACCTTCGCCGGGTCATCCCATTCGTGGGCGGAGTCGTGACAGGGAACCGTTCTGCCTATGACCATCTGCGCGACTCGATCGGCGCCTTTCCCGAGCCTGGCGAGCTGTTGGAGATGCTCGAGCGATCCGGGTTCCGCGACGCCGTGCGCCGCCCGCTTACCTTCGGTATCGCCAGCCTCTACTGCGCAACCAACAGTGAGCAGGCTCGAAGCGCGCTATGTTCTGATGGGTGACTATTCTGGCAGGCTAGCCACAGAAGGCACAGAACGCGCAAAAGGAATGGATGATGAAGAGGTATTGAACATTTGTGACTTCTGCGCATTTGGTGCGTTCTGTGGTGGGTTCTACCTGATTTTGAATTTTGAATTGCCCAAATCCGCGGCTTAGCTGCGGATTTGGGACCTGAGCAGTTACCTTGATTTTTGCTTTTTTGCTAGAATGCATCGGAGCAAGGGGAAAACGTCATAGCTCTCGTCAATTACTCGGCAAAAGAGATCACGGCGAAGGTCGTCTATTACGGGCCTGGACTGTGCGGCAAGACGACAAACCTGGAGATGATCCACAAGAAATCGGATCCTTCGACGCGCGGGAGACTCCTGTCGCTGGCCACGCAGACCGATCGGACGCTCTTTTTCGATCTTCTGCCGATCGATCTCCGTGAGATCATGGGCATCAAGGTCCGACTGCAGGTCTACACGGTGCCGGGCCAGGTCTTCTACAATGAAACGAGGAAGCTGGTCCTCAAGAACGCCGACGCCGTCGTCATGGTGCTCGACTCGCAGCAGGCCATGCGCGAGAAGAACATCGAGTCGATGAACAATCTGTTCGAGAACCTGAAGGAGCTCGGTCTCTCGGGCGAGTCGATTCCGATCGTCCTCCAATACAACAAGCGGGACCTCAGAGACATCATGCCGGTCGATGAGATGGACCGGATTTACAATACGAAGGGGTGGCCGAGGGTGGAGGCGGCGGCGCTGAAGGGCGAGGGGGTGCTGCAGACCCTGAAGGTCGTCACCAAGGTCCTCTATGACCACGTCCGCAAGGAGTACTTCAAGGAGGCGGCTGGGTCGCCAGGCAGCCTTGAGCTTCGTGAGACAGACAGGAGCCGGACTGCGTCCAGGCCGGCAGCCACCGCAAGGGTGCCGAAGGCTGTTTCGCCCCCGACCGCTTCGGCCGGAACCTTGAGCCTTGAAACGGCCGCACCCGTCCCTGCCACTCAGGTGCAGCCCCCATCGTCGGGGCCCACTCCTGCCCCCGCTCCTCCGATAGACCACCTCAACGCCATCGATGAGCTGATCAAAGAGAACCTGAAGAACTTCCGGGACACCCTCGATCTGCCCTTCTTCGAAACGGCACGCGGCCTCTTCAATGATCTGAACGCTGCGACTTTGAAACTGTTCGACGAGACGGCGAAAATCAGAGAAGACCTCGCCTCCACGCGGAAAAGCATCGACGAGTTCAACGCTATGCTGAAGGCAGCCCAGACAGCCGAAAAGAAGTCGTTCCTGTCGGGGCTGTTCGGGAAGTGATGGACTCCAAAGAGGCGTTGCTCCGCAAGGTGTCGAGCAGTTACCTGTTTAACATCTTCACGGACGCGGAGATCTAGCGGCTGTTGGTATGCGCACAAGTGGAGGCCTATGCCGATGGCGACCTCATTTTCAGCCAGGGAGACCAGCCGGACAAGTTCTACCTGGTCCTGGACGGAACGGTGACGATCACTCAGACTATCCCGCACACAACGGGGAACGCCCTCGCTGATCTGGGAGAAGGCGAGACGCTCGGGGAGATGTCGTTCCTTGACCGCTTCCCGCGGTCGGCGGCAGCGGTTGCGAAGGGGACCGCGCAGCTGCTCGCGTTCGACTTCGCCGCCTTTGACGACCTCATCGCGGGCGACAAGGACCTGGCCGTCAAGTGGTTCTGGCTGTTCGGGCGTGCCCTGGCTGAACGGCTCCGTGAGGCGAACGAGAAGATCAAGCAGCTCATCGAGGAGCGCGTCGACTCGCACCCCTCAGGGCTGCCGATGGCCTGACCTGCTCCGGGAGATCCTCCCGCCGCTCAGGTAGCCGTGACCGTTCGGCTGGTCCCGACGGCCAGCCTCTCGCCGATCTCTGCGATCCGTTCGACGACTTCCTTGATGATGTAGTCAGGCGTCGAGGCGCCGGCTGAGACCCCGACCCGTTCGACTCCCTCAAACCACGCCGGATCGATATCCGATGCCGATTGGACCTGATGTGTCCGCGGGTTGATCCCCCTCGCGATCTCGGTCAATCTGATCGTGTTCGCGCTGGTGAAGGAACCGACGATGATCATCAGGTCGTTCTCCGTCGGCATCGTCCTGATCTCTTCCTGGTGGTCCTTGGTCGGTTTGCAGATCGTGTTGATGAACCGGAGCTCGGATGCCTTCGTGATCAGCTCGGACACAATCGTGCGCACATTCTCGATATCCTGTGTCGACTGAACCACGACGCCCAGTTTCTTGTAATACCCCTTGTGCTCACGCGCCTCACGCGGCGTCGCAAAAACGATACTGCTCTTGATCTGACCGGCAATGCCCAGAACCTCGTCATGGTTGTGGTCGCCGATGATCGCAATCTTGTATCCCTGCGATTCCAGGATCTTTGCTTCATCATGGATCTCGACGACCATGGGACAGGTGGCATCGACGATCGTAAGCCCGTGAGACCCGGCATCGGAGTAGACATCCGGTCTCGAGCCGTGAGCACGAAGGAGAATCGTACCTCCTTCCGGAATGTGCTCCATCTCCGAGACGACCTTGATGCCGCTCTGGTTGATGTCCCGAACGACGTGTTCATTGTGGACGATGTCACCGAGCATGTAGACGCTCGAGCTCTTCGTCGCTTCCTTGAGCGCGATCTTGATCGCACGGCGGACGCCAAAACAAAAGCCCGCCGTGCGCGCCAGATTGATCTCCATCGATGCCTTTCCCTCTCTCCCAGAACAGCCATCGAGTATATGCGCGGCGCATGACGTTATCAAGGGAACCTGGTCCACCCAAATCCGCGGCTAAGCCGCGGATTCGGGCAATTCAAAATTCAAAATTCAAAATTAAAAAACCGGAAACTGCTCGGTCAATCGCCGGGCGCGGCGTGCTCGGGTCGCTTATGACAGCCGTCCCACACACGAGTCAACAAGCTCAAGCATCTCT
>JACPPM010000296.1 GCA_016191015.1 Acidobacteriota bacterium | reverse complement strand
CCGCGCAGATTACGCAGATTCTTCCAGCATTCAACCGACGAGCAACTTGCTCCTCACTCTCGGGTCGGCGCGAAGCAATCGGCGACATCTGCGAGTCAATCTGTGAAATCTGCGGTTTCCGGGACTTTGCCGTAGCCTTGCGGGTTCTCGAACCGGAAACATTGCCAACACGAGCAATGACGGTTGACATCGACTGAGAGCGAGCCTATATTCGCTTCACGACACCGGCATTCTGGCTATTCAATGAACACGCACCGGCGACACCTCCACGGGCACGGGGTGAGGACCGGGTGTTGAGTATGAGAATCGCCCGACTCCAGCTCTGGCTGGGCGACAGAATCGTCCAGGAAAGTAGCGGCCGCCCCATCACGATCGGTCGAGGCCGGGCCAACGATCTACGCCTGGACGACATGCGGATTTCGTCCCAGCATGGCGAGCTGGCGTACACGGAGCGCGGGTTCGCCTATAGGGACAGGAACAGCCGGAACGGCTCGTTCATCAGACGGGCCGGCATCGTCCTTCCGATCGACGACACGTGCGCGCGCGCGGTCCTCATGCGGGACGGCGATGAGCTCCTGCTCGGTCCCGCTGGAGACCCTGGCGCCGTCCTTCGGGTACGAATTCAGGAGAAGGAGATACCGGATTCGTCTGTCACGGGGGCGAAGAAGCCGGCGATCACGACGACGCTGCATTTTGACCGGGTCGAGAAGCTCGCGCAGAGGGTCGAAGACGACAAGGAGGCCCTGCGATGCCTCTACAAGCTCATGACGCGAATGGCAGGAATAGCCGACAGGGATGAGGTGGTCCGTGTTCTCGGCGATCTCGTCATCGGATCGTTTCCTGGTGTCAGGGAGGTGACGGTTTTCCTGCGCGGGGACGGCGTGTCGAGAGATTTTCGTCCGGTGCACACGCAGTGTCGTGGGGAGCTGGTCCCCGGCGGCGCCGCAACGGCAGCGGTGGCGAGAACCCTGTTCGACCACGTCGTTGCGAAGCATGAGGCCATCTTGTTCGAGGAAGGTGGATCGGGCGCTGCCGTCGAGGAGGCGGATGCAGCGGGCGGCAGCAGGCATGGCATCCTCGTCCCACTCTGGGATCGCAAGGAGGTGCGAGGGCTCGTGCGCGTCGAAAGCGAGAAGGCGCAGGGAGCAGCTCTCGGGGACAAGGAGCTCGAGCTGCTCACTCTGATGGGCACGCACGCGGCCCTGGTTCTTGCGAACATGGAGATGACCGCCAATATGAAGCAGCTCAACGAGCAGCTCGTCGAGGCGCTGCACCGCATCGATCTCCTCAATCGTGCGAAGGAGTGCCTCGGGAAATTCGCGCCGGAGACGGTTCGCCGGCTGGTCGAGGAACGTCCGGAGCACCCGCACCTCACGGCCGCGGATGTCGATGCCACGATCCTCTTTCTCGACATCGGCGGATACACGAAGCTCACCGAGGCGCTGGATCGTGAGAAGGTCAGCTTCCTCGTCGAGAGGTATTTCTCTGCGTTCATCGACGATATCTACGCGAATCACGGAGACATCAATGAAACAGCCGGGGACGGGCTTATGATCATCTTTCTGAGCACCGACCGGCACGAGCACGCGAGATCTGCGGTTCTCGCATCGCTGGCGATCAGGAGGAAGACGGGTCTCGTCAACGAGGAGCTCAAGGGGGACAGCCCCATCGAGGTGAACATGGGGATCAATACGGGGATGGTCACGATCGGGTCGCGGAAGCTCGAAGGCGTCACGGGCACGCGCTGGACATATACCGCGACGGGCCTCGTGACGAACATCGCCGCCCGCTTCGGAGCTCACGCCGTCCACGGCCAGATCCTCATCGGCCCCGAAACTGCTCTTCGTGTGCGTGCGGAGATCCCGCTGCGCGACCTCGGCCCAATCCCCCTGAAAAACGTCTCCAAGCTCATCCCCGTCTTTGAGGTGCTGGACATCGAGGGCGAGGAGACGATTCGCGTCGATTCGCCCGAAATGCCTTCGACCTGAGGACGATCGATCGGCCATGGAACTGCGGCTCTGTCACCATTGCCACAAAGCGCATGCGGGAATCACAACCTGCCCCGGATGCCGATCCGCGCTGACACTGGCCGATCACACGCTCTTCGTGGGCGCGACTTTTGGCAAATACCACATTGAATCCGTGCTGGGCGTTGGGGGCATGGGAGTGGTGTACCGCGCGACGCACACCCTGCTGGATCGGCCTGTCGCGCTGAAGATCGTCCTCCCGCAGAATGCCGACGAGCGATTCCTGAAGCGATTCACTCGCGAAGCGCGCGTTCTGGCCGAGCTCAGGCATCCGTCGATTGTCGAGGTCTACGACTACGACGTCAGTGACTGGGACACTCCATACTATGTGATGGAGCTTCTCAGCGGACAGCCGCTCCGCGCGTTCCTCGAAGCTCCCGGAAGGAGCCGCTCTCTGGCGGCGTTTGCGGGGCTGCTTCGCGATGTCGCCCGAGGTCTGAGTTTCGCGCACCGGAAAGGGGTCATCCACAGGGACCTCAAGCCGGAGAACATCCATGTGGAGCGAATCGACGACCAGCCCCGCGCAAAGATCCTCGACTTTGGTATCGCCAAGCTGATGCGAGAAGGGCCGGAAGTGACGAACCTGACGCTTTCCGGAATGGTCGTGGGAACGCCGGCGTACCTGGCGCCCGAGCAGATCCTTCAGAAGGGAATGGGCCCTCACACGGACCAGTACGCACTCGCCTTGATCGTGGCCGAGATCGTGCTCGGCCAACAGGTCCGAGGAGGCATGACGCTCGGGGAGATCTGTTCCGTCGAGATCAGCCGGCCGGTTGTTCTGTCGATGGAAGGGCGTCCTGATGTTCCCGAAGCGGTGCGTGTCGCGATCAGCCGGGCTACCGACCCGAATCCGAACAGCCGTTTTCCCGATGTGTTCGCCTTCATGCGCGCGATCGGGATCGGTGAGGTGACGCAGAGCGGCGAGAGGGTGGGAACCGGAGCGTTCGCAGAGATGAAGGAGCCGGCCGGGGCCGACGCGACGGGTGATGCCTGGGCTGGGAAGGGGTTGCCGATCGCCGTGGCGGGCAGTCCTGTCGTAGGATCGATGACCTCTGCCACGCTCGACGCGGCTGGTGCCGTGCCGCCGCCGCCGCCCTCGGGAGCTCCGGGCACGGCCGTGGCCTCCGCGGAGAGGACCGCGGATTCGGCTCCGGCACGCCCGCCCGCATCGGGCCATTCGGCATTCCTCTGGCACCGCCCGTTTCGCTGGTTGAGCCCGCTCGTGGTTGTCTTCTTCCTTGTTGCCGGTGTGCTCCTTTTCATCACGTATCTATCGCTCGGGCGGAGGAATGAGCGCGGCGCATCGAGCGAGCCGCCGCCCAAGGGCAACGTCTTTGAATCTGCCCTGGAAATACCCGCGCCGCCGGACGCCGTCCGCGTCCTGGGACGAGCCGGCGATACGATCCTCCTGGGCGGGCCTCAATGCGTCTACCTCGTCAGAACGGACTCTTCAGCCCCCGTGCGGATACCTCTGGACAAAGGACAGGAGGTTCTCGGATCGACCCCCGAGGGAATGCTGTTCGTGTTGGACGGCAGCCGGATAGTGTTGCAGGAATTCGTGGGGGAGAGCGAGCCCGTGACGTGGGTCGAGCAGGTGCCGGAGGCGACGAGAGTCGTGCTCGCCCCGCGCGGCGCCTGGTTGGCCGCCATCAAGTCCGGCGCCGTCGAGATCTATGGGCGTGCGGGTGAGAAATGGAAACGTCGGTTCACGGTAGAGCTGAAAGAAGGGTCGATCCCGACTTTTGAGAGTGGCCGACCGGCTCTCGTTCTCACCGACAGATATCTCGCGTTCCTCCTCGGCACCACCATCGTGACCTATGAGCTGGGCACGGGCAGTCGGGTATTCCAGTCAGAAGTTCAGGAGCAGAGGATCAACGTGATTGCCGTGGACGACATCGCAGGACTGGTTGCAGTCGGCGGGTGGTTCAATCACGTCTACGTATACAAGGTGCGAGAGGGCGGCAAGCGTTCAACGATTCCCAGGCACGGGCAGACCCGAGACATCCTGTTTCTGCCCGACTCTCCCCCGGTTCTCGTGATTGCCGGTGAGGGAGGCATTCAGCTCTGGAGGATGGAGAAAGGCGAGCTGGTCACGTGGGGGGACCTCGACAGCGACGTAAGAAGCGTGGCCTTCAAAGGAACGCCCGTGCTCGCCCTCGACCGAGGTCGCATGAAAGTGCACGCCTTCCATTATCGTGGGGTCGACATTGATCGGTCATCTCAGGTGAGCAAAGTGGAGATCTGGGCGCTGGCGGCCGATGAGACCGGCGCGACCATCTACGTGGGTGGGGGAAGCTCGGATGGCAATCTGTATACCTACGCGACGGCAGACGGCGGCATCACATCGCACCCGCTGCACAACCAGGGCATCACCTGTCTGGTCTTGGAGGGAGGTCACGTCGCCTCGTCCTCTGACGACAAGACGATTGCGGTGCGAAAGGTCCCGGGGATGGAGGTTGTCTGGAGGAGCCAGGCGCATCGGTTTCTCGTGAACCAACTGTTCATTCAGGGAAGCCCGCCGTTTCTATGGTCGAGCTCATCGGATGGGTCAATCAAGAAATGGACATGGCCGATGTTGGAGGAGCAGGAGAGCATTTCGACGGGCGATCTCATCGGCGAGTCCGTCGCGCTCCAGGCTCTGTGGGTCGATCCCGACGAGAAGACGATTGTAGCGGGCACCTGGGAGAGTATGCTGCTCGTGATTCGTCGCGGCGAGGATGGTTCGTGGTCCGCACGCAATTTCCCCGTCGCCTCTCCTGGGCTCTACACGCTGGCCCCCCTCCCCGAAATCTCTTCCGTGCTCCTTGTGAGCGGCGGAGTGCCGGCCGGCGTCTACCTGTACGAGCTGCACAAGGATGAGCTCCATGAGCTCCAGAGTGTGGACTGCCTCCTCTCGGCAGCCGTGAGGCACCGCGGTCGCGGCGAAGTCTCCGTCTTCGGCGAAGGCACGGTTCTCACATACCGATTCACCGAGAACGAGGACGGCCGCATCACGTACACACTTCAGCCCGGCGTCAACACTGATCTCGGCTATTCGTTGGCGGCAGTGTATCTTGCGTCGAGCGGCGATATGGCTGTCGGTGATGGGCAGGGGGTCCTTCATATCGTGCCAAGCTCGCAGCTCCGCGGCCGCCCGACATGCGTGGAAACTTTGGAGCACGGTCGTGAATCGGCTCAGGCGGCTGGGAGGACGCGGTGAGAGGAGCACGTCGCTGGCCGGAGGGCTTCGCGATGAGCGGTGATGCCATCTGGACAATCCCTCGGGGAATCTGCGTTACGTGCGGGTTCCTCGCGGTCGAGCTCATCCGGACTCTGCTGTGCATCTATGACGATGCCGATTCGCTGGATGTGATCATGAAGTCGGAGTATGCTGGCACGGAGATTTCGAAATGAGTGACCCTGCACGCCCCGGACTGCCAGACGCCTGCGTGTTCCATGTCTGGGGGTGTCGAGGATCGCGGAATCTCGAGATTGGCCGGTCGCGCATCGGTCGATGCACGTCATGCTATTCACTGATCGCCGGCGATGAGCTGATAGTCTTCGATGCAGGCCGCGGGCTTTCTTCCCTTTCGGTCGCAATGAGTCGTGACCCACGCTACCAGAACGTCAGGAATGTCACGATCCTGTTGAGCCATGCACACATGGACCATTGGGAAGGCCTGAAAGACGCGGATTGGTTTTGGCTGAAGGACAAGCCGCTGGATATCACGCTCCTGGGACCAGCCGAGGCTGTCGAGACCGCTCGCGTGGCCTTCGCTCATCCATCGTATGTCCCGCTGGAGCAGCTCACATCGGGAAGCAATGTTCGTTTTCGAGCAGAAGTTCTGCACGCGGGCGAGCAGCGGAGTCTGGGGTCCTTCCTTCTGACCACGTCGCCGCTCAATCACTACAGCGGAATGGGAACGACGAAGCGATGCTTGGACACGATCGGGTTCCGATTGTCCCTGGCCTCGGGTCCGGTGGTCGCGTACCTCTCCGATCACGAGCCCGGGACGGACTTACACGCCAGCGAATCTCTCCTCACCGCGGGCGCCTCGCTCATCCTCGTCGATGCGCACTACTTGAACATTGCGGACCATGCATTCGGCCATGGGTCCGTCGAACACGCGGCCAGGCTCGCGAGGAACCTCCCCGAAACAGTGGTGATCGCCGGTCATACGGGGTCGCTTCTCGCCGACGAGGAGATCATCGCGGCGGTCCTTCGCCACGCGGCCGGCATCGATAACTGCCGCATCGCTCGTGAGGGCGATTCGTACCGCTGGAGCTCGCGGGAGGGAAAGTTCGCCGGCGCACATTACGCGCGCGCGCGCAAAACCGCCGGAGGGGCTCCGCCTGCCTCAGGCATCGGTATCCTCAAGCACGAGCTGCGAATCCCGGTCCATCGAATCCTGAGCTACTGCGACCTCCTGCGCCAGGAGATGGAGGAAGCCAAGGACCGCACATACATCGATGACGTGCGAACGGTTCAGAAGGCTGCAGATGAGCTGCTGTTTCTGCTCGAGAGAACAGATCAGCAGGAAGAGCGCGTCCCGAGCGAGCCCGCGTCCTCGGTGATGCCCGTCGCTCCAGAAAACGCACCGCTTCCGGGGACGAGATCTGAGAGTGAGATCGGAGCCTCCCCTTCAAGCTCAGCTCCTGGACGAATCCTCGTTGTGAGCCATGACGAGGCGACCCTGGATGTGTTGTCCCGGTTCCTGGCTGGGAAGGGCTATCGCGTGACAGTCGCTGCGGAGGGCCGGCAGGCGATCGAGGATGTCGGACATCAGAGCTACGACCTCGTGCTCTTGGAAGCCGACATGCCGAGCATCAGCGGCCTTGACGTCGTGCACGCTCTGAGGAAGACCCGAGGCAAGGCCGATCTGCCGGTCATTCTTGTCCTGTCATCGGAGCAGAGGAGTCAGTACGAGGAAGCCCTGCGAAGCGGAGCCAACGACTGCACCGCGCGGCCCCTGGATTTCCCGATCCTCCTCGCCAGAGTCGAATCCCTCGTCGCTCTTCGGAAAGCAGTGGCGCTGTCACGCCGCCTGGAACAACAATTGAGCGGGTCAAGCGGCGATCGCACGTCTGAATCTCAGGGCCAGTAGGCGCCACACGCGGCGGAGCCGCAACTGAACGGTGCAACGCCCCGCCGCAACGACTCAAGGTTTTCAAAGTGCGAGACGCAAACTGCAAGACTCCCGTCTCGCTTCTTCACCTGAATCCGCGCGTAAGTCGCGCGGATTCAGGAATTAAAAATGCAAAATTAAAAATGCAAAAGCGGGGGAAGCCTGAGTGACGGGCCTAGCGCAGATG
>JACPPM010000294.1 GCA_016191015.1 Acidobacteriota bacterium | reverse complement strand
TGGTAAGATTCGAGCGCTAAGGCGCCTAGGCTCCTCATCCCGTCTCGTTGGCTTGATCGAGAATCTGGCGGACTTTGCGCGCCAGCTCATCGGGTCCGAACGGCTTGCTGAGAAAGGCTTCATCCCCCCGCAACATCCGTTGGTCCGAGATGGCGCCGTCAGTATAGCCAGACATGAACAACACCCTCAGCTGCGGTCGACTCGCACGGAGCTTTTCCGCGAGCTCGGGCCCTGAAATGCCCGGCATGATCACATCAGTGATCAGAAGGTGGATCGGCTCTGTCAACTCACTGGTGACTCTCAAGGCCTCCGCCCCCTGCCGGACCGATTTCACCTTGTAGCCGAGTCGGCCCAGGACATCAACGACGAAATGACGGACGGGTTCCTCATCCTCCGCCACAAGAACCGTTTCCGCGCCAAGCCGCCGCGGGGCCGGCGTGACTGGGTCGGCCGAGTGGGTAGGGGAATCGGGCTCCTGGACGCGCGGCAAGTACACCCTGAATGTGCTGCCCCGCCCAGGCTCGCTCTCCACCACAACGTGTCCTCCGCTCTGCTTCACGATCCCGTACACCGTGGCGAGGCCCAGCCCGGTGCCTTTCCCCCTTCCTTTCGTCGTGAAGAAGGGCTCGAACAGATGTGCCTGCGCCTCACGCTCCATCCCGATACCGGTATCGGTGACTGTGAGCTGCACGTAAGAGCCCCGTGGGACGGCGCCAGCAACATCGATCGCATTCCCAGCCACGTCGACGTCGGATATCTCGATGAGCAGCAACCCGCCACCGGGCATGGCGTCACGCGCGTTCAATGCCAAGTTGACAACGACCTGGACCACCTGAGTCGGATCGGCGCGAACCATTCCCGGACTGTCCTTCTTCCGCACGACGAGCTCGATATGCTCGCCCAGTAGCGGGCGCAGCAGTTTTTCGGATGCATCGATGACCTCTCCGATGTCCAGGACCCGGGACTGCAAAACCTGCTTGCGGCTGAAGGTGAGGAGCTGGTTGGTGAGAGCCGCAGCGCGCGTCGCCCCATCCCGGATGACCTGGACCTTGCTCCGGAGCGGATCGGGCTGGGGGATCTCCGCGAGCAGGATCTCGCTGTATCCGAGGATGGCAGTGATGATGTTATTGAAATCGTGCGCGACACCCCCGGCGAGGCGCCCGACTGCCTCCATCTTTTGTGCCTGCCGGAGTTGCTCTTCCAGCCGCTTGCGCTCGGTGATGTCAGCGGCAACGAGGAGGCAGCCGGGGCGACCAGCGAACTCGATCGGATGCGACAGAATCTCCACATCGATGCGCTGGCCGTCTTTCGCGCGGTGCCTCCAAAGGCCCGCGGAGACAGCATTGCCCCCTTGCTCGGGAGTCCCACCCACCCTCTCCCGCTCCTCGTCCGGGAGCAGGTCGGTGATGGTCATGCCCAGCAGCTCTTCCCGCGAATAGCCGTAATGGGCGAGCATCGAATCGTTGACCTGCAGGAATCCCAATGAGACCAGATCGTACACACACATGGGGTGCGGGTTGCTCTCGAAAAGGAGCCGGAAGCTCGCTTCGCGATCGCGAAGCGTCAAATCGCGTTGTTCGAGTGCATGCGCCATGACATTGAAGTCGGCGGCCAAATCTTCGACCTCGTCACCGGTCTTCAGATCGATCCGGTGTGACAGGTCGCCGCTCGCGAGGACTGCCGCGCCGGAGCGTAACGAGCGAATCGGCCCGGTGAAATGTCGCGCGGCGAGGAAAGCGAGCAAAGCTGCAATGATCGCCGTGCCAAGCACGAGCCCCAGAAACGCTTTGCGGAACGACTCCATCGATGCGAACATGACCTTGCGTGGCAGCGAGCACACCAACACGTACGGAGATTCGATTCCGACTCTGAGCGGCACGTAAGAGACGATTTCGTCGCCACCGGCTACGACGCGGCCCGGTCCTCCTCTCAGAATCTGTGACGCGATCTTCTCGGGATACCGGCCCCGAACGTCGTCCGTGGACCGGTTCAGCAGGAAACTCCCCCAGTCTTCGCCGTACGCCGAATGGTATAGAAACTGCCCCTCGGCGTCCGCCACTGCCACGGTGCCCGCTGGGTACAGTTCGCTCACACCCAGGATCCTGAAGTACTCCTTGGCGAGGATCTCGAGCACCATCACGCCGCGAGCTTGGAGCTCCGACGTGGTCGGGGAGGAGACCGGGTGAACGAGCGCAATCACATCCACGATCTCGCGACGGTCCGGTCCCGGAACTATGGCCGTGGGAATGAATGCGATCTCGTCGGGCTTGAGCTCCGCGGCGCGGTAACGGTAGTACGCCCCGGCTCCCTGTTCGAGCTCCCCGGGCGGGACCGACATCAGCGCACCCGACGGCATACGCCTGATCTCGATGAGCTCGTCGCCGTACTCGTCCAAGTAGCGAAATCGATAGTACGCCTGCTTGTCCGCCAAGTAGCTCGCGAAGGTCTTCTCGACCCTCCCCCTGGCGGCCTCCACCTCGGCCGCGTCGGCCCCGATGTACTGCCGGAACGAGTAGTTGTCTCTCATCGAGTGGATATCCCTCTCGGCGAGCGAAAGGAAGCCGTCCAGCCGTTCCTTCAGAAGGGCGATGCTGCCATCCACTCTCTGGACCGCCATCGACTCAAGAGTGTGCAGGTGTATCTTCAGCCCGTAAATGCCGAGGAGCAGGGCCGGGAGCAAGGAGAGAACCACGAATGCCGTTCCCAGCCTTCCACGGATTCCAAACCGCCCCAGCGGTCTCACCGATTCCCGACCCCCCCCTCGGGCACGCCTTCCCCCGTCGCTCTCAGCGGAGGCCGCACAACATCATGCCCGACGATGGCAGCGTACCATACCGTGGCGGGGCCTCGCCAGACACAGCCGAGCCACTGAACCCCGCGTGCGCTGTGCGGACCTCGACTCGGTGCTGTCGGTTGACTCCTCGAGGGCGGCGGGCGATATTCTAGGCAGAGTCGCGCTGATGATCTATCTTGCCGCGCCGTCTGCCCATCGGAGCTCACATGCATCGCGACGCCGCTCCCTGGCGCCTCTCCAGACTGCATGGGTCGCGTGGCTCCTGTGCGGAGCAACGAGTCTGGCCTTTGCCCTTGATCCTACGAAAGCTCCGACTCAGTTCATCCATAACGTATGGCAGATCGAGCATGGTCTGCCACAGAACTCCGCGCGCGCCATCACACAGACGCGTGACGGCTATCTTTGGATCGGCACCGAGGAAGGGCTCGTCCGCTTCGACGGAATGTCATTCACGCTGTTCGACAAGGAGAACACCGCGGCCATGACCAGCAGCAGCATTCTGGCGCTGTGCGAAGATCACGCTGGGACGTTATGGATAGGGACTCACAAGGGCGGGCTGATCCGCTACTCCAAGGGCAACTTCAGCGCGATCAGATCGATTGATGGGCTTTCGGAGAGTATCGTATGGTCGATCCACGAGGATGATGGCGGCCATCTGTGGATCGGCACGGACCAGCACGGACTCTATCGTCTCGACCAGGGACGCGTCACCGCGACGTACCGGGAAAAGGATGGCCTGCCCAGCGACAAGGTCACGGCTGTCTGCGCGGGCAGTGAGGGAGATCTCTGGATAGGGACGATACGCGGTCTTTGCAGGATGAAGGACGGATCGTTCCGGACGTATTCCATCGCGGACGGACTGAGCAACAGTATCGTGATGGCCCTCCATTGCGATCGGGCCGGCAGCGTGTGGGTCGGGACTCGCGGGGGAGGACTGAATCGCTTCCAAAACGGTGTTTTCGCTGACTACCCGGCCAAAGCTGCTCTGTCGGGGGACATCATCAGATGCATCTACGAGGACCGCGCCGGAAGTCTATGGATCGGGACGACCGGGGGTGGGCTGAAGCGTTTCGCCGGCGACCGGCTGGACGTCCACTCTACCGGCGACGGTCTGTCGCATGAAAACGTCGTGTCGATATTCGAGGATCGTGAGGAGAACCTGTGGGTGGGCACGGACGGCGGCGGGCTGAACCGGTTGAAGGAGGGCACGGTGACACCTTACGGAGCTCAGGAGGGGCTGTCGAACGACATGGTATGGGCGATCGAGGAAGATCGGGAGGGCGACGTGTGGCTTGGCACCTGGGGTGGTGGGCTGAATCGACTGAGCGGTGGCACCGTCCGCTCGTATACCCAGAAGGATGGCCTTGCGAACGATTGGATCTGGGCGGTGAAGGCCGATCCTGAGGGCAGGCTGTGGATCGGGACATACGGCGGCGGGCTCTCGTGTCTCCAGAACGGCAGGTTGAGGACCCTCACGAAAAAGGACGGCTTGTCCAGCGACAACGTCATGTCGTTTTGCCTGGATCGTTCCGGAGCGCTTTGGGTGGGGACGTTTGGCGGTGGGCTGAACCGGTTGAAGGATGGGAAGGTCACGGTGCTGGGGAAGGACCAAGGTCTCTCGAATGCGGACGTGATTTTCGTGCACGAGGATCGCCAGGGTCGACTTTGGGTTGGCACCTTCGGAGGTGGGTTGAACCTGTTGAAGGACGGACGTTTCACCGTGTACACAGCCAAGGACGGTCTTTCCAGCGACACGTTGACATCCATTTACGAGGATTCGGATGGGACTCTCTGGATCGGCACATTTGGAGGTGGATTGATGCGCCTCAAGGACGGCCGATTCACGGCCTATAGGAAAAAGAACGGCCTGTTCGATGACGTGGCCTTTAGCATTCTGGAAGACGGCTCGGGCAACCTCTGGATGAGCTGTAACAAAGGTCTGTATCGAGTGAGCAAGAAGCGGCTCGACCTCTTTGCCTCCGGGCAGACGACGTCGATTATCTGCACCTCCTTCGGAAAGGCCGACGGAATGAGGAGCGCCGAATGCAATAGCGGTCGAGCTTGCAAGACCCGCGACGGCAGGCTTTGGTTCCCGACAATCAGGGGAGCTGCTGTGGTGGACGCGGCGCACATGAAGACGAACCCGATCGCTCCGCCCGTGTACATCACGAGTATCACCGTCGACGGAGTGCGGCGAGGAACAGGAGCGCGTACGTTCTCTCCCGGCAGTGAGCGGTTTGAAATGGAGTACACCGCCGTCAACCTGGGGGCCGCCGAGCGTGTGAGCTTCAAGTTCATGATGGAGGGGTTCGACAAGGATTGGGTGGCGGCTGGAACCCGCCGCGTTGCCTACTACACCCACATTCCGCCGGGACACTATCGATTCAGGGCGGTAGCCTGTAACGAGGACGGGGTGTGGAACGAAACGGGGGACTCATTGGAGTTTGACCTACATCCGCACTTCTACCGGACGGGCTGGTTCTACGCCATCTGTGTGGGCGCCGCCGTGATGTTGGCCATGGCCATCCACGGCCTCCGAGTGCGGCGGTTGGTGGAACGCGAGAAGGAATTGACTCGGCATGTCGACGACGCCCTCGCGAAGATCCGGGTACTGCGCGGACTGCTTCCCATCTGCGCTTCCTGCAAGAACATCCGCGACGACAAAGGCTACTGGGAAGCGATCGAGTTGTATATCGCGGCTCACTCCGAAGCGGAGTTCACTCACGGCATTTGCCCAGCGTGCATGGCGAAGCTGTATCCGGATCACCACCCCAGACTCCGGCTCACCGATCAGCCAGGCACAGACGGCTGACCGAGTGCGGGAGCCCCCCGATGGGGCGCAGACGTTCCGAGGCCGCGCTCCGGAGAGTTTCAACGGCGCAGGCTTGACAGCCGATTCCCATACCACTATTGTTCGCGCATGACCACCGCGACGGCAGCCAGGGGCAACGCCCGTCGTCTGCCCGCCGCAACTCCGTCGCGCCAGAATTACTACGAAGGTGGTATTTCTGCGCCTCGACTGGAAACGTGGTTTTCGATCTCCGTGCGCCGCACGGGTCGGGCGAAATCCGGGGTCGCCTGAGGCTTCTCCGGGCAGAGTCGCCCAGCAATGAAGGACGAGGAACAACGTGCGGACGAGACCTACACGGCGTCTTCGGCCGCATCGGGTCCAGGTGGCGCGCACGGGGCGGTGGTGCGAGCCGGCATTCCCCAGTCGACGCCGGCTCCGCCAGGCGCAGCAGAGACGACGACGAGCGGGGCGACGCCCGCCGGCAGTCACGCCTCGCCGGCGCCCGGTGGTCAGTCCACAGCTCCAGTTACGGCCTTCCGGGGTATCCGCGTCGGCACCTGGGACCGGTACGAGATCAAGGACTTTCTCGGCCAGGGTGGGATGGGTGTCGTCTATCGAGCCTTCGATCCGCGACTGAAGCGCCCTGTCGCGCTGAAGTTCATCAGGCAGGACGACCCCGAGCTTGCCCGGCGCTTCCTTCAAGAAGCTCAGGCGCAGGCGCGCGTCGAGCATGAGCATGTCTGCAAGGTGTATGAAGCCGGCGAAGTCGAAGGGCAGCTCTTCATCGCAATGCAGCTCATCGAGGGCCGGACTCTGAAGGACGCCTACTCCCAGATGACGCTCGCGGAGAAGCTCCGGGTGATGGAGCAGGTGTCCGAGGGGCTGCACGCGGCTCACAGAATCGGTCTCGTCCATCGCGACATGAAGCCATCCAACGTGATGGTGGCGAAGACTGAGGACGGCCGGTGGTGGCCGTACGTCATGGATTTCGGCCTTGCCCGGGACATCGATTCCCATGGGGAAACGGCGGTGGGTGCTGTGCTGGGCACGCCGGCGTACATGGCGATCGAACAAGCATCGGGTCTCGTCCAGAATCTGGACCGAAGGACCGACGTCTACAGCATCGGAGCGACGATGTATGAGGTCCTGACCGGACGCCCGCCATTCGAAGCTCCCAGCCCCGGCGCCCTGCTCATCAAGGTCATCTCGGAAGAGCCGCTCCCGCTTCGAAAGCTGGATCCTGTGGTCCCTGCGGACGTGGACACGATTGTGATGAAGTGCCTCGAGAAGGAGCAGGCGAGGCGTTACGACTCAGCGCGGGCGCTTGCCGACGACATTCGCCGGTATCTGGACGGCGAACCGATTCTGGCCCGCTCGGCCAGCCTCCTCTACCGGCTGCGCAGGCGAGCCAGGAAACAGAAGACGCTGTTTGCGGTCATCGCCGTGGCGACTGTAGCGATCATGATCGCTGCCGGTCTCGGGGTCCGGACAGCGTGGCGGGCCCGTTCGCAGGCCCTGCTTGCGCAGCGTTTCGGATCGGAGGCGAAGGAGATCGAGGCGATCATGAGGTTTTCCTTTCTCTCCCCGCTCCACAACACTCAGCGCGAAAGCGGGATGCTCAAGCAACGGATGGAGCGGATCGCGCGGCAGATGGCCGAAGTCGGAGACATCGGTCTGGGCCCGGGCCACTATGCGCTCGGCCGCGGCTACATGGCCTTGCGAGACTACAGACGGGCCCGGGAACACCTCGAGCTGACCTCGCAGCATGGGTACCAGGATGCCTCAGTGGCGTTGGCCCTCGGGCAGACCTATGCGGCGCTTTACCAGGAGGGGTTGGAGCAGATCGAGCGCATCGGCGACCCGGACGAACGAGCTCTGAAGCAGAAGGAGATCGAGACGGAGCTGCGGGCGCCGGCCGTCGAGCATCTCAGGCTCGTTAGCGGGGCATCGATCGAGTCCTCGTCCACCGTCGCGGGGCTTCTTGCCTTCATCGAAGGCCGGCACGATGAAGCGCTTCGCATGGCCGCGCGGGCCCGTCAGGAATCCGTGTGGGAGTACGAAGCGATCGTGCTCGAGGGGGACACACACCGGTCGCTCGGGAGCGCAATGGCCGACACGGGCGACTACGACGGAGCGCTTGACGAGTATCAGCTCGCGATGGTGGCCTACCGCGAGGCCGCGCGGATCGGCGAAAGTGATCCGCACGTTTACGACCGTATCAGCGGTCAGCTCCGGACGATCCTGACGCTCAGGCTGTATGGTGTGCGTGGAGATGCCGAAGCCGACTTTCGCGCCGCCATGGACGCTTCCCGGATTGCTGCCCAGGCCGATCCCGGGTCCGCGGTGCCCCACACAGCCGCGGCGGATGGTCTGTGCCTTTGGGGCAACTACCTCACCGACGAGGGGAGGAACGAGGAGGCGATCGGTGTGCTGCGAGAGGCCGCCGAGGAGGCCCACGTCGCGGTGCGGCTCGATCCTCGGAATGATGAGGCCCACTCCAAGCTCGGCCTGGCCATGGCCCTGCGCGGCGCGATCGAAAGGAATAGCGGCGTCGATCCGCGGCCATCTCTCGATGCGGCCATCGATTCCTTGACGAAAGCCACATCGATTAACCCACGCTCGATCGGGGACTACAACATCATGGGCCTTGCCTATCTCGACACGGGCGAATACCAGATGATGCACGGCGGTGACCCGCGAGAGCCGTTGGAGCATTCGATCGCCTGCTATCGGAAGGCGTTCGCCGTGAGTCCTAGCTACGATGCCGGGCACATCAACACGAGCCTGGCCTACTTCGACCTGGCGTCGTACCAGGAGAGCCGGGGCATCGATCCGTCCGATGCCATCGATGGGGCGCTGGAGGCCTGTGACAAAGCCGCCGCGATCAATTCGAACGATCCGTATGTCTACAACAACCGCGGAATGACCCTCGTGCTCCTGGCGCGCCATGAGCTCGAATCAGGACTCGATCCACGCCCGAGTGTCCAGAGGGCCCTCGAGGATCTCAAGCAGTCAGCCAGAATCGATCCCGAGGGCGCGACGCCGCCACTGGAGTCCGCCAAAGCGTACAGGTGCCAGGCGGAGTATGAGCTCCTCCTGGGTCGTGATCCATCATCTTTCATCGAGAAGGCGAGCAGCTCTATCGAGGAGTCTCGCGCCTTGAAGCCTTCCGGCGCGGACACCGAGGCCGCGGCAGTCTGGCTGTGTGCGGGTGAGGTTGAAGCGGAGTCGGGGAGGAATCCGGAGATCATGGTCAGCAGGGCATTGGAGAGCGCACGTTGGGCTCGGCAGACGAATCCCGCCGACTTCGAATCGCACATACTTGCGGGCCGCGCCCATGCTCTGCTTGCGAGCTGGCTGATAAAGAACAACCGGCCGGCCGAAGCGTCGCTCCGGGCCTCCGATCGGAGCTTCGAGGCGGCCCTGGAGATCAATCCCAATGCCTGGCAAGCCCGCACGGGTGTGGCTGAGCTCTGTCGATGGAGGGTCGAGGAGCAGCAGAGGGGACAGGCCCGTGACACCGGCGAGATCATCGCCGCGGGCATGAAGGCCGCGGATCAAGCTTTGTCGATCAATCCTCGGGCGGCCAGGGCCATGCTCACGAAGGGCCTCCTGCTTCTCCTGGCGGCCCGCCGCGCACAAACGGGCGCGCCCGCCCGTGACGCCCTTCGCCTCGCGCGCGAGGCGCTCGAATCGGCGGTCAAGGCGAATCGCAATCTGGCGACGCGCGTGGAGCCATATCTTCACGCAACGGCGGCAGGACCTCAATGATCCAGAGCGCCGTCGTCATGGATGTGGCCTTATTCGAGCAGGCAGGCATAGCACTTGCGCCTGCTGTCGCAGACCGGGCCGCGGGCCCGACACGACTGTAGCGTTCCAGCAGACTATGGTAGCAGGTCCGACAGCCTGGTCTTTACCAGATACCCCTCGCTCGACTCGCTCTTCGACCTGTAATGCGAGTAATAGATCAGCAGCTCGTCGCCTGTGATGAGCGCTTTGGCACTCGAAACGGAGTCGCCCTCATCGTACTTCAATTGAACCGAGGCGAGCTGGCTGATGACCTTCGTGATCGGATCGAAGAGGAGGACATTGACCTGGAGCTCGGTGTTCTGAGCTGCCGCCGCGCGCACCTCATCCCGATTGCTCGAGCCGCGGCGGAGCGTGCGGGTCTGGGTCGAGACGTAGCGCCGGCTGTCAGGCCGGGAAGTACTCGCGCTGGAAGAATTGATTGGGATCATCGGTGAGATCGTCTGGGAGTAGTAGGTGACGGTGGCATTCGGATTCGGCGAGATCGTGTGATCCCACGCTGGAGCGGTAATCTGCTCGCGCGCGCCGACCGGCTTGCCCTTGCCGTCGAGGGTTTGGAGCCAATAGGTGATCGTGTACTTGTCGAGATCACCGGGCTCCAGTGTTCGCGGCTGGTACTGCTGGTAGAACATATAGAAGGCAGGTGCCGCGCCTGCTCTCGCGGTCGAGGTCGAGGTCGAGGTCGGGGTCGAATACCCATCCAGGAACTGGGCATCGCGGAAGGGAGTGGAGAGGTCATCCTCCGAAGACTCGATCTTGGTGGGCTTCAAGACGCTGTCGGCGCGCTCCGGGGAAGTAAAGGCGTTCCAGACGTATGAGTAGATCGTGGTCCTGTCGGGAACGAAGTAGTTCCCCTCAGGAGCCATCTCCAGCGATCCCTTCTTATAATTCGTCACTTTGGCAATGGCGCTGTACTTTCCCGTTCCGTCGTATCCTACGCCCCCCATCGAAAGAACCTGGTACTTGCCGCCGGGCGGCTTGAGCTCATGAAACTGGTGATTCTCCCCCTTGAGCGCCGCCACGGAGGTGTCTGTCACCGCCGCTTGCCACCCGCGCGGGCCGGCATCCGTGTCAACCCACGACGTATAGAAGGCCATCGAACCTCGATTCGACACGACATCGTAGCCAGACAGGTAGACGAACGAGCTCGAGCTCGATGAGGTGATCGGATCCGACGTCCAGATTGTGTTCCTCGCCCCGACGGTCAAGGTCCCATTCTGAAACTGCATCCCGTAAGCATTGATGTCGAGCTCGAATGTCTCGCCTGATCGCGCCGTCGCCTCTCTGAGGGTGCCGAAAACCGCCGACAGCTGGTCGGTCCCTGGCGCGGGGACGATCGCCGTATCGTAGTAGGTGAAGTAGTCATCCGCGATCGGAACTCGCGTGAATGTTCCCGTAGGAGAAAGCGGATCCGACTCAGAGCCGGCCACAGGTGCCTCGACGAGCGCCGCGAGACGCCCGAACTCATAGCCTCCCAGGGCTTTCGCGGGCATGGGCAGCTCTTCCATCACGAAGTAGAGTTTGTAATAGCCGGCAACATCGCTCCCCATCGGCTTCCCGCTTGTGACAGGCACCGCTAACCATCCGACCATGTTGTAGAAGTCCTTCATTCCCGGATACGTAAACTTCTTCGGCTTCAGCACCACCCCTCCAGGCGAGTCCGCAGACAACCCGTGCTCCGCGGCAGGAAAGTACGCGATCGCGAAAAGGAGAAGAAAGGAAACGGTTGCTCTCCGGACCATGAAACGACTCCTTTCTGAAAGCGACTCTTCGGAGAATGATCGAACGGCGCGACCCCGGCAGGTTAGTCCTGGGTCAATACTGACAACATTGCCACCTGGCGCATTATGGCACGGAACGGGATCAAACAATCCGTTTCTCTTATCGGCACAACACCTCCATCCCCGTAGAGGCGAATTGCGAGCTCCCGTTCACCTCCCAATGCTTTCGTCTCTGCCGCAATACGATCCTTCCGGCTCCAAGCGGAGCTGCACGTCCGATTTCCGTTTTCTCCGGCGGGCTCACGGTGGTAAGATGACAGGAGTCCGGAACGCTTCTGCGCCATCAAGTAGGTGTATGCCAGAGAGGGGACGATCATTTCCTCCGAAGCAGGTTTTTGTCCTGACTATCGGGAGGAGCGACGTGGCCGACCTGACGCGTATCTTGGGCGATCGAGGCTTCGCCGTCACGACATCATCCTGCTGGGGGGATCTGCCGGACCATGCGCGGTCCGACTGCCCGACCGTCGACGTGCTTGTTGTGGATGCCCGGCACGGTGTGCCGTCGACCGCGGAAATCCATTCCGGTCCCGCTGGCATGGGGACGTGGCTGCCTCCCAGCCTGTACTTACTTGGCGGATACGATCCCGGTGAGATCATCACGGCCATCCGACTCCGGGCGACCGCGTTCTTGGCCGCTCCGTTCACGGAAGAAGCCCTGGTCCAGATGGTTTCGAACCTCGGGGTCATGGGGAGGGTCGGGACGGAGAGGTTGGCCGAATCCGTAGACGCGACTTTGGCACGCGCGGACATCGAGCTCAGGGAGCAGAGCCACGCGATCGCGCGGGTCATCACCTCCACTCTGGACATCCACGAAGTCATGGCGAAATTGCTTTCTCTCAGTGTCCAGGCCACCGCGGCCAACGCCGGCAGTGTCTTTCTTCTAAACGAAGCGGAGATTCCGACGCATCGGATTCTCGCACGGCCGGACATCGAGCCCGAGATTGGTGAGACAGTGCTGCGCAGCGTTCTGGAGAAGGGTCTGGCTGGCTGGAGCCTGCGGAATCGAACGATCGGAATCGTGTGGGACACCGAGACAGACGACCGGTGGACCGCTTTGCCAGGGGGGGAGGTCGTGGCGCGCTCAGCGATCTGCGTGCCGATCATCAGGGCGGAAAAGATCCTCGGGATCATGACCTTTCACCACGGGGAGTGCCATCACTTCACCGATCAACACGCGCGGTTCCTGACGACGGTGGCTGCCGAAGCGGCGATCGCTATAGAAAACGCGAACCTTTTCGACCAGGTCCAGCGGCAAGCTCGACAGGACTATCTCACGGGAATCCCGAACCGCCGACATTTCCTTGAGAGCGCTGAGATGATCTTTGACCGTTGCCGGGAGGATGGCTCGTCCCTGAGCGCGGTGATGATCGATATCGATTTCTTCAAGTCCATCAACGATCGATACGGGCACCTTGCAGGTGATGCCGTGCTCAAAGAGGTGGCGAGTCGGCTGGTGCAGAGCGTCCGCCCCGGGGATGTGGTCGGACGGTACGGTGGTGAGGAGTTTTGTGCTCTTCTTCTGGGAATGTCGGCCGAGGGACCGAGCCGGGAGAGGCTGGACCTCATGCGTGCGAGCATCGCCGCGGAACCGGTCACAACAGAATGGGGGCCGATCCCCGTAACAGCCAGCCTGGGCTGCTCGACCCGGTCGGCCGGCACGCCAAGCCTACAGGTCCTGATCAACGAAGCTGACACGGCGCTGTATTGCGCAAAGAACGATGGGCGGAACTGTTTCCGATTGCACGGCGACCGGCACCGTTGCCGAGACGCTGAGATCAAGGATGGGGAGGAACCATGACACTTCCGGATTTTGTTGTGCTGCTGGGGATGCTAGAGAGATCCCCTTTGAAAGAGGGACAGAAGAGGTTCGAGCAGATGGCTGTGGCACTCAGGAGCTTCCTCGCAGAGACGTTCGCTGTGCAGGAGTACGAGGTATCTTTCTTCGTTATCGACCAAGAGAAGAACGCCCGATTCGTGCTTCCGACGATTCTGAACAAGACGCGCATCCCACTCTACAACAGTACGGTGACGCGAAAGGTGTACGAAAGTGGCGCCCCGATGCTCTCCAACACGGCCTCAGACGTGAAGCGGTTCTCGATCTACGAGCGAATGAAGGATGTTCCTCAAAAGGTGCTTCCAATTCAGAAGTTCATGGCATTGCCAGTCAGGTCTGATGGATCGATCTACGGCGTCCTTTGGGTGAACCGCCGCGCGGAGACATTTGAGCAGGCCGGACCGGATTTCACGCAGGGAGAGTTGGACACGGCGGCACAGATTCTCGAGACGGTAGGGCCGATCATGCATCGGGTGCTCGATCAACCTACGGACTAGTTGGGGCGGCATGCGCGAGTGAGACCATGCGAGGCAAGGCTACGGCAAAGTCCCGGAAACCGCAGATTCCACAGATTGACTCGCAGATGTCGCAGATTGCTTCGCGCTGACCCGCGAGTCATGAGAAGCTGCTCGTCGGTTGAATGCTGGAAGAATCTGCGTAATCTGCGCGGAGATCTGCGCGATCTGCGGTTACGTACGGAACGGACT
>JACPPM010000290.1 GCA_016191015.1 Acidobacteriota bacterium | reverse complement strand
TGCTGAACTGTAACTACTCAGGCAGTGTGCAAGAAGGGCCATTCGTCTCACCGCAGAGACGCAGAGGGCGCGGAGATGTCCTTGTTGATTTCGTCCTTGAGAACAGCACATTCAAATTGAGCAGCCAAAGCCAACGGTCCATCCGCCAATTCTTCCTTCCTCTGCGTCCTCGGCGCCTCTGCGGTGAATCTCACTTCAGTTTCTACGCCACCTGAGCAGTTACGCTGAACTTGCAATCTTTCTCTGATCCGGGGTGTTGACCAACCAGAATTCGTGAACCATAATCCAGGGCATCATCAGGAGGGCATCGGGATGAGGAAATCGGGGTTTGTGTTGTGTCTACTGGTCGCGTCATTCTGCTCGCTGTGCGCTTTGGCCGGTGAGGAGCCTGAAGCACCGGACGCGCCGGCCTCGCAGGATCGCTTCCGTCTGAAGGCCGAGATCAAGGTCAACGTCAGGAACAGCGCATTCGAGGAGGTTAGGGTCAAATTCCCCTTTCCACCGGAGATGATCCCTCCGGGTCAGGACGGAGTCTACGAGCGCACGACGGCCCGGGGGAGCTCGTTCGAGCTCTCCAACCTCGCTCTGATTGGCGAAGCCGATCTCACCCCGGATATCGCCGGCCTCGTGCGCATTCATATCCTCGATCTTTACAATCGCAACCCGACCTCCTCGGACGATCGCGTCTCAGTACGCGAGGCGTGGATTCGGTTCGGGAAAAGAGCGGAGTCGCTCGAGGGGTCGCCGGGCTCGAACTTCTACGCCATCATCGGCAAGGCACCGCGCTTCTCGCGGCAGCCGCTGCGACGCCTCGAGAGCTACGGACTGTGGGGGACGGCATTGGGGCGGTTCGAACAGTTGCAGCTCCAGGTCGGCGGATCGATTGGCAGAAACCTATACTGGCGCGCCCATGTTGCCAACGGCAACCCACTCTTCATGCGAGATCCGAATGCGCTGGCCGGGGATAATGGAACGCCGGAGCGAGCCCCGGGCAACATCGATCCCGTCTACGAGTCCGGGTTCCCTATCCTTTACGATGCGAAGGCATCGGAGGTGAACCTGAGTGGCAATGTCGAGGGAGGTGCCGGACTCGGCTTCCGTTGGCTGCGGGAAGGGAGCAGGGACGGAGCTGATGTCATGGGGTGGTACTTCAAGCGTAAGCTGGCGGATGAGGTCCCCATACGGGGGAGTTTCTACGAGGGCGATCTGGATCTCCTGAAGGGCGCTGGGATCCCGCTCCCGTTTCGGGGCAACGACAAAGAGGAGTACGGGATCAATGTGGAGGCGCGCGCGGGCGGATTGCATGCGTTCGTCCAGTACGTGCGTCAGGATATCGCGAATCTGGGGCGGCGAGGGTACGAGACCGAGGTCGGCTACCGCTTCAAGCTGAACGGTCTCGTCGCGCTCGGCGATACGCCCGTGCTCTACTGGATCGAACCGGCTTTCCGCTACTCGACGATCGACAACAGATTCCGGCCGCCGTCCAACTTCGTTGCGCCTTCGATGGGGTGGGACTGGCGTAAGTATGACATCGGACTACGCGTCGGCATCGTTTCGGGGGTGGACATCACGGCCGAGTACGCACGGCACGACATGATCCTCCTGGCGAAGACGCTTCACCCGGATGAGATGCTTGTGACGTTGCGAGCCGGATTCTAGGCGCGGTACCGGCTATTCAGTACCAACAGGTTGTCAGATCAAACGAGGCCGAAGCCGATCAACCGGAGATTTCACAGATTCAACCTCGCAGCATTGACGGCCGCGAGATCGTTGCTCCGGGGAATCTGCGTAGTCTGCGCAATCTGCGGTTTCCCCTTCCGGTCTTCCGGCTGCCGCAACGCAGCCTCTCGTTGCAGGCGCAGTCCTGCGACCAGCGTAGTTTCTAGGAAGGTTCATTGACACCACGATAGCCGTGGCCTAGACTCGACCTCCACAGGATGGAGGGCATGAGTCAGCGTCGCGCACGTCATTTGTCGCCAGCGGGCGGCCTCGCATCGGTGCTCGCTGGCTGCGGCAGCCTGGCTTTGTTTCTGCTCCCCTCATTCATCGCGATGACAGGTCACGCGGCCCCACCTGGCCAGCTCATCGTGCAGGCGTCCCTGAAGGACCAGAAGGGACAGATTCGCGCAATTGCGGATGCGGTGGTGTGGTTGCCAGGTGTTCACGACCCCCAGTCCGGGATTCCTTCCCTCGGTGTCGGACGGGTCGAGCAGCGGCAAAAGGAGTTTCAACCGCACGTGGAAGTGGTCAGGAGTGGCTGGCGGGTGGATTTCCCGAATCTCGATCGCGTCTACCACAACGTCTTCAGCCTCTCCGAGATCGCTCGCTTCGACCTCGGCCTCTACCGCCTCGGTGCCACCCGCTCGGTGACCCTGACCAAGCCGGGGGTCGTTCGCGTCTACTGCAATATCCATCCGCAGATGGTGGCCTACCTGATCGTGGTCGACAGCGATTTTTTCGCAAAGACGAAGGCCGATGGTCGTGTCGAGATTGCGCAGGTACCGGCCGGATCGTGGCCCGTCCGGATCTGGCACGAGATGAGCGCCGAATGGGAAGGCACGATCCAGATCGCGCCCGGTCAGTCGAATCGATTGGACGCGGTTCTCGACGGCTCCGCGTGGCGGCCGTCGCCCCACGAGAACAAGTACGGGAAGCCGTATCCGCTTGCCGAGGGCGATGAGATCAGATATTGACCCCGCCAAGATGGACGGCGGCGACGTCGCCGATACGCTGTCACTTGGGACGAGTGGTCGGGCCGGGGCAATCCGACCGCCATCCAAGCGAGCGAGTCGCATCGGACTCGGGACCAAGTTCTCCATCGCGGCGGCGGTCCTTCTCCTGAGCACGCTCGCCGGTGCGATCGGAATCGTGACATGGAGGTCGAATCAGATTGCTGAGCGATCGATCCGCGAGGACCTGCATCGCGTCCCGCTCATTTACAGCACCTATCAGTCGGATCTCGAGACCCATGCCCGTGACGTCGTCCGATCGCTCGCCGGCGAGCCCGGCACAATCGCGCTGTTCGACCCGGCCGTCAGCATCGGCACCCGCTATGATTTCGTGACCGGTGAAGCGGCTGCAATCCTTCGCGCGAAGACAGTCTTCCTCTTCGACGCAGATTCGCGACTCCTCGCGCGAAGCGACAAGCCGGATCTCCAGTGGCTCGGACGGCCATACGGCGTCGTCAAGTGGGTGTCTGAACCGCTCGCAACGAGACACGGGACATCTGCCGTTATCGTCGAAGGCACGATCCTCTCAGTCGTCGGCGCGTCGCCGGTGATCTCGGGTGGAGGCCAGATGGCGCACCTTGATGGAGTGCTCGCTGCCAGCTTTCCCCTCGACGCGAACAACGCCCGCGCCCTGCAGGGGCTTACTCGTGGCGAGGTCTCGTTTCTCGTCAATCGCGCACGCGCAGACGCCCCGCCGGATGTGATCGTATCAACCGCCACCGACGGGTTTCACTCTGTGCCGTTCACCAAGGCCTTCAAGCAGATCCCCGGGGCGACTGATGATGTTTTCACGAAGGGGGCGATATCGGGTCCCTTCGATTTGACCATCGCGGGGAGCCACAGGATCGGGATTGCAGTCCCGATCAAGAGTGCGACGGGTGAGACCTACGGTGCGTTCGTCGTGACCCGCGACGTGGCCGACGAGATGGCCGCTTTTGAAGAAATCCGCCTCACCCTGCTCGGTGTCGGCGTCCTCGCGGTTCTGATCGCCACTCCCATCGCCTTCGGGCTCGGCCGGCGTATCGCCGGACCGTTGCAGCAGCTCGCGTCCGGCGCCGCGGGCATCAGGGAGGGGGACCTCGATGTCGCGCTGCCTCCTGGAGGCGGAGACGAGGTAGGCATACTGGCGCATGCGTTTCGCGGGATGCTGGTGGAGTTGAGGGAGAAGCGAGCTCTGGAGCAGCTCGTAGCAGCCCTCCGGCGCTCTCCCACATCGAGCCCGCCGCTTCCGCGTCAAGGCTTCGCAACGCCGGTGATCAGAGAAGGTGGCCCTCGTGTGGGGGACGTCTTCGCCGCGCGCTACCGCATCCGCTCGGTGCTCGGCTCCGGCGCCACCGGCACGGTATTCCTCGCCGAAGATCTGCGGTTGGAAGAGGATGTCGCGCTGAAAGTGCTGCAGCCACGAGCGCTCTCGTCGGAAGCTGCGACCGTCATCGAGTACCTGAAGACGGAGATCAAGCTGGCCCGGCGGATCACGCATCCAAATGTGGTCCGCGTGCACGATCTGGGTGAGGTGGAGGGCGAGCACTTCCTGACGATGGAGTATGTTCCCGGCATGACTCTGCATCACATTCTGGCTCGGCAGCACGCGCTGGACCTGGGCCCCGGCCTCCAGATCTGCAAGCAGCTTTGGCGTGGCCTGGCGGCCGTGCACGCCGGCGGGCTCATCCACCGGGACATCAAACCGCAGAACATCATGGTTCTTCCCAACGGTTTGGTGAAGCTCATGGATTTCGGGATCGCGAGGATCGAGAAACACGTGGACCCAGATACAGGTGAAGGTGAAGTCGTCGGGACGCCCAGCTACATGAGCCCCGAGCAGGCGATGGGACAGACTGTGGACCGGCGGAGCGATATCTATGCGGTGGGGGCGGTGATGTTCGAGATCTTCACCGGGAAGCAACCATTCCTGGGCTCGCCCCTGGCGGTCATCCGGCAGCAGATTTACGAAGAGCCCCCGAAGCCCAGCCGGCTCCGTCCCGAGCTGCCCGCCAACCTCGAAGGCCTCATCCTCGCATGCCTCGCCAAAGAGCCCGTCCGGCGGCCCGCATCCGCCGAAGAGCCCTACTCGGCGCTGATGGGAATGGAAGTACCGAGGTCGTGACCCCGACGTCTGAGTAAGGTGCGGGAGGCGGAGGCTCCTGCCGCGCCGTCGCTCAGTGCGAAACTCGCAATGTGGTCAGGAATTCGTCGGGATGCAGGACTCCGCCTTCTTCCAGCTTCATACTATGCCGCGAGTATTCGACAGTGACATCCACGCCCCGGATGATCCCGATGCGGAAGCCGAAATCGAGCTTGGTCCAGTCCCACGCGATCGCCGGGTACGGATAGTCGTGAGGGGCGGTGAAGAGGTTGTCGATGGAAGAATAGCGCAAGGCGGGCTGAATCCAATTCACCACGGGTGTGTCCCCTGACGCGCAGAGTCCCGGGAGCTCGAAAAAGTAGGCCAGTTCGAGCTCGTATCCCCTGCGCTTCAGTCCGGCGATGTCCTGCTGCGCCACCTGCGCGTAGAAGCGAAGGTCGCGGATACGACCCTTGGTGGTGAACCCGAGCTCGGTCTTGTCACGGCCCGAGATTGGCAGCGGAATCCCGCCACCCAGGAGCAGCTCCAGGTCACCGGAGATGGATGTGCCGCGAAGAGGCTGGCGATCGGCGAGCTGCCGGTGGAAATACCATCCAAATGAGTCGAGCGAACCCGAGCCATCTTCACTCATGAAGCGTAGGCCCGCACCTCCGCCGGCCTCAAACTGCCCGGAGAAATTGATGTCCACCGCCTTGGCATCGTACAGCATTACGAAACCGGTCCCGTATGCGGATCCGATCTCCGCGTCAGGGATCCCGTTGTCCCCGGCGAGAGCGTTCGGATCGCGGAAGAACAGCGGATTTGGGTTGGCCAGGTGTGCGCGCCAGTAGAAGTGCCGCCCGAAGCCGCCTCCCGCCTGCACCTGGACCTGCTCAAAGCGACCCACGGCATTACTCAGGAGACCGTAGCTCTCCAGCCTGCGATCACGTTGCTTCGTGAACCGCGGCGCCTTGCCGACGAGCAGATAGAGAGAATTCTCACGCGAGGGGGTCATCACGTCGTCGCGCCGGCCGAACTGCACCCAGGCTTCGCGAAGAAAGACGCGGTCATCAGAGGATGTGGGGTTGCGGTCGTAGAGATCCAGCAGATGCACCTTGACCCCGGCTCGAATGTCAGGCGTGATCTCCGCATCGAACGTTACGGCGATCTTCGAGAGCTCGAGTGACGACCCCGAATCGGGCGTCTCGCGCACGAGCACCGGGCCACCACCGCTCCGGGCCGGGACTGGCACATACTCGCCCTCCAGACGCACCTCGCGTGAGCTTCTGATGCCGAGCTTTCCCTCGAGGTGCCACGTGAAGCGAGATCGCCAGGCTCCGCCGGGCGCCGCAGCCTCTCCATTCGGCGCGGGAGCACCCGATGTGACCGCGGGAAGGGCGAGCAGTGCGACTACGACCATGTTCCACATACCACAGAGCGTACTACAGCCGCGGGGCCGAGTACATCGGTCAGAGAGTTCAAAGTTCAAAGTTCAAAGTTCAATGGCGCTCGCCAGATTGGGATCAATCGCAGTCGTTGGCTTTGCGCTCGGAGTCCCCCAACGCGGCGGAGCCGCGCGTGAGAGCGTCCGGCCCGCTTCTCGGGCCTGGAGCGTGGAGCGTGAGAGCGTTCTTCCGAGGCACTCTGGTCGTCCGAGGCGACCGCTCCGTTCCTGCATTCCTCCCC
>JACPPM010000289.1 GCA_016191015.1 Acidobacteriota bacterium | reverse complement strand
TGTGATCTGTCGGTGACCGCTTCCACCGTGTGTCCCCCCAGGTCGGATCTGCCAAAATCTTGACTGCTGTGTTATCTTTAGCCACATTGCGGTGGCCCGATTTCGCCTTGACCAGGACACCTGAGTTCATCGGATCAGACACGGCATAGGATCGGGACGTGGAGTAAGATCACCCTTGCGAGGACGGCAACCTACCATGCTCAGCCTCGAAGCGAAGAGTCCCCGGCGCGAACTCACCGCCGCCCGGCGTAGAAAAAAGCCTCTGCGCCACTTCATCACTCTCGGCCCCTAGCTTGCCCTTCCAGCTTCCTCGGATCTCAAGAGTCTTGCTCTCGTACCAGCGACTCTCGCCCAAGTCCACGTCCTCAAATCGACAGGCGTAGAAAAGCGCCCCCTTGAGGACAAGCCCCTTTAAGCTCAGATTTCGAAATGTGGAGTGGACAAAAACAGGATCGTCCCATCCTGAACCATAGAAGTCACACGCTGTAAAAGAGCACTCCGCCACAGAGAGAGAGGCGTGCAGCCGACGGAACTTCACCTTCTCGAAATCACAGGCAGTCCAGTGGGCTTCACCGCGAGTGTGGGAGAAATCGACTCGTCTCATCATCACGCCAGACCAGCTCATGATGAAGGCGTGGCCGACGATCGCCGACCTCTCTACTACGCAATCGCGGAGGGGGAAATAGCACCCAGGTTGGTCAAAGGTGATTCCTTTGAAATTGGCCCTCTGATCCGGAATGGGAAAGGCTGGAGCACGAGCACGAAGCCTCTCTACGAAGTCGTCAAATGGCGAGCTAGTTGTCGATTTCATTTCTTGCCCTTCCCCTCATGATAAGCCTCGACGAGGATCTCTTCACCGGTCTTCGCGTATTTCAAAATCTTCTTGTAGGTACTCGGGCGCGGGGAGGTGATATCGAGGATGACCTCTTCGCCGCTCGCTTGCCTATAAACGAAGTCAGGGATCAGGCCACCTAACGACGGGCGAATATCTACACGTCTGAGTACGGGATCGCTCTTCATTGCTTGCAGCACGAGCTTTTCCGTCTCTGCCTGAATGGCACGGCCTCGGAAGAAGAAGCCGAACCACTTGTCCCTGTATCTGGCGTATCTCTGGGACTCTGCCATTGTGCCCTTTCCTGCCTCAACTAGCTCCTCAGCCTCCTTCATCATCCGCGTGATCTCGCCGGCAACGTAGCGTCCTTCCGCATCAAGGCGTGGCTCATTTGCATGGACCTCGTAGCCGCCCGGCGTGCCGCTTTGATTCTGTTTGAACGCAGCAACCGCGCCGATCACGCCGAGCACCTTCATCGCCTTGCCCGGACTGCGCCACGCGCTGTACGCGTCCGCCAGGAAGATCTCCTTGGACCAGCCCTTCTGGAAGGCATTCAGATCAACAGCGGCCTGGGTTGAACCGTAGAGTGGATTGAAATTCGCCCCCGGATCGGACAACACGCCGTATGCCGCGAAGTCAACTCCATAGTAGAAGGCACCCCGCAGTTGGCTTCCCTGCACGGCGGAGATCGTGGGTTGCCGGTTCTTGATGGCTGCTGCTCGCAACTGCTCCTCACGCACTGACCTGTTGAGCTGGGCAAGGACGGATGCCGGTATCTCTCCGAGCCCCATCGGGTCGGTCATGTTGGCCGGGTCGTCGCCGAACGCCTGGTACAAGTTCGTCGAATCGGCATAACCCATCGGATCCGGCTGCAGGAATCGTCCGAGCTCGGGGTCGTAGTATCTCATGCGGAAGTGGTAGACGCTCGCCTGGATCTCGTACTCGCGGGCTTGGAAGGCGAGGACGTTTCCTACCGCGCTTGTCTCGTGCTCGTTTTCCGCGGGGGCCATGAATAGGGCTTGATCAGAGCTAGTGAAGACGAAGCGGGTGACGTGGCCGGTTGCCAGGGTCTTGCCCGTTAGGTCGGTGGTGGTTGTGGTGACCTTCAGGGTGTAGTAGCGGTCGGGTGATGCGGTGATGGTCGCGGGGTCAAACTGGACCACCCGATCGGTCAGGAGTGTCGTCGTTCCGGAGACGGTCGTGCTGGTTTGGTTGTCCGTGAGATCGATCGCGGAGGTGATCGAGGCTGGATCGAGCTCTTCGTCGAACTCTACCTTGATCGTGTTGCTTGTGACTCGGATGCTTTGGATTTTTGGTGCGGTGCGATCGTAGATGATCGGGGGATCTGAGCCACTCGTCGTGAAGTCGTAGCTCTGGGTTTGCGCGAGCTGATTGTTTTCTTTGTCGAGCAGCGATGTCGTGATCTCTACCGTGAAGATCGCGCCTTGTGGGAGCGCTGCCGCTGGTGTGAAGACCGCCAGGCCATCGTTTTCTTGGAAGCTCAGGGTGCCCGCGACGGGGGTCGCGCCTTGCTTGAGTGAGATGGATGCGTTGGCTGATCCCTGATCAACGGGCTCTGAGAAACGGATCCGGACTGCGCCGTTCACAACACGGACCTGATCTAGTCTTGGTGCTTCGTGATCGTAGATGAACGTCGGCTTTCCGTACGGCGTGTACCGCACTCGCTCAACCAGGGCTCCGGTTCCGTCTGCGAGCGCGAGCACGCTGCTGTTGGTGTCCTGGATTGGGTAGTACCGCTTCAGGGTGCCGGAAGTCGGATCTCGCTTTTCGATTTCTACCGGTTCATCGATTCCGTTTCCGTAGGCGTACCGACTGACGAGCTGGTCGCTGGCGTCGCGCTCTTCGATGACTTGCCAGCCGGCGTAGATGTAGCGATGGACTTCCGCGCCCACGCGCTTTTCTACTCGGCGGCCCATTGCGTCGTTCACGTATTCGACTAGGAGTCCGCGGTTGTCCTGAACCGTTACCAACTGATTTCGCCAATCATAGGTGTAGGTCACTTGACGGCCATCCAGATACTGCACGGTCGCCATGTTGCCGTTCGGGTCGTAGGTTAGGGTTGAGCCGTCAGCCGCTGTGACCTGGTGACGATTGTTGGTTGTGAACTGGGTTGTGGAGGTTCCTTCTGGTCGGGATTCCTGGACTTGTTTGATGCTGTCCGCGGGGTCGATTGCGAAGCTCGTTTGCTTCTCGGGTTCTACGACGGTCGTAAGGCGCCAGGCTTTGTCGTAGGTGAAGCCGGTCTGTCCGTTGTTCTCGTCGACCTTGGTCTCGGTCTTTTTGAAGTTCAGCAGGTTCCATTCGTTCACGCGGCCTAGAAGCTGCGTCTCTCCGATCGTGTACGAAATCGTCGCCGGCCTTTTCCCCGGATCGTGACTGACTGTCATTGTCAACGGACCGAGATGTTTTGCGATGACTTTGTCTGTCCCCTCGTACGTGTAGCTCGCTAGATCCGCCCCATCCGCCTTGATCGTCGAGATCCGGTCGAGCGCATCTGGCGTAATCGTGAGCGCCTTGCCTGACGGATACGTGATCGATGTGCGGTTGCCGTTATCGTCGTAGCCGTAGCCGACTTGCTGGGTCTTCCAACTGGCGTCGGGTTGTTTCACCTTCTGCACTTCCTTAATCAGGCGGCTGGCGGTGTCATAGGTCAGCTCGGTTATCGTGTTGCCATTCGAGGCGAGCTTGAGTCGGTTCAGGCCGTCGTATTCGAAGTGCTCCAGATCGGGGCCACCGACCCCCGCAGCGCGCGCGATCGTCCGATCGGTCATCCTGCCGGCGTCGTCGTAGGCCTGCGTGACGGTCGTGCCGTTTGACTGGTGGATGACCTTGACCCTGTCGTTCCTGTCAAACTCGTGCCATTCGGTGGTCCCGTCAGCATAGGTTACGCGCCGCATTCGATCGAAGTCGTCATATTCGTAGCGCGTCTCGTTGCCGAGCGGATCGCGGATCAGGACGACGTTGCTGTTTCCATCGTAGTCATAGAACGTCGTCTGGGTGGTCGAGCTATCGATCATCCGGTGCATGCGGCGGACGCGGCCTAGGCCGTCGTATTCGACCCAGGAGCGGCCTTGTTCAGGATCGGTCGTCAGCTCGGGCCTGCCCTGCGCGTCGACGTGTGTGAGCCATTTCCGGCCGAGATCGTCGTCGGTCACTCGCGTCTGCCCTAGCATGTCGATGTCGAAGGTGTGCCGGAGTCTTTTGCCGCCGGCCTCCTGTTCTTCGCTCCAGCTCGCCACTCCTCGTGCGTCGTAATGTGTTTCGATCTTGTTCAGCAGGGGGTCGGTCACGATTTGAGCGAGCCCCGAGCCAGTGCGGCTGATCGCCCATGGACGATCCGGGTTGTTCGGAGAGAAATACTGCGAGAGTCCTCCGGCGGGATCGTACTGATACCGGTGCGTGATGTAGTTCTGGCTGTCGAATCCGCTGCCGTCGGCTCGCGGGCGCGGTGTCTTGCTTTCGAGCACCCTGTCGCTTCCGTCGTAGGCGAAGGTTTGGGTGAACTGCTCGGGACCCGTCACCGCGAGCACGTTCGAGTTGTCATCCAGCGTGTAGTCGAGCCGGTGTGACAACGGATCGATTGTCGCTACGGGACGCCGGTGCCCGTCATACGCGCTCGTCCATGTCTTTTGCTCGCCGTCGACGACCAGCATCGGATTGCCGTTGCCGTCGTAACCGTATTGCCGGCGCGTGACATTCGCGCGCGTGACTGTCGCTAGCCTCTCCTGTCCGTCATATCCGTAGTCTTCGCGGATGCTGCGCCCGTCGACTCTCCAGACCAGCTTCTGGTCGTCGTCGTACTGCATCCTGATCTGCTGCCGCTGCGGCTGACCGCTCTCCGGATCGATTCCGCTCCGCGTGATCGACTCGGGGAGATTCGCCGTGTTGTAGGTGTAGCTCTCGCTGACTCCGCGTTCACTTCGCGCGGTCAGGTTGCCGTTTAGATCGAAGTCGTACGAGGTCGCAACCGGCACGGCCAGACCATGGCCTGTGCGCGTTGCGAGCCTGACTTGATCGTGATCGTCGATGTTGTAACTGACGGTGTTGCCTTCGCCGTCAGTTTCCGACTTGCGCGTCCCGCGTGCATTGTAGACATAGCTTGTGCCGATGTTGTCTCCGCCCGCGCGCGCGTCAACGACGACGCTCGCCAGGTACCCTCCCCCATCGGACTCGAGCCGGCGCGCTGATTGCGTCTCAGTTCCATCGCCGGTTGGCGCAGTCTCCGAGTAGTAACTGTAGATCGTCGGACTGCCGCGCGCGTCGAGAGTCGATTCGACTTGCCCGAACTTGTTCAGATTGACCGTGACCGGTCCGCTGTCCGGAGCGGTGATTGTCCAGCGATTGCCCATGGCGTTGGGCGCGAAGCTCGTGGTGTTCCCCTTCGGGTCGCGCGAGGAGGTCATCTGGTTCGTCCACGGATCGTACCCATAGGAGGACTGCAACTGCGGCTCTTGTGGATTGTTCGAAACCGAGGTCACGCTGAGCAAATCGGCCTGCGCGCGACGCGATGAGGACTGCGAGTTGTAACCTAGCTCAGTCGCATTCCCTTCGGGATGACTCACGGATGTGATGAGGCCATCGGGGTTGTTGTAGCCGAGGGTCGTGGTCTTCCCGGAAATCGAGATCGACGTCGGGTTCCCGGCCGGCGTGTGCGCGTAGGTCCGAGTGTGGCCCATCCCGTCGGACCACGTGGCGCTCGGGCCCGGGGTGACGTTCATCGTCGCGCCGGCGTAAGTCACGGTCGCGACTTTGTCCTCGGCGCCATACGCCACCTGCAGTACCTCCCGCCCCATCGGGTCGGTGACCGAAACCAAGTTGTGCGCGAGCTTCAGGTTGTTTGCGTCGGCCTGATACGAGTAGGCGCGCGTGCGATCGGCGAGCTTCGCCGAGCGCAAGTCGCCTAATTCATCGTACTGATACTCGACCTTGCGCTCAGAGAAATCCGTGACGCTCTTCAGGCGCCCAGCCGACGCCGTGTCATCCTGCGGGTAGTACTCGAAGGCGTAGAGCCGGCCCATCGTGTCCATCGCAATCGAAAGGCGCCCGGCGGCGTCGTAGTAGAACTCGAGATGGTTGTCGTACCGGTCCTGCATGCGCGCGAGTCGGCCGTACTGGTCGAACTGCTCGGCGTAGAGCCCCGGGAAAAGCATCGTCCAGCGGCCATCGGCGCTCCTGGTGAGCTCGGCGAAGACCCCGACTGGCGCCGTGTACTTTCCGCCGGCGA
Organism: Acidobacteriota bacterium; assembly: GCA_016191015.1. Taxonomy (GTDB): domain Bacteria; phylum Acidobacteriota; class CAIWXX01; order CAIWXX01; family CAIWXX01; genus JACPPM01. The sequence goes on along the minus strand of JACPPM010000289.1, from coordinate 3,412 downwards.
GCGTGAACAGATCCTTCCGCCCGTGGCCGTCGAAGTAGTAGATGTTGCCTCCCGGCATCTCCTGTAAGCGCTTGTGGTAGCCGAAATCCCAGCCCCAACCGAGCGGCCCCGAATAGATCGCGTTCGAGTTGTACGTGCGCGTGATGGCGAAGTCGAGGCCTCGGCCGCGCACGAACAGATCCGTTTCTTCCATGAAGGATTCGCCGGAGTGCAAGTAGACTGCCGCGTTGCCGCTACCAGCCAAGCCGGCCACGCCAGCCGGGGCGCCGACCGATGCGTTCTGCGCCGGCTCAGGCTCGGGCCCGTCCTCCCACTCGGCGCGGTAGGCCGGCACGCGCCACACGAGCTGCTTCGTGTCGGCCTCGGTCAGGTATCCAGAGCTGCTGTCCAAGGGCGATACCGCGAAGATGCGGCCCGTCTCCTCGCCAAACCGCATTTCCAGCAGATCGCCGCCGAGGATTCTCAGATCTTGCTGGCCGCGCGTCATCTTCGGGTCCGTCGTGATTGTGATCGGGTCTGAAACGAAGAGCTCGTAGCCTTCATCCTCCGGCTTCGGGTCAGTGCCGTCGTCGTTCTTGTAGGGATGCAACGTGAGAGCCGTCGGCTCCAAGACGCCATCGACAAACCCGTCCTGGCCCGGCCACAGGAGCGACGGATCGGTGGCCTCAAGCAGGCTCCGCAGGCCGACCTGGACCTGATAAATGAGCTGCGCCGCCTTCTTGGGGAGATGAACGAGCAGGTAGAGGCGTCGGTCGGCCGGGTAGCCTGTGGGGTAGGCCGTTGGCGGGAGCCCGTCAGGGATCAATGGGCTGTATTCGACGAACTTGCCGTCCACCTTGAGCGCCACGCGCAGGCGCGGAGGCGCGAGCTTGATCGGCACGAGCCCGGTGTCGAGGTCGCCGGCGTAGGCCATGTTGAGCTTCTCGTCGATGATCAGGCCGAAGCGCGGGCGGCCCGCGGTCGGGATCGTGCCGAGAATGCGCGGGTCCGGCTGCCCTGGTGTCGTGAAGCCGGCCGGCTGGTTCATGCTGATGCGGATGACGCCGAGGGTCGCGTCGAGCACGTAGAGGATGCGGTCCTTCGCGCTGAAGGCGATCTGCCCAAGGGCGGTTGCGCCCGTGAGCTTGATGTTGCCGATCATCGGCAGCTCGCCTGTCGACTTCTCCGCCGGGAGCTTGGTGCCGTCCGCGAGGATGCGTTGGGGCAGGTCGAGCTCCGGCGGTTGACCTGTGCGCGTCGTGATGTTGATCGTCAGGACTTCCTGGTTTGCCGGGATCGTGATGAATGCCAGGTCCATGGGCGCGGCCGGGAGGTCCGGGTCGTCATCGAGGAGCTCATCATCGCCCAGGCGGCCGTCGCCATCCGAGTCGGGTTCGAGGCCGTAGGCCAGTGCGAGCCCATTGAAATGCTTCCCGCCGGCCTCGCCGCGGCTCTCGCCCATGAAAGCGCCTTCGAGCGTGATCGTTGCGGTGTTTGTGACGTTCAGCATTTTCAGACCGAGGTAATCGACGAGCAGCAGGACGCGTGTCGTCGCGCCGTCCTTGATCACTTCGAGCTCGCTGATCCACTCCTCCGGGTACCACCCCACGAGGCATTCGGGAGTGAGATCGGTCGAGGCGCTCATCCGCTCGAGATCGACGATCATCATGCCCGCGCCGTGAATCGCCACGAAGGCGTAGCTCCCGGCTACGCGCAGGCGCTGCGGTTTGCCCTCGTCAAGCGGCATGCCCGGATAGCCCGGAGCTCCCGAGCCGAGCGGGTACGAGATCACCTGGCTCTTGGCTTGTGTCGGCACTCGCGGATCGGTGATATCGAGGATCTTGATGTAGCCGTCGTAGCGGGCGCCGCCGCCAACGACGACGAGACAGGGCTTGTTCGCGGCGTCATAGTAAAGCGCGATGGCGCGCACTTCGCCGACGCCCGTCCAGTTGCCGACGACCTGGAGGTCGCCGGGATCTGAGGCATCGAGCACCTGGACCCCGCTATCGCCCGAGGCCGCGAAGATGTATTCGCCGTAGAGGACGAGGCTGTCAATGCGGCCGACAGGCTCGACACCGATCGTCGTCGATTTGCGCGTGCGGAAAGGGAGAAGCAGCGGAGTATTCGTATCGTAGGTGTTGCCGGCGGCATCGGTCAGGTCCGTGAGCTTCAGCGCGTAGTGGCGCTCTTCGCGTAAGGACTGCACCGGGCGGATCGTCAGATGGGTCATCGAGGCGGATGGGTAGACAGTGCAGGCGGTCGTAGCGCCAGTCTCGGCATCGACGATCGTGGCGGTCTGGTCGATGCTCGAAAGCGAGCTGATGGCGTCTACCGGTTCCGTGAAATCGAGCTCGAAAACGGGCCATACTTCGACGTCGTTTTTCTCGATCATGAGGAGCAGGCGGTCCGGAACGCGCACGGGGGTGCTCACGCTGAAAGCGCCGGTCGCCGCAGCAACCTCATCGGTCTTGTCGACTCGTTCGCGGAGTGTGAGGGGATCGATCGTGTATCGGTAGAGGTAGACGTGCCCGTCGGGCGCGCCCTTGCCCGCCTCGCCGCTAATCAACACGGTTCCGGAGTCGTTCGGCGTGAGCTCGATGCCTGAGGCCGTGATGGCCCTGCCGAGCCACTGGAAGTCCAGCACGGCGACGGGGGCCGATCGGTAGATCCGCGGGCGATCGAAGTCGGAGACGAGCGGTTCTGTGAACTGGTAGGTCTGGCCGGCAGTCGTTGGTGTTTGGACCTCGCCGGTGAAGAGCAGCACACCAGTGACAGAATCCCGGATCGTGAGCGTGACCGTGCGATTGATTGGAACCGGCATGATGAACCACGGCGAGACGAACGGGTCGGCCAGGAAGGCAAGGTCGGTGCCGATGAGGGCGACGGCGGGTCCCGCACTCGAGATGAGCCCTTGGATAAAGGCGAGCTGCAGACCATGGTTCACGACGAAAGTGTAGAGACCTTCGACCTTGGCCCCCGGCCATGGTGGCGACTGAACTTCGATGCGGCCGTTGGTGACGGAACAAGTGTCCATGACCATGAGCATGCGTTGGCCGAGGACCTGGACTTCGCGCGCGACAAAGAGCTGCGCATCGGGGGCCAGGTTTGTGGGCGCAGGCATCGAGAGCTTGAGCTCCTTGTATGCGCTATGGCCTTCGAGAGTGAGGCGGAAGGCCGAAAGCGTTGCGAGGTATTCGGGAGGCTGCACGAGCTGCCCGGGGTCGGTCACGGGATCGAGGCGCACGATGACGGGCTCGGCGAAGGTACCCGCTTCGGTGCCGATCCCGATGCCGTCGGGGGTGATGTAGGAGTGCGCGCCGGAGTCGAGCTGGACGCCGCGGCCGTCGGGGGTTGTGTAGACGTCGGGGGTGACTTCGATTTCGTTTGAGGCGAGGTCGATGACGCGGATGCGGACTCGGTCGCCTTCGATGGC
>JACPPM010000295.1 GCA_016191015.1 Acidobacteriota bacterium | reverse complement strand
GATCAGTTCGAGGCGACCGCTCCGTTCCTGCATTCCTCTCCTCCTGCTTTCCTTAGAGGGATCGGGAGGATTCAGCATTGTCAAGAATCTTGCCATTTCGTGTCAACACGCAACTTGTAAGACACTATTCACCATTCCCTCCTCGTGGCAGGTTAAAACTCATACTCCAGTCCGCCCACCGGCACAATACTCCACTGGTATCGCTCGTCCGTTCTCCTCTCGAATTGATTCCAGTAATATTGGGCGACATTCTTCCGATTGTAGGCGTTCCACACACTCAGAAAGACTGTGAGGTTCGATCTGTCGAAGTAGAACCGGCGATCGAATCGGAGGTTGAGGGAGTGGTAAGCAGGCATGCGGAGCGCGTTCGTCCTGCCGGTATCGAGGATTTCCGTACCGGCCTTTGCCGACGCGTCGACATCGATCGGAGTGTATGGCCGGCCGCCTGCGACGATCCACCTCATGCTGTACTCCCACCTCTGGTTCTGCTTGTAGCCGCCCTCGACCGAGAAGATGTATCGATTGTCGTACAGCCGATCACGCCACAGGCCATCATACGCCTTGTATCGGCTGCTCGACCATGATCCACTGACCATCCCGTAGAGCTTCTCCTTCAATTTCTTCTGAATAATGAGCTCGACACCACGAGACCGGGCGCGCCCCGCATCGGAGAGCTCCGTGCGCCTCGTGTAGCTCCATCCAAACAGGTCGTCGAAAACGAACATCGTCGGCAGGGACGGATCGACCGGCATGTCCTGATACTCCTTGTCGTAGGCTTCCACTGTGAGCTTGGTGGCGGGCGTGAGCAGGTGGGTGAAGCCGAGGACAAGGTGATAGGCGCGCGGATCCTTGAGATCTTCGAAGCGATCAGCTCGGTGCAGCAACACGGACGGCAGTTGCTGATAGAAAAGGCCTCCCGCCGCCGTGACCGAGGATCTCGGGCTCAGGGCGTATGAGAGAGAGAGCCGTGGGGAGATGTGCACGCGGTCACTATACGAGAAGTAGTCGCCGCGGAGCCCCAGGTTGAGGCTGAGTCGCGGAAGAATCGTGGTCCCGTATTCCGCGAACGCACTCCACCTGGATTCGCTGGCCCGCACATTCCGCGCACTCGCCGGCACGACGTTGCCCATCTCGTTCGTGTACTCCGCGACGAAGAGGTCGTAGTCGTTCAGCTCCCATGTCGCCTCCGCACCGGCCCGAATTCGGTGCGAACCCCCAAGCCGGACGAGGCTCACATTTCGCAGTGTCACGTGCTGCTCGCTCGACACATTAGTTCGCGACAACGTCTCGTCCGATGTCCGGAAGATCTCCGTGTCGTACGCCGTGAATCCGTGTGAGAGCGACGTGTTGGAGTAAGCAGACTCTCCCCACACCTGGAACCAGTTCAGACCGACGACGCCCTCAGTGCTCTGCGTGTCGACACGATCGTCCATTCCGTCCTCGACAGCATCTTCCTGAGAGATGTCGTAATCATCGATCCCCACCAGGCCCAGCACGGTCACCTTCGTGCGGTCCGACAGCGAGATGCTCAGCTTGCCCTGGGCGTCCGCATAGCGAGGCGCCGCTCCGGTGCCGATCAGGTCCACCAGCAGATCCAGGTAGCTCTTCTGCGCCGAGAGCATCCATGATCCGTTCGAGGTCATGGGGCCCTCGGCGCTGACCTGCGCACCGGCGAAGTTCAGTCCCGCCTTCTCCTCGTGCCGCGCGTGATTCCCTTCCCGGTAGCTGATGTCCATCACGGATGAAAGACGGTCACCATAGACACTCGAGAAACCCCCCGAATAGAAACTCACCTCTTCAATGAAATCCACGTTGAGAAGTCCTATCGGACCTCCCGTCGTTCCTTGCATGGGGAAATGGTTGATATTCGGCACCTCGATGTTGTCCACGAAGAAGGCGTTTTCCGAAGGGCTGCCTCCACGCACTACGAGGCTGTTCATCATGTCATCGACCTTCCCCAGGCTCGGCAGCCCAAAGATGATCCGGCTGACGTCGCCCGCCGACCCCGGAGCCCGGCGGATCTCCTCCGAGGAGAACCCGATGGCACTCACAGGCTGATCACGCGACTCCTCGAAATAGCCAGCGGACACGGTGATTTCCTCTCTCGCGGCCGGGACGAGCCGGTACTCAACCTCGAGATGAGTCGTTCTGGATGACTTCACGATGATGTCTGTCTTTGTGAGGGGGAGCACCTCAGGGTAAGAAAACCGGACAGAGTAGGTTCCGACCGCGACATTCGTGAATTCGAAGTTCCCGTCCCCATCGGTCGTTGCCTCCAAGGATGTCCCTTGGATTGCGACGCCGACGCCGGCGAGGATATGCATTGTCTCTGCATCGACGACGTGACCGGCGATATGCCCCGTCTGCGGCGTTGAAGACGCGGCCGCGGACGCGTCCAGGGGTGCGCCCATGGTCGCGCCCATCGCGCCAGCGTGCAGCGCTGCGAAAAGCCCCATCACGACGATCCCCATCCCTCCCCAGCACCTCTTCTCCATCATGATTCCTCCATGCATGCGGGTTTCCGATCCCGCTCGTCTGTCCGACGAGACCAGTCCTTCGTTCACCACCATTACCGTGAGAGACGTCCCGGGCCACCTCTCGCGTCGGCGAGTCTCACAGCTTCCTGTTGCCTGATTGTGTCCCCTGTGTGAAGTTGTATTAACCTCGGGATCCCTGTGCCGCGCCGCGCAGTACCGGCGTACCGATATGACGGGGACGAGCTCTAGTCAGCGAAGCGCGGAGGCTGGAGCACGGGCGGGCATCAGGATCGAGCCGCACTCGGCGGCCCACCTCCACTGGCCTCATTCACCCCGACGCGCCGACAACCGGGGATAGAGCCGCTTGGCACACTCCGGGCAGATCCCGTGGGAGAACTCCGCCTCCGAGTGGTCCCGCACGTACGCCTCGATCTGAGTCCAGTATCCGGCGTCGTCTCGGATTCGTTTGCACGCCGCACAAATCGGAAGCAGGCCCCGCAACCTCCTAACGCGGACCAGCCGCAACCAAACAGGGTGGCGGCGCCCCACGGTCTGGCCGCTCCGGACTCCTCTCAGGAAAGCAGGAAGTTAGGAAGGCAGGAAGGGGGTCTGTTCGATGCCACCCTGAGCTCCGGAGATGACTGCTCCGTTCCTGCATTCCTCCCTTCCTGCTTTCCTGAGAGGGGGTTCGGAGGATCTCGCCCTCTCGAGAGTCTTGCCATTTCGTGTCAAGACGCAACTTGTAAGAGACTAATCTGTCCGAGCGCGGTCTCGACCTGGGCGGCGAGCTCCCTCCTGCGGGCATCCAGATGCCTCATTCGCCGGACGTGCGCCCCCGCGATCAACAGAGCCGGAGTGAGCGCGCACAGTGCATAGAACCACAGCGTCTGGTGGAAAAAGGGGCGAATGCTGATCGCAACGGACGGCCCATTCTCATTCCACGTGCCGTCGCTACTGCGCCCGGAGACCCGGAACGAGTACTTGCCGTGAGGCAAGTTCGTGTACACGGCGAAGCGACGTGGGCCCGCATCCACCCAGTCTTCATCGAACCCATCCAGCCTATGCCTGAACTGAATGCTCCCTGGAGCATCGAACGTGAGAGCTGTGTAGTGAAACTCCAGACGACGTTTCCCGGGGGGAATTACCAGTTCGCGGCCCATGGTCGCTGTCGGGATGGCGGCGCCGTCAACGACGGCCTCCTCGATGTTCACGACTGGGGCTGTACCCCACCAGGCTCACCCGCGTTGACAGTGGCGACGCCATCGGTCGTCGTGAACCACAATGTTCGATCCCATCCCTTGATAGCGGTGGGCTGACCGCCGCCACCGTCCGATTCAGAGCTCTTGAGGCCATGTGCCCTTCCGTAAACAATGGATTTCACAGCTGCCATTCTGCCTGAGAAGAAATCGTCCAAATCCCTCTTGCTCACACGGAAGATGTTCGCGAGCCCCCGCATCCAGAAGTAACCGGAATCGTCCTCGAGAACCTGGAGCACGTTTTCTTCGGGAAGGCCGTTCCTGCTACTGCAAGAGATGACTTCATCCCCTCGTATGCGGACCAGGCCGTTCCCCCAAGTTCCGACCCAGATCGTGCCTTCTTTGTCTTCATAGAACGTGGCGGCAAACGTCAGAGGAGGGTCAAGCTTCGCGATGTACGCGCTGATAACTCCGTCCTTCATCCGCGCGATTCCGCCGCCTTCGGTGCCGATCCAGAGATTGCCCGATCGGTCTTCGAGGGTGGCGAGGATTCTGTCGTTGGGGAGTCCGTCCATCGTCGTGAAAGTTCGGATTGTCCCCCCGGCAAGACGCGAAAGCCCGGCTGGGGTCCCGACCCAGATAGCGTCGTGAGGATCGACATAAACGGACCAAACGATGTCGTGCGCGAGCCCGTTTCTCGTCGAGTAGGCGGAGAAGCTCTTGCCGTCGAACCTGTTCAACCCGCCGCCGGATGTGCCGATCCAGAGGGTGCCTCGCCGGTCCTCGGCGAGAGAAGTGATCGCATTGTTCGTCAAACCTTGGCGTGTTGTGAAACACGTGATCTTTCCGTCCTCGATGCGATTCAGGCCATCGCGCGTACCGGCCCAAAGCCTGTGGCTCCGGTCCTCGCAGACCGTCACGACAGTGTCATTTGATAGCCCCTCTTTCGTACTGAACGAACGGAAGAGGCCGCTCGATAGCCGGCTCAGGTCAGGTGGAGCCCGCCACAAAACGCACAAAATGCGCAGAAGTCACAGATGTTCAATACCTCTTTTTCATCCATTCCTTTTGTGCCTTTTGCGCGTTCTGTGCCTTCTGTGGTTAGCCTGCCTGAGTAGTTACAATCAAAAATTCAAAAGCCGGAAAAGCTCGAATCACGATTCTCCCGTCCATGCTGCGCTCGTCGTGGCGCAAAGGGGGTTCCGGTGATGATGGCAACGCGGAATCAGAATGTCAGAACCGGTGCGTCGCGCCGACTCCGCATGACTTCGCGGTCTGCACGGCTCGCGACAGCGCTGACCCTTTCCAGGAGCAGCGGCAGGTCTCGTGGGGCCGAAGCGAGCAGGTTGACAGAGTCACGATCGCAACCTATCTTATAGGTAGATCGCTGGCAGAGGCATGATTCCCAGAACAAAGTGAGAGGGGAAGTGTCCCTTATGACGCGGGACGATGATCGGAGATCGGCTTCATGACGCACCCAAGGGCGCCCGTGAGGTCCACGTGACGCAGCGGAGGTCACGAGTGCGCGGATCAGCTGAAACTCAGGCAGCACAGTGCCACCTGTGCTTGAACGGTGGCGGGCGATGATTCCGATGCCACAGGGCGAGCGCGCGAGCTTGACTGCGATTTCGGGGTACGAGCTCGTTCGGAAGCTTGGCGAGAGCCCCCATGCGATGTCCTACCAGGCTTCCAGCAGGAAGGATCCCGGCCACCCGCTCGTCCTGAAGCTGCTCCGCTCGGCCAACCTCACCGAAGCCAGGAAGTCCCACATCCGTCTGAAGATCGAGCAGCTCAAGGTGTTGGACTCCCGAGGAGTGATCCTGCCGTTGTCTTTCGAGGAGCGAGCCGACTCCCACTATATGACCTCCGACTACTTCGACGGAGTCACTCTCGATGAGTGGGCGAAAAACAGATTCGCCGGCGGTGTGGTGCTCTGCGATTTCTTTGAGATCGCCTGCAGGATGGCGCAGGTTCTGGATGAGGTTCACAAGGCGGGTATCATTCACGGCGGGATCAAGCCGCACAACATCCTGGTTCGGGCTGATCCACTTGATGTGCGCGTCATCGACTTCATCACGCCGCTGGACGTCAGAGACGTCAGCCACTTCATCTATGACCGCGCTTTTGTCGAAGGGACACTCGCGTACACATCCCCTGAACAGACAGGTCGGATCAATCACCGCGTCGACTTCACGACCGACCTCTACTCGCTCGGCATCGTCTTCTATGAGCTTCTGACCGGACGCCTCCCGTTTCAATCCACAGACCCCCTGGCGCTGGTTCACTCGCATCTGGCCGAGGAGGCGCCGCCCGTCCATCAGCTCAACGCAACGATCCCCTCGCTCCTGAGCGAGATCGTGGCCAAGCTCACCCTCAAGCAACCCGAGAAGCGCTATCAGAGCGGCATTGGACTGCATGCGGACCTGACGCATTGCCATGAACAGTACCGTACGACCGGGTCCATACAACCGATCCCTCTTGGTCGCGACGATCACTCTCATCGGGTCGTCTTCGTTTCCAAGATGGTCGGACGTGATCGGGAGACCGCCGTCATCCTCGATGAGTATGACAGGTCGTCGGCGGGAGCATTCCGTTGCATCCTGATCTCAGGTCTGCCGGGCATCGGCAAGACCCGGTTGATCCAGGAGCTCCAGCGGCCGATCGTCAAGCGCCGCGGCTATTTCACGTTCGGCAAGTTCGACGTCTATCAAAAGAACATCCCGTACAGCTCCGTCATCCAGGCATTGCGAAACCTCGTGCGGACCTTCCTCACAGAGAGCGACGAGCGTGTCGCGCGGTGGCGGGAGAGGATCCTGGCCGCGATCGGCGACAACGGGCGGGTGATCACTGATGTCGTCCCAGAGCTCGTGGCGCTGATCGGCCCGCAGCCCGAGGTGGCGCCGTTGCCCCCCGTGGAGTCGAGAACCCGGTTCCATGATCTCTTCGGCCGATTCCTGAGCAGCCTCGCCAGCGACGAGCACCCACTGACGATCTTCATCGACGACCTGCAGTGGTGCGACGCCGACTCCTTCGACTTCCTTGCCAACATATTCGCCAACTACCTGGACCATCCATATCTTCTCCTTCTGGGCGCGTACCGAAGCAACGAAGTGGACTCGAGTCACGCCCTTTCGAAGCTGAAGAGGAACATCAGTGACCGCCACGGGCCCCTGATCGAGATCGGGCTGGGACCTCTGGCGCCCGAGCACTGTCACGAGATGGTCTCCTACATCCTCGATTCACCGCTCTCCCAGACCGAAGCTCTGTCCGGATTCATCGCGACACTCACCGAAGGGAATCCGCTATTCGCAAGCGAGAGCCTGTCGTACCTGTACAACGAAGAGCTGCTTTACCTCGACGATTTCCACTGCTGGCGATGGGACATGGATCGCATCCGGCGATCTGAGATGCCTTCCACGGTCGTTGCCTTGTTCAGCTCGAAGGTTCGGAGGCTTCCGCCCACAACGGTCGACGCCCTGGAGTACTGTGCCTGCATGGGCAACACTTTCTCGCCCGAGGATCTCGCACTCTCGCGAGCCATTCCCCTGCGCCACACGTTCGAAACCCTGAAACCCGCCCTCGGGATGGGGCTCCTCATGGAGAACAAGAACCAGTTGCAGTTCATCCACGACCGAGTCCAGGAGGCTGTGTTGGCGGAGATCGACCCTGAGAGGCGCAGAGACGTGCACTGGCGGATCGGCACCCACCTCCTGTCTCGAATCCCGCCCGGTGTCGCTCTGAGTGATGTCCATGAGCTATTCACAATCGCCTCTCATTTGAATCTGGGATGTCCGACCAATCCGGACTCGGCTACTGCCTACCGTCTCTCCGAGATCGATTTCAGTGCCGGCAACAAGGCGCTGAATTCGCTCGCGGCCGAAGCGGCCAACGAGTTTTACCGGCGCAGTCTCTCTCTCCTCCCGACGGACTGCTGGGATATCCAGTACGAGCGTACTTTCCAGATCGTGCAGAAGCTGGCGAAGACCGAGCTCATGGTCGGGCGCTACGAGAGCTCGGAGAAGCTCCTCGATACCCTGCTCGATCACGCCCGGACGGACCTGGATCGAGCCGAAGCGCTGGCTGAGCAGACCACCTCGCTCTCCTCTATCGGAAACTTCGTCAAGGCCATCGAGACTGCAAATCGAGGGTTGGCGATCTTCGGGAAGATGATTCCGACAGAAGGCGCCGAGGCGGAGAAGAAGAGGGAGTCCCTGGCCGAGCGGATACGCACGACGCAGGGAAATATCTGGGAAAAGATCTTGAACATGCCATTCACGACCGACCGGCGAAGCAAGATCGAATTGGCCTTCTACAGCGAGCTCATCCCCGACCTCTACATGTCCGGACTGGTCCCGCAACTCTACCTTTCCGCGGCACAATCGACGGAGCACTGCCTGCAAGGCGGCATGGACGAATCCGTAATCTATTCATTCTCGATCATGGGTCTCTATCACGGTGAGAAGCTCGAATTCGAGCAGGCAATACGGTACGAGGATCTGGCGCGCAATCTATCGGACAAGTATCCCAACACATTCGGCGCGACGCGCGGCATGAACGGCGTCGTCTGGTGCAACATGCATTCGCGGAGCCATCCGGAGGAGGTGGTCCAGTACTGTCTTCGTTCGATCCGATGCGGCCGGAACTGTGGTGACCTGTACAACGCCGGACTTTCCTACGGCCCTTTGATGTGGAACCTGCAGGTGCAAGGAGCCGATCTCGATTCCGTCGACGAATATGCCCGCGAATGCCTCCAGTTCTCGCAGAAATACCAGCTGAGGTTTTCTGTCGGCTTGGCCGAGGCCGTGATGGCTGGCTGGATCGCACCGATGAGAGGGGAGCCGGCACCCGTGGCGATTGAGGAGAGACTGGAGCAATGGCGCCGGGAATCCCACATTGCCTCGGCCGGGAGCTACCACGTCCTCAGAGCCGCGAGCCACTACTTCAACGGGGAATATGTCGAAGCCGGACAGCACATCGAAGAGGTCTACAGCTACTTGAACGGGCTGACGGACAACGTTCTGAAGCGGGAATGGCACATCCTTCGGATGTTGAACGCGATCAAGCTTCACGAGCGCGCCGACCGCTATGCGACCGATGCGGAGCTGATGGCGTATGCACGACCGGACTACGAGCGCGTGGTGACGTGGGCCGGCTTGGGCCCCACTCTCAGACCCTACCTGGCATTCGCTGAGGCCGAGCGTGCGAGAGCCCGAGGGGAGATGTCGAACGCGCGTAACCTCCTCATGGATGCGATCCTGCTCGCGCACGAGCAGCGGTACGCGCTGCTGGAGGGGCACCTGAACGAATGCATGGGTCGCCTGCTCGAGGAATCCGGACACGGGACCTTCGCTATGTGGCTTCGCGAGGCGGCCCGAATCTACGCGAGATGCGGGGCACGCACGAAACTTCAGCGCCTGCTGAGCGAGCACCCCGAGAGCGTTGAGCCGGAGACCGCGGGAAAGCCATCGGCAGAGGTCGATACGAGCGTTCGGGGCGTCCTGCCGCCGCTGGACTTCGAATACCTCAAGCGGTCGACGATCGCCATGGCGGGAGAGAGCGACGCGCTACGACTGCTCGACAAGATCATGACCTCTGTTCTGGAGGTCTCCGGCGCTCAACATGCGTACCTCGCAATAGAGGAATCGGGCCGTCTGGTCATCTGCGCGGAGAGCCACGCATCCGAACGAGGCGTTGTCCGCAGCGATCGCTGTCTCTTGGACGACGCCACCGATGTCTGCCAATCGATCGTTCGATATGTGTATCGGACCGGGGAGCATGTCATGCTCGCGGATGCCATCGAGGAGGGCCCGTTCCGCAACAACTCCGATGTGCAGAGATTGCGTCCGCGGTCGCTCCTGTGCCTGCCGCTGACGAAGCAGCCGAACCTCTACGGCGTTCTCTATCTGGAAAACCGCCTCTCGAGCTCTGTGTTCACCGAGGAGCGGACCCAACTGATCGACCTTCTCAGCTCCCAGGCAGCCATTTCAATGATGAATTCACGTTTGCAGGCGGAACGGGAAGATGCCATGCGGAAGCTGGGTGAATCCAACGAGTACCTGAGCAAGCTCCTGGACCACGCGAATGCGCCTATCCTTGCATGCAATCCCGCGGGGCAGATCACCCGATTCAACGGCGCGTTCGAGAGACTGACAGGGTATGCCTCCTCTGAGATCGTCGGCCGGGAGCTGAGTCTTCTGTTCCCTGAATCGAATCGGGAACAATCACTGGCGGCGGTAGAGCGAGCCTCGGGCAGCGACGACGGAGAGTCGGTGGAGCTCCAGATCGTGACAAAAGACGGCGGGGAACGAACCCTGCTGTGGAGCTCAGCCAACGTCTGCGCCGACGACGGGACCACCCAGCTTGCCACCGTCGCGCAAGGGCAGGACATCACGGATCGCAAGCGCCTCACGGCAGAGCTGCTGCAACTCCAGAAGATCGAGGGGCTGGGAGAGCTGGCGAGCGGGATCGCCCACGATTTCAACAACGTCCTGTGCGGAATCATGGGATACACCGATTTGGCTCTCATGAGAATCGGTACGGACCATCCGGTGCATTCATATCTGCGCGACATCTCGCAGATCTCCGATCGGGGCTCCAAGATCGTCCGACGGCTCCTCGCGTTCGCTCGCCGGCAGATCCCGCACCCTACCGTCGTGAATCTCAACTGCGTGATCACCGACTTCCTCCAGCTCCTTCGAAAGACCATCGAAGAGAGCATCGCGATCGTCTTCGAACCGGAGCCGCAACTTCTCAGCGTCTCCGCGGATAGGGTTCAGATGGAACAGGTTTTGATGAACCTCTGCGAGAACGCCCGCGACGCCATGCCGCGTGGCGGCACGATCCTTATCCACACGGAAAACGTCATCCTGGGCCCCAGGTGCCACCGTGTTCACCCTGTCGCCAAGCCGGGAACGTACGTCGCGGTCGCGGTTGCTGACGGCGGCGTCGGCATGGACCCGGTGACCGTCCAGCGGATGTGGGAACCCTTCTTCACGAGTAAGGAGCCCGGCAAGGGCACAGGTCTTGGCCTCTCGGTCGTGCATGGAATCGTTGCGCAGCACAAGGGGTTCACAACGGTCGACTCCAGGGTGGGAAGGGGCACTCGTATCGTCGTGTACCTGCCGGCTGAGACAGGGCTCACGGCGGGAGTGACGGAATCGGTGCCAACGGGAGTGGCGGCCGGCAGGGGCGAGACCATCCTGGTCGTGGACGACGATGAGGGCATACGCGAAGCGACGAGCGCGATGTTGCACGATCTCGGATACCGGGTGGTTACGGCGAGTGATGGCGAGGAAGGTCTCAGACTCTTCGAGGAGCAGGCCTCCGTGATCCGGTTGGTGATCTCCGATGTGGTGATGCCGAGAATGTCAGGGTGGGAGCTTTTCGAGGGCGTTCGCAAGCTCCGCACGGACGTAGGATTCCTTTTCATCAGCGGTTACGCGGTCACGGCGCTATCTCCTCCGACCGCAGCCAATGACACTGCCGAGTGCCTCTCGAAGCCGTTCACGGCCGCGGACTTATCCCGCCGGGTGCGCGACGTGATCGATCGCATCTCCTGAACAGGCCGGCGGACGTTTGCAGCACGGCATTGCCCACCCCGTAGCAAGCTCCACCCCAGGTGCTGGTCGCGCCCCGCTTCGGACTCCTGATCAAGCGATCCGGGGCCGGCGGCATTGCTGCATCCGTTTCAGTCATGGCGTTGGCCCATGAGTCCAGAGCCAGGCCCGTCGATGCAGTCCAGCTGACTCCCCCCGACGAAGCTCACATCCGAGCCCACCGACGCCAGGCCGAACATGATGTGATTGAGACAGGTCTTGTCGAAGGCCGCCCTGTAGACGCCGGGGTTGTTGACCGGAACGGCACCCGTTCTCTCCCATGTGGAGCCAGCGTCCCGGGAATCCCAGCCGGAAGCGTCGGACCCGCATATTCGAATGTGGGAGGGACCGGAGGCGTCTGTTGCTGCTCTTCTCAGGCAGCCCCCTCGCGTGGTCGATCCCTCTGTGACAACGTGCTTGAGACAGCCCCCTTGCCGAGTTTAGTGTAGAGGGCGAGGAGACGAATGATGCGACCAGGACCCGACAGACATCAGCACGTAGTGTCCGATGCCGCCGGCGCAGTCTCGGAGCGGAGTGGAGAGACTGAGCCGGGGAAATCACAGGCCTAACGCTTGACGGCATTGACTGGGCCGCTCGGACGATACGCGTGCGGAGGCCCAAGACCGGCACGGAGACAAGACTTCCTCTGCTCGATCCAATCGCTCGCGCGTTGGCGCGCTACCTGCGCCATCACCGTCCTGCGCATGCGCGGGATCGCACCCTCTTCGTGACTCATCGAATGCCGCACGCAAGGCTAGGCGGGGCATCGGCACTCAAGCATCGGCTCGGTATGTACGCGGAGTGGGCAAGCGTGCGCGCCGACTCTCTCGACACGCACGTCTTGCCACACTATTCCGGCCTCCGGAGTATGCCGGGCGAGGCGGGAATGGATTGACCGAATGCCCTTCAATAAATGTGAAGCGGTGGAGGGACGGCGAAATGGACCGGCGCTGGGCAGCAACGGCCATCGTGGAGGCACAGAAGAAGCTCCGTCGCATGTCCGGATACAAGAAAATCTCTACCCTCATCGCCGCACTGGATGCCGCCCTCAAACGAAATCACATCGACTCCAAGAGAAAGATCGCCTAGCCGATGAACCATCGGGGCCGCCCTGAAGTTCCAACGCCCGGTGGGACATCCCCTACAACCCCGCCTGGATTCCCCGCTTAGTCTCGTACAAGTTGCGTGTTGACACGAAATGGCAAGACTCTCGAGAGCGCGAGATCCTCCGAACCCCTCTCAGGAAAGCAGGAAGGGAGGAATGCAGGAACGGAGCAGTCATCTCCGGAGCTCAGGGTGGCATCGAACAGACCCCTTCCTGCCTTCCTAACTTCCTGCTTTCCTGAGAGGTGCTCGGAAGG
>JACPPM010000292.1 GCA_016191015.1 Acidobacteriota bacterium | reverse complement strand
GGCATGAACGTAACGTCATCCTGAGGAGCCGGGCGAAGCCCGGTGACGAAGGATCTCCTCCATGGGCTACGGGTCTTGCAGGAGATCCTTCGGCCCGGCTGCGCCGAGCCTCAGGATGACATGCTGGCTGTACTGCGGCCAGGTGTACTCCGAATCTCAGGTGCTCGCCCTGGCGGGCCCGGGCAGGGGCGGTTCGTGAACCGCTCCTATTCCCGGATGATCACCCGGTTCGGGAGCTCGTCTACGTCCCCCACCTGGATCGGGAAATGCTCAGACAGGATCTCCCCGCAACGGCTGATGCCCGCGATCAGCCCATCGGCAGGACGGCCATGCTGGATGCCGTCGACGATCAGATCTCGAACGCCATTCCATGTCGTCTGCTCGAGCCTGGAGGCCACTGCCTGATCGGCGTAAACGACGACTGTTCTCTCCAGGAGGCTCAGGAGTACCACGATGCCGGTGCGGGCCGAGGTGTGGTGGACCTGGTTGAGCTGGAACGCGAGCGCCGCGCGACGCCAGACTTCCTCGTCGGCGAAACGGCGTCCGATGAGGAGACGTTTCACGGCCGGGATCTGCGACAGCAGAGCGCCGCAGATGTACCCGGTCGCGAGCGTCAGCAGAACACGGGACGGCAATTCTACGTTTGTAGTATAAGCGGCGAGGAAGTACACCATGATGCCGCCGATGATTCCTCCAAGATACGTGGTCTCCTTGTAATCGCTGCTCTGCCCCACGATGACCGGAACGATTTCGCCCGCCGTCCCTCGTTCCGCAGTCGCGATCGCTTCGTTCACTCTCGCGAGATCCTCGGTTGGGAGAAATGTGGACGGATTCATGTCACCACCTCCCCGATGCTCCGCCGCCGCCGAAGTGGCCGCCACCTCCGGAGAAGCCGCCGCCCCCACCTCCTGATCGCGAAGACGAGCCACCGCCGGACCTGGCGCTGAGGACCACGCGGAGAAGCTCGGGCGAAATCATCCCGGCCCCGAAGAGCACGGGCGTCAGGAGCAGGATCAACAGCCAGCTTGCGAGCCCGAGGAAAATGCAACCGCCGATGACCCACCCGGCCGCTCCGATCGCACCCCCCAGCAACCGGCTGATCGACGCAGCGATCGCCGAGATCAACATGGTGATGCCGACGAAGATCATCATGCCGCTGCCTGGTTCCTCGCGACTGAGGCTCCCCGTGGGCTGGCCCGTCCCCTTATACTCGCCTCTCACGGCCTCGATTGTCGCTCCGACCCCACGCTCGATACCACCTGCATAGTCGCCATCCTTGAACAACGGAGTCATTTCGTTTCGGATAATCCTCCCGGCGGTGATGTCGGGAAGCCGCCCCTCCAGGCCGTAGCCGACTTCAATCCGGATCTCGTGTTCGGCCATGGCTACGAGCACCAGCACTCCGTTGTCACTCCCCTGGTGGCCAATCTGCCATTTTTCTGCGACCCGAATTGAATATGTCTCGAGCGCCTCGCCCTCGAGGCCCGGGATCGTGAGAACTGCGATCTGAGTGGAGTCCGAAGCCTCGAAGTCGGCCAGACGGGACGTCAGCGCTGCCTCCCGCTCGGGCGGCAAAACATCGGCCAGGTCGACGATGCGACCCGTGAGAGGCGGCACATCCAGGGCCCACGCCGAACTGGCGTGCAGAACGAGCGACGACGCGATCGCTACGACGAAGGATCTCATCCCCTTGTCCCGGGCGCCCCGCGAGATTCTTCGCCCCCAGGCCACATCGTGCCGGTCCACATGACGCTTGCGATCAGTTCGGCGTAGTTTCCCGCCCTTCAATTCCCGAAGATCTTCCCGACATCCGGTGCCTTTTCTGCTCCCGCATCGGCCTTAAAGTAGGCCTTATCCCGGTCATACCCGAAGACCGAACCGGCAATAAGCGCGAAGATGCCTTTGATCCGGTAGGTGTTGTACTCCTGCACGACCTGGTTGTAGCGGTTCCGCTCAACGGCAATCCGATTCTCGGTACCCTCGAGCTGGACCTGGAGATCCCGGAAATTCTCGTTCGCTTTCAGCTCGGGGTAGTTTTCCGACACGGCCAGGAGCCGGCTCAGAGCCGACGAGAGCTCGCCCTGCGCCTGCTGGAAGCGCGTGAGCAGAGCCGGGTCGTTCAGGGTCTCCGGCGTGATCTGTATCTTTCCGACACTCGAACGCGCCTCGGCCACCTGCGTGAACACGCCGCTCTCGTGAGCCGCGTACCTCTTCACGACTTCGACAAGGTTTGGAATCAGGTCCAGGCGGCGCTGGTAGACGTTCTCCACCTGGCCCCACTGTGATTTCACCGCCTGCTCACGATCAATCAGCCCGCCGCGGGCGTGCCACACGCCGCCGGCCACGACCACGATGACGATCAGAATGATGATCAGCAGGAGACCGCATCCGAGCCCAAATACCTTCTTGTCCATCTCATCCTCCGTCGAAAATTCGTTCATAGCATACAAGGGAGACGCGCGATTGCAAGGCTCTCTTGTCCGGACACGCCACGAGCGCGCCCACATGCCGGAAGCCGCGTATCCGGCTTGACACCCGGAACGGCGCCGGTCATGATGCCGCAAATTTCATGCAGGGGGCGTCATGCAGCTGTTTCGCAGGAAGCCGATCGAGGAGCTGGAGGCTGAGACCGAGCACGAAGGGAAGCTGAAGAGGTCACTGGGTGCGGTCGACCTGGCGGCGCTGGGAATCGGCGCGATCATCGGTGCCGGGATCTTTGCCACGACGGGGACGGCTGCCGCGGGAGGCGCCGATCACGTGGGAGCCGGCCCGGCGCTCATGATCTCCTACCTTATTACCGCGATCGCGTGTGGGTTCTGCGCGCTGTGCTACGCGGAGTTCGCGGCGATGATCCCGATAGCTGGAAGCGCCTACACATATTCATACGCCACCCTGGGCGAATTCATCGCCTGGATCATTGGATGGGATCTCATCAGAGTATGCGGTCGGGAATGTGGCCGCAGCGCGACATGCCGATCGGCATGATCGCCTCTCTCATCATTTGTACCGTCCTCTATATGGGAGTGGCCATCGTCCTCACCGGCATCGTCGACAGCTCCCGCCTGGGTGTCGCTGAACCTCTGGCGCTCGCCATGCAGCTCATCCACCTCGATTGGGCCGCGGGATCATCTCTTTCGGCGCCGTTGCATCCATGACGGCGGTCCTTCTCGTCTTTCAGCTCGGCCAGCCGCGGATATTCTTCTCGATGTCACGTGACGGCTTGCTTCCCAAGAGCTTCTCCGCCGTCCATCCGAGGTTTCGGACCCCACACGTGACGACGATCCTCACCGGCGTTTTCGTGGCATTCTTTGCCGGATTTGTGGACATCAACGAAGCTGTCGTGCTCACGAACATCGGGACACTCTTCGCGTTCATCCTCGTCTGTGCCGGCATCATCGTGCTCCGCCGATCCGAGCCGGAGAGACGGAGGCCGTTTAGAACGCCATGGTCGCCGTGGGTTCCAATCCTCGGAATCCTCTCCTGTGCCTACCTCATGTACCACTTGCCCCTGATCACCTGGATCCGCTTCGGGGTCTGGCTCCTTATCGGCCTCGCCATCTACTTCGGATACAGCTACCGGCGAAGCCGGTTGCACGGCAAGACGTAGCGCCGAAGCCCTCGCCTGCGCGCTGACCAAAGTCTCGAGAACCCGCGCGGAAGCCGCGCGGATTCAGGAATCCGATCTTGCCTCGACGCATAATGAGCACGGAGGTGATCGACTCCATCCGTCTGGATGGGCCAGGCGATTTAGTCGCGATAGCTGAGGCGGGAAAGCGGCCGAGCCTCGGGCTCGCCTCCGATGTCCCCCCCTCAACCTGCTCCGGCGACAGATTGCTGTCGTATACGTACACTTCGCCGCATTCTGATTCCGGAGCACACCGCTTTCCAGGTACTCATTGCATGTCGATGATGCGACCCCTCTGCTGGGGTGCGAAAGGCGGCAATGAGACGAACCATCAGATACAGAACCAGATTTGC
This sequence comes from Acidobacteriota bacterium, assembly GCA_016191015.1. GTDB lineage: Bacteria > Acidobacteriota > CAIWXX01 > CAIWXX01 > CAIWXX01 > JACPPM01. The sequence continues at coordinate 10,146 of JACPPM010000292.1, read as the reverse complement.
ACAGAGACGCGTTCGTGAGTGGAGGATGATCGCGAAGGGACTGTTGTCCACAAGACACCCGGTTCTTGCCCACATTATCCCGATGCGCCGGTGCAATCTGTCATGCTCCTACTGCAACGAATTCGACAATACCTCGCGCCCGGTTCCCCTCGCCGTGATCCAGCGACGGATCGACCTGTTGTCCCGGCTTGGGACAACCATCATCACGACGAGCGGCGGCGAGCCACTGTTGCATCCGGATCTGGACGGTATCGTGCGGCGGGTGAGGAGCCACGGGATGCTCGCCGGGCTGATTACCAACGGCTATCTGCTGACTGTAGACCGGATCCGAGAGCTGAATCGCGCAGGCCTGGATCATCTGCAGATCAGCATCGACAACGTCAATCCGGACGAGACATCCAAGAAAAGCCTCAGGGTGCTGGACAAGAAGCTCCAGCTACTGGCGGATCACGCTGAGTTTCACGTCAATATCAACTCGGTCGTCGGCTCGGCTGTTCGCAACCCGGAGGACGCGCTGATCGTCGCTCGCCGCGCACTAGAGCTTGGTTTCACCAGCACAGTCGGCATCCTGCACGACCACGGCGGCCAGCTCCGCGGCCTCTCCGTCGAGCAGCAGGCGGTGTATGAGGAGATCAAAAGTCTGGGCAAGCGATCCTACTCCCGCTTCAATGATTTCCAGGAGAACATCGCTCGGGCCCGCCCAAACGACTGGCGCTGCCGCGCCGGTGCCAGGTACCTCTACGTCTGCGAAGACGGCCTGGTGCACTACTGTTCGCAGCAGCGCGGATACCCCGGCACGCCGCTGGAGCGCTACACGAAAGACGATCTGCGACGCGAGTACCTCACCACGAAGGCATGCGCGCCACTCTGCACTGTGTCATGCGTCCAGCAGGTCGCGCTCCTCGACAACTGGCGGGTCCCCCAGCTCGCGCCGCTGCCGATTGGGGAAGTTCAAAGTTCAAAGTTTCAAGTTTAAGGCTTGGGCGCAATCGAGATCTTGATACTTCGAGCTTAGGACCGAGCGAAGACGCGTTGCTTGACGTTGTCCAGGAGAAGTGTCGAAAACGACGCGTCCAGGTAGGCACGGATCGATACGTAGCAGCCGCCGCATTCGTTCGTGGCGACAAATTTGGTCATGATCTCTTTCTGCGAGGCGTAGGTCGGGTCGTACATCGAGCACGGCCGCAGGCCACCGGTGGGCGTGACAACCATGAATCGCCGGCCGGCGTTGCAGCCGGGGATGTTGCCCTTCTTGAAGAAGTCGTACGTTCCGGTCAGGGTCCAGGGTGAGTTCACGATCCCTCCCTGTTTGCGCTTCAATTCGACCAGCTCATTCATCGTCCTCTTCAGGAGGTCCAGGTCCTCGGGCGAGCTGATGTAGAGATCCATGCTGCCCGTCCGGAGTGGTGTGTACGCACTGTATGAGATGCACACCCCCCATTCGCGGGCTTTCTCGTAATTCGCTCGCAGCACCGGCAGGTTCTCCCTGGTGATTGCCGAGTTCATGACGATGTCGTAGTAGCCATGCTTGGCCAGAGCCGGGATCAGCTTGGACATGTGAGCGAACAGACCCGGTGACCGCCGGAATTCGTCGTGACGCTCATCGGGGAAGTCGAGCGATATCGAGAACTGATTGACACCCAGTTCCCGCAGCCTCAAATACTTCTCCTCAGTCAACAGCCGGGAGTTGGAAACCAGGATCAAGTAGGGGAGACCGCTGGGCTCCTTGACCGCGCGGACGATGTCTTCCAGGTCCTTGCGGAGCGTGGGCTCACCCCCGGAAAGTTGCACGGCCATCGGTTTGAGCTTGGCATGCAGGCGACCGTAGTCCTCGGCAGAGAGGGTTCCGAGCGGGCCGGGCTTGATCCCGCCTTTGTCACAGTGCACGCAATCGGCTGTACACGAGTGTGTCAACTCGTAGGAAACCACCAAGGGCCGGTCCGTGAGAAAGCTCCACGTCCCCCGGCCTATCATCCGCATCGCCCGCCCAACAGGAATCTTCACCTCAACCCCCACTCAAACAACTGGATTTCCAGTCGAACAAAGATGTGTAGTTTATTGCCGGGTCCGATCTGTGTCAAACGCGGGCGACGATTGAGGGCGTACGGCAGTGCGCCGCTACGACAGGAACGGAATTTTCACCTTGCCCGCCTTCGCGGCTTCGATCGCTTCGGGATACCCGGCGTCCACGTGGCGCATGATGCCCGTCCCGGGGTCAGTTGTCAGCACGCGCTCGAGATGACGGCCAGCCCGCTTCGTGCCGTCCGCGACGACGACCATCCCGGCGTGGATCGAGCTCCCGATCCCCACTCCGCCGCCATGGTGAACCGAAACCCATGTGGCGCCGGCGACGGCGTTGAGCAGCGCGTTTAGAATCGGCCAATCGGCGATGGCATCCGAACCGTCACGCATGCCCTCGGTTTCCCGATTGGGCGATGCGACCGAGCCGCTGTCCAGATGATCGCGCCCGATGACGATCGGTGCCGACAGTTTCCCCTTGCGAACGAGTCTGTTGATCACATCGCCAAACTGAGCGCGTTCACCGTAGCCGAGCCAGCAGATGCGTGCTGGCAGCCCCTGAAACCTGACCCGCTCCCGGGCCATGCGAATCCAACGGCCGAGCGCCTCATCCTGAGGAAACTCCTTGAGGACGGCGGCGTCAGTCGTATAGATGTCGCGCGGGTTGCCGGAAAGCGCCGCCCAGCGGAACGGACCCTTGCCCTCGCAGAAGAGCGGCCGGATGTATTCGGGCACGAAGCCCGGGATTTCGAAAGCATCGTGCACCCCGGCGTCGCGCGCCTGCCCGCGCAAGTTGTTGCCGTAATCGAACGTGACCGCGCCGCGCCGCTTGAGCTCAAGCATCGCCGCGCAATGCTCGGCCATCGCCTGCATCGCGCGCCGCCCGTACTCGCCAGGATTCCCGGCCCGCATGCGCAGCGCATCGTCATACGAGATACCATTCGGGACATAGCCGTTGAGAGAATCGTGAGCCGATGTCTGGTCGGTCAGAATGTCCGGAACAATATTTCGGCGCACGAATTCGGGGATGATGTCGGCGGCATTGCCGAGGAGCGCGATCGAGAGGGCTTCGCCCTGCGACCTCGCCGTGAAAGCCTTCTCCAGCGCCTCGTCGAGATTCTCGCACATCACGTCGCAGTACCCCGTCTTCAGCCGCCTCTCGATGCGCGTCCGATCCACTTCGACGCACAGCGCGACACCCTCGTTCATCGTGACCGCGAGAGGCTGAGCGCCGCCCATTCCGCCCAGCCCCGCTGTGAGAGTGAGCTTGCCCTTGAGCGATCCGCCGAAGTGTTTCTTGGCGACGGCGCCAAGCGTCTCAAAGGTCCCCTGCAGGATTCCCTGAGTGCCGATGTAAATCCAGCTCCCGGCTGTCATCTGCCCGTACATCGTCAGCCCCAGCGCCTCGAGCCGCCGGAACTCGTCCCACTTGGCCCACGCCGGCACGAGCATCGCATTGGAGATGAGAACGCGAGGGGCATCGCGGTGGGTCCGAAATACGCCCGCGGGTTTGCCCGACTGCACGAGCAGGGTCTCGGTGTCCTTGAGGTTTTTCAGACATTCCACGATCTTGTGGAAACACTCCCAGTTGCGGGCCGCCTTGCCGCTCCCGCCGTACACGACGAGCTCAGCCGGATTCTCGGCCACATCAGGATCCAGGGTGTTCATCAACATCCGCATCGCGGCCTCCTGCTGCCAGCCACGACACGTGATCTTTGTTCCACGCGGTGATCGAACCACCTCGGTCATTCTTCCTCCAGTCTTCAAAGGGTCAAGGGTCGACCGGTACCGGCGGGACCGGGCAGCGGCCCGCTCCCGCCCGCCCAACGTGCAGCGTCGGAATCGACCGCACAGCGGTCCATATTACCACAATGTTCTATCGCTCCATCGGCATCCAGGAACCTGACGCACCCGCCACTCCAAGCTCCATGCCGGTTCTTCTGCGCCCGGTCAGGCGCTCCCCAGTTCACACTCATGAGCGTCATTGTTTTGACAATCCCCTCTCCTGTCATTCAAGAAACGGGCAGTACCGCAGGCAACCCATAGAAAAGACGTGCCGTGGTGTCTGGCACACAAATTGCTGTTTGGGTTGTGAAGAGGCGAAATGCTCATGGAAGCGAAAGTCCTGATAGTCGGGGATGCAGACGACCTGGCGCCGTCTCTGACGGCCGCAGCCATTCCGTTCGACCTGTCCACCACCTGGCAGGCCGGCCTGGAACGACTCAAAGCTGAGGACTACGTGGCGGTTTTCGCGGACCTGGGCGATCTCGGCGCGGATAGCTGCCGTCTCCTCGACGAGATGCACGGCGCCCGGCCCGGCATGTGCGTGCTCGCGACAGCCACGAATCCACCCGTCGAAAAGGTACTCGATGCCATGCGCCGTGGAATCTTCGACTGTCTGGTCCGGCCGTTTGGGGACGAAAAGGTGCTGAGCGCACTTCGAAGAGGGATCGAGAACAGGAAGTTGTTTGCGGAGTTGTCGAGCTTGTCGCGCGACCTGCAGGAGCGCAATCAGCTCCTGGAAACGCAGAGCCACGGGCTCCGCCAGACCACGGAAGAAATGGTGGCGATCGACGAGATATCTCGCGCCATGACCTCCACCCTCGACCTCGAAGAGATCCTCCAGATCATCCTTGAGGGAATCCACCGCGTCCTGAATTTCGACCGCGCCGTCCTGTGCCTGATCAACAAGGAGCGAATGGTTGAGGAGGCGAAGCTCCAAACCGGCAGCGAGGATCAGGACTTCTGCCGGCAGTCGTGGGCGATCGGCGATCCCGGGAACCCGTGGATGGATGAGGTACTGGAGAGGAAGCGGACCATGACCGTCGATCCGTCGACAGATGAGGCCTTCGCCGGCACACCGATCGCGCGGCTCTACCCCTCGCCGTTCGTGAAAGTCCCCATGGTAGTCAAAGGATCGGTGATCGGCACGATCACGGCCGACAACAACGTGACCAGGCGAGCGATCACGCGCGAGGACGTCCGCCGCCTCGAAATCTTCTGCGGGCACGCGGGGATCGCCATCGAGAACGCGCGACTGTACTATGACATTCTGAAGTCGCGCGAAGAGGTTGTGTTGGCGCACAAGCAGCTGGTCGATGCAGAACGGCTGGCGGCACTCGGTGCCATGGCCGCATCGATCAACCATGAGATCAACAACCCGCTCTGCGCCATCCTCCTCGACACACAGCTCATGCTGATCAAGATCCCGCCCGAGCAGGAGGCGCTCAGGAAGCGGGTGAGCTCGATTGAGGCGAGTGTCAAGCGGATACGAGAGGTCACCGAAAAGGTGTCGGCCGTCAAGCGGACGATCATGACCGAGTATCAACCTCGGACGAACATGTTGGATCTGAACCTGTCGAGTAGATAGCTGTGGTACCTCTGAGCACGACGACGGATGTATCGCCCGAGTACAGGCTGCTCGTCGAGGCATTCGAGTCCTTCACTCGTGCCTCCGGTCAGCTCGAATCGGCGTACCGTGAGCTTCAGAAGCAGGCGGAATCGCTCCAGCTCGAGCTGGAGGAAAAGAATCGCCAGCTCGAGGTCAACCTGGCCGAGAAGGAGCGGGTGAAGAACTACCTCGACCACATCCTCCAATCACTCCCGTGCGGTGTCGTGGTCGTCGGAGCGGACGGCTGTGTCAGCCTCGAGAATCAGAAGGCGAGCCACCTGATGGGTGATGCGTCACAGGTGCTGGGCGAGCTGGTCAAACAGGATGCTCCCTTTGAGCGAGAGATGTCGATGGGGGAGAACGGTGGGGCGACCCACCTCCTAGTCCGCTCCACTCCGCTCAAACGCCCGGCCAACGGGAGCGCGGAATCGGTATTGATCCTGACCGACATCACGCAAGTGAAGAAACTGGAGGAGGAGAACCGGCGGGGAGAGCGGCTGCGGGTGATCGGCGAGAAGAGCTGCCAGCTGGCGCACGAGATCCGCAATCCGCTCGGTTCGATCGAGATCTACGCATCGCTGCTCGAGAAAGAATGGCCGGAGAGCTCGGAGAGCCGTCGGTGGGCCACGAGCATCCTCACCTCCACCCGCCACCTTAACAACACCCTCACCAATATGCTCAATTTCCCCAAAATCCTCTCGCCGCGCCTCGAACGGATCGCGCTCAGACCCATCGTCGAAGAGTGCCTCGCCTTCGTCGGACCGTTGGTCGAACAGAGGTCGGTCGAGCCCCAGGCAACATTCGACGAGGATGGCGCGATGGTGCACGGCGATCCCGAGCTGCTCAAACAGATGTTCCTCAACCTCATCTTTAACGCAATCCAGGCCATGCCCCGCGGCGGCCGCGTCTGCGTCCGCACCTGCCTTGTTCCGGGAGAGGGGGAAGGATTCTCGTTGTGTGTCTCGGTCACCGATACGGGGCGGGGAATCCCCGCTGAGAACCTCCCGCGGATCTTCGACCCCTTCTTCACGACAAACCGGAACGGAAACGGGTTGGGTCTCTCGATCGTGCACACGATCGTCCAGCGTCACAACGGGTCGATTCATGTCGCCAGCTCTGAAGGCAAAGGTACGGAATTCACGATCTACTTACCTGCTGTGCCCCATGATGGGGTGCGATCCACGCTTCAAGTCGCGATGGAATCAAGAACTGCCCAACACTCGTGACTAAGATGGAAAGACTGCTGGTGGTGGACGACGAAATTGAGATGGCCCAGGCCGTCGAAGCTGTTCTCAAGAGGGGTGGGTACAGTGTCGAGGTGGCCGTGAGCGCCGACGAAGCGATCGGCAAAGTGCGCCACTCACCCTACAACCTCGTCATCACCGATCTTCGCATGGACCGGACCGACGGAATCGAGCTGATGCGTATGATCCACACGGCCTCACCAGGAGTACCAGTCGTCATCATGACCGCGTTTGGCACCGTGCAGAACGCGGTCGAGGCGATGAAGCACGGAGCATCCGATTACATCCTCAAGCCGTTTGCGCCCGACGATCTTCGACTCGTCGTTGATAAGGTTTTGGACTCGCGCCGCGAGCTGTCGGCTGCCGCCGGTCGGTCAGGGTTCATCACTCGTGATGTGCGTCTGAAGCAGCTCATCGAGATGGCGGTCCGGATCGCTCGCAGCACCAGCACGGTCATGATTACCGGCGAGAGTGGGACGGGCAAGGAGGTGCTGGCACGCCTCATCCATAGCCAGAGCGCCAGATCCGCCGGGCCGTTCGTTGCTGTGAACTGCGCCGCCATCCCCGATAACCTGCTCGAAAGCGAGCTCTTCGGTTACGAAAAAGGAGCGTTCACAGGTGCCATAGCATCGAAGCCGGGGAAGTTCGAGCTGGCCGATCGAGGCACTTTACTGCTGGACGAGATTGGCGAGATGAGCATGTTGTTGCAGGCCAAGCTGTTGCGCGTCCTGCAGGAACGCGAGGTCGATCGCGTGGGTGGTCGCCGGCCCACATCAGTTGACATTCGCGTCGTCGCCACGACCAACAAGGATCTGGGCCAGCTGGTCAGGCAGGGGCAGTTCAGAGAGGATCTTTTCTTTCGCCTCAACGTGGTTCCGCTGCGGATCCCTCCGTTGCGCGACAGGCGCGGCGACATCCCGTTGTTGGCCGAGCACTTCCTCCAGCAGGGAGCTGGGACCGCGAGCCGCCTGTACCTGACCGGCGAGGCGATGACCCGGCTCGAACAGTACGACTGGCCGGGCAACGTTCGCGAGTTGCAGAATCTAATCCAGCGCGCCGTGACGATCGCCGAAAGTCCAGCGGTGGGGCCCGACCATCTCTTCGTTGACGAGCGGTCGGCCCCCTCCGGCGGGCCGGCGGCGCCGACGACCATCGGGCAGATGGAGCGGCAGCTCATCCTCCGAACTCTCGACGACCTCGGCGGCAACCGCACTCGGGCCGCCAGAGTTCTCGGGATCTCCTTGCGGACTCTCCGCAACAAGCTCAGAGAGTACCGGATGGAAGCCTGACGGGAAAAAAATGCCGGTGTCAAGAAACCGATACCCCTCGACCCGTGATGAATCAATGAGATGGGTCTTGGCGGCGGAGAATAGGCCTGGCATCGATATTGCTACTCCTTGGTGGAGCCGAGAATGGGCATAGATGTCGTAGCCAACCCGACGATGCAGCAGATGACTGCATACCTGGACCAGCTGGCGCGCCGCCAGACAATCGTCGCCACCAACATCGCCAACATCGACACTCCGGGCTACAAGGCGAAGGATCTCGAATTCAGCCAAATCCTCGGTGCCGCTCTCGATGGAGATCTAGTGCGGACTGATCCGAGACACTTGCCCGCGGGAGGGGCGGCGAGCGGTGGGCGCATCAAGGAAGTGGACGGCCTGCCGGCTCGGCTGGATCAGAACAATGTCAGCCTCGACCGCGAGGCTGCGAAGCTCGCGGAGATTGCCCTGAGGTTTTCGGCGACGGCACAGATGTTCAGCCTGCGGGCCAAGACAATCAGGTCGGCGATCCTCGAGGGGAGGTAGCAGATGGGACTCCTGTCAGCACTTGAGATCAGCGGCAGCGCGCTGGACGCGCAGCGGCTCAGGATCGAGACTCTTTCGACCAATCTGGCCAATGCATCCGTCACGCGGACGCCTCAGGGTGGCCCGTATCAGAGGAAGGAAGTGGTTTTCGAGGCTTTGCCGGCAACAACCTTTGCGGCCACCATCGAGGACGCGCTGGCCAATGCGGATGAACAGCAGCTCCCACGGGTGAGTGCGCGGGTCGTCGACGACACTTCTCCGTTCGTGAGCCGGTACGAGCCGGGGCATCCGGATGCCGATGCGATGGGGTACGTGCAGTATCCGAACGTCAACCCGGTCGAGGAGATGGTGAATATCGTCGAGTCGGCGCGATCGTTCGAGGCGAGCACGGCGGCGATGAACGCGGTAAAAGAGATGATCCAGCGGTCGATCGAGCTGGGGAGGTAAGAGGTCATGGACGAGATACGGCTGCAAGGACTCGAATCGCCGCTCTCGGTGCCCGAGCTCAAAATCGAGAAGCAGGAAGACGATCAGGCAGGGAATTTCGGCGCGATGTTGAAGGAGGCGATCAGCGAGGTCAACCGGCTGCAGATCGGCTCCGAGACTGAAGTTCAGAAGTTCATCAGCGGGGAGTCGAAAGACATCCACACCGCGATGATCGCGCTGCAACGCGCCGACAGCTCGTTTCAGATGCTGATGCAGGTTCGGAACAAGATCGTGAGCGCCTACCAGGAAATCATGCGCATGCAGGTGTAGCGGGAGACTAGCAGATGCCACCGCCGCCAGCCATCACCCAGATCGCAGCCTTCTTCAAGCGCCTTTCGCCGGCTCAAGTGCTGGCGATGTTTCTACTCGCCGTGAGCGTGGGCGGGTTCATCTTCGGGCTGGTGTATTTCATGAACCGCGTGGAGTACGTGGTGCTGTACGCGAACATCAGCCCCGAGGATGCCAACGCCGTCGTGGATCGCCTCAAGGAACAGAAGGTCCTTTATCAGCTCGACGACGGAGGACGCACCGTCAGGGTCCCCTCGGATCGTGTCGACGAGATGCGAATCCTGATGGCGGGATCAGGGATGTCGGTGGGCGGCGGGGTCGGCTTCGAGATCTTCGACAAGACGAGCTTCGGAGTCACCGATTTCGTCCAGCAGGTGAACTACAAACGTGCCCTCGAAGGCGAGCTGGCTCGGACGATCGCGGGCCTGACCGAGGTCTCCCAGGCACGCGTTCATCTGGTGCTGCCGAAGGAGACGCTCTTCGCGACCGAGGAGGGTGAGGGCAAGGCGTCCGTCGTCGTGAAGCTGAAGATGGGCAGAGCACTCACTCAGAGCGCCGTGACGGGGATTGTGAATCTTATCGCCTCGAGCGTGGACGGGCTGCGTCCGGAGAGCGTGTCAGTCCTGGATGCCTATGGCCGGCTTCTTTCGAAGCCGTCCGCCGGCGATGTGAACGAGATGCTCACGGAGGCACAGAGCCGGCTGAAGGCCGACGTCGAGCGCCAGACGTCGGCGAAAATCGTGTCGATCCTCGAACCGATCGTGGGTGAAGGGCGGGTGAGGGCCAACGTGACTGCCGAGCTGGACCTGGACAAAGTCGAGGAGACCGAGGAGAAGTTTGATCCGCAGAGCACAGTCGTCCGAAGCCAGCAGAAAAGCAGTGAGACATCCGGCACGGGCGGGCCGGGCGG
>JACPPM010000031.1 GCA_016191015.1 Acidobacteriota bacterium | reverse complement strand
GAACGCTCTCACCCCTTCGCTTCGCTCAAGGGCTCCGGCTCCACGCTCCGACTATCTCTCCGTCCTGTTGACCTGCCCGCGAAGCTGCCCGCCGTCGGCGATGATGAGCTTGGGGGCGTCGAGCATTCCGTCCATGACGCCGGAATCGAGGATCTTCACTTTTCCTTCGGCTCTCACCGATCCGCGCACGTGGCCCGCGACCGTGACGGCGGCCGCCGTGATGTCGGCCTCCACGTAGCCTTCGATTCCGACGAAGAGGTTTTTCTTCACATTCAGGTCACCCTTGAAACGGCCCTCGATCGTCAGATCCTCCTCGCTGATGATCTGGCCTTCGAGACGGACGGTGTGGCCGATGAACGACGCGGGCCGCTGACCCTCCGACGCCGCGCCCGCAGGGGACGACGGCCGTTTCTCATCCGCGGGCGTGCCGGTTTTCTGGTCCTTGAAAAGCATGCCTTCTACTCCCAGACTGACGATCGTGCAAGGATCTGAGGGGGCGGTGCGCCCCGACCTGCACAAGCATACCACGTTTCGGGGTCCGCTTCAGATCGCGCGGTCTGTCTGGATCCATCTGCGAAATCTGCGCAATCTGCGGTTGGTTTCGGAACGGACTCGCGCGAATCGGCGTCTCTACTTGGCCGCAGCCGCGATCTTGAGGTAGACCTCGCCAATCCTTCTTCCGTAACGGCTCACGCGAATCGCGTAGGTGGTGCCGTCAGGAGTTGTCGAGTATGCCGCGAGCAGCTCGTCCACGCGCGCCGACTGCCCGCGGTCCTCGCCATCTCCGCGTCCCCTGAATCCGAGTAGATTGACCTTCACGCCCCCCTCATCCGGAAGATTGGTCTTGACCCCCACAACCTTGACGATTCCATGAGGTGCGATCTCGAAGGACTCGCCGTCGCTCAGCCGCATCACGCCTCGATCCGTCTCGATCGTCGCGGAGACCAAAGCTGGATCGATGAGCTTGAGGAGCATGGCGCCCGCATCGGTGTCTCCCCTGTAGAGCCGCACACGGTAGAGATCGCCCTTGCCGTTGACCGAATGTCGAACAAGCAGGTCCTTCCCGGTGTCGATCTTGAACCCGTTGTCGCGACCTTCATTGTGCTTGTAGTCGCTGACATATCCAACGACGTTCACCCGAATGTCCGTCTCCTTCGTGAAGACGATCGAGTCTCCTCGGACCACGGAGAGCTCCTGTCCATCCGAGATCGTGCCGATCGAGCCATTCAACTCGAACGCAACCGAAACAGCTGCTGCCGCCGCTGCGGTTGCCGGGTCAGTCCGCACGGGCGGGTGCGGTTCTTCGCGGGGCTCCGGCCTGCGAAAGTCGACGCGCGGAGGCGCGGAGTCGATCTCCGCCGGAAGAACGTGCTCGACCCCGTACATCCTCAGAAACTCCCCGATGATCATCAAATGGTACCGCACGCGATCCAGGTCGCTGTTGAGGTTCTTCGAGGCCTCGATCCCGAAAGCAGGGATCCCGCAATGGGCGACCGAGTAGTAGGTCGCCGACTTGCGTTGCTCGGGATGCAGCGTCGTGGGATCCGAGGTCTTGTGGTTCGAGAAATGAAACTTCTCATCCTTGTTGCCGATGAGGTTGTTGATGCTCGTCAGCACTGCCTGGGCCTGTTCCTGAACCTGCACGCGCCGCCCGTACTTGGTCGAAAAGAACGATTCGCAATCGGCGATGACGGACTGGCCGTAGCGCGACGGATTACGGAGACCATCCCGGTAAATCGGGTCGTAGTACCCCCAGCCGTCATGAAGGTTGAGGAGCAGGTCGGCGCGGGCGATGTATGACTTGATCACCGAGACAATCTCGCCGTCGATCCCCGAAGGCGCCTCGCCCGGATCGAACATGCGGTTCATGTCGCCATCGATGCCACGCTGATTGGCGGCGATCGCCCGCGCATTGACGTGGGGGATCACGATGAGTGTCCCCCGGCGCAGGGGAACCGACAGAAGCTGCTCGGCCGCCTTGTACCCCCCGCTTTCGTTTCCATGGATACCGCCAAGGATCAGAATCGTCTTTCCCGGTTCCAGCCCATGGCGGACGAAAACGTCGAGCCGGTGGTCGGTATCTCCGAAATAGGCCGTGCGGGTCGGGAGTGGAGCAGGCGCGATCGCGAGCAGCGCGGCCGCGATCAGCGGGAGGTTCATTGGAGCACCGCCGGCATGCGCACCCTCATCCGCTCATCCCCCTCCCGTCCCACGGCCACGATGGAGATCGCCTCAGGGGCGAACTCCAGTGCAAAAGGGGCGTCGACCTGCTTGAAGCGGCTGAATCTGTAGGGGTCGCCCCGGCGGAAATCCTTGCTCACATCGATCCCCGCCGCCGAGCTCGGGTACACCACCCGGCTTTCCCCCCGGGGCCCCTCGGCCATGATGAATAGATACCCACGCTGCTCCATTCCGGGAGCCGCAGCATTGGCGAGTCTGAAAGTCGCGCGGAGGCGCCCGTCGTCGAGTCGATTGATGTGGAACTCCTCCAGGGCCAAGTGCGCCTGTGGGGCGGGACTCACCGGAGCCGGCGCAGGAGGCACCTGCACCTGAGTGGGGGCCGGCACGTGATTCACGCCGACCGGCTGTGGTGTGGTCTGCGCGGTTTCAGCGGGTACAGCCTGTACCGCGAGAGGCGGAGTGGCGGCGGGTCCGGATGATGGGGTCGGTTGCGATCTGCCGATCCAGGCGTAGATTGCGACCGCACCGAGGAAACCGGTGACGATGAGAACGGCGGCGGCCCGCCACGTCCGTCGCCCCATTTCCTGACGGCTGAGCATCCTGAGCCGGTTCGCTTCCATCCTGAAGAAAATCTCCTGGTCGGCATGGGATCCTTCGGTCGCCGGCTCACGAGCGCCTCCATGCGCAGGATTGTTCGTCGCCAAAGCCGGCTCGCCCTGCAACGCCTCCGATGACACCGTGAGCAGCCGGAGACTGAGGAGGCCGTGCAACATCCTGAGCAGCTCCTGCTCCTCCATGACTCCCAGTCCCACCAGCTTCTTGATCGAGTAGCGGCCGTTCAGGAGCGGCAGCAGCTCTCGCTCGCGCGGCAGCAGATCCAGCATCTTCCCCTGATCACCCTCGATTTTCACCCTCGCAAAATGTCTGGGAGGGAACAGCTCGCGAAGCAACGAGAGGCTGCCGACCCGGCGAGCTCCTTCCATGATGATGTTCGGGGTCTGGAAGTTGAGGCGCAGCACCTCCTCACGTCCCAGCGATCTCGAGACGAATTCGAACTGATAGCCCTCCTGCTGAAACAGGCTGTAAATGATCCGCGTCGCCTGGAACTTGATCCCCCAATAGAGGTCTTCGGGCGACAGGAAGCCGCGCCAGACGAGGACGGTGCCGAGCATGGCGCTGGCGTCCTTGGCCTGGAAGGTGGCGGCCTCCTCAAGCTGCTCGCGCGAGATCTTCTCGGCCTCGACAAGGATATTCCCCAAGCTGTCCTGACCGAGATTCGAGTCCGCAAACACAATCCGCCCTTGCTCGAGGAAGACGCGCTTCTCGAACGCATCCCCACGCACGCGCAGCTCGCCGGACTTCCGCTCGAGACACAAGCGGCTCAACTCCGCCAGCAGGGCTAGTTCTTGCCCTTCCATGACAAACTAGCAGCGGCCCGGGTTTCACCCAGCCCTCGCAGGCCGTTCAGTGGATAGTCCTTGATGAGAAGCGCCCGCCCACTCTGATCGTAGACTCGGACCTTTACGGTCTCCGGCATGACGGAGCCGGCCGGCGGGAGCGAAATCGAAGCCTTCACGACCTTGAAACGCCGGATCGAGAAATATTCGCCAGGCATCCCCACGTCCGTCCCACGGACCTTCCCGGCGGCAACGGCAGGTGGATAGCTCATCTCGCGTCGCAATCCGTCGTGTTGCACGTTGACCAGAACAGACAAATGGCCGGTGATCTTCTCGCCCGACCGGCTGCTATTCCGGAGCTCGAAAGAGACCTCCATCACGCGCGGCGACGGAAATTCAGCTCTCAACGCTCCAACGCTCACCACGCGCGCATCCACTCCCAGAAGCATCGGTTCCGCTGGAGGCGCGGTAGCCGTAGCGACGGCGACGGGGGCCGCCACGGGCGCCGAGGCCGGCCGGACCGGCACCGGCGGGAGCGCACGAGCGAGCACAGAGGGATAGTCCTTGAAGACGGACAGGGGATCGAGGCTCTCGCCAACGATCTTCCACGCGCCATCCGACTGCGCAAAGTGCAGAGTCTTGCCCCCGCGGCTCGACATCAGCGACGATTTGAAATCCTGGAAGAAGTGCGCGACCATGAGCGACCCGACGCGATAAAGCTGAAGGTCGGTGATCCCGACGCGGATGTCGCGTGAACGCGAGAACACGTCCCGCTTGTAGGCGCCGTATTTCGCCAGCGTCATCCCGCGCCCCTTGAAGCGCCGGTCGTAGAATGAGAGATACGAGCCCAGATCCGCACGCTCCCAGGCGGATCGCCAGCGCTCGACCAAAGATTCGAACACGGCGCGATCCGCCGCGATCTGCTGCTCCGCCACCGACCGGGCCGCCCGCGTGACGATAATCGGAGTGTAGTGAAGCACCACGGATCGCTTCAGCGTGTTGAAATGGTCGTTCCTCACCACGACACATCCGCGGGTCGAGTACGGCTGGGAGATGCGCTGCGGCTCGTTGGTCGCGTGAAGCCAAATCCCGTCACCGTCTTTTCCTTGGGCGAGGTCGACAGGGTTGGGATAGTCCATGACGATCGCACCCGTGCCGTACTCGGCCGGCAGGTGCGCGTCGTCGATGAATCGCGTAAAGAAATAGACACCTTCGGGCGTCTTGAGATCGCCTTCCCGAGATTTGTTCCCCACGCCCTGCCCCGTGGTCACATCGAACGTGCTCACCAGCGACGGCCGGCCGCTCGTGCACCGATAGAGGCTCAATCTGTGAGCTTCCTTCTCCACGATCATCGCATACGCCCCGTCCTGCATCCCGACCAGAGGCTCGGGAACGACTCCGAGCGAGGTGCCGGGGATCAGAAAAAGAGAGAGGAGGGCGCTGGTCCTACAGGTTATCCGCACGGCCCAGTTCTCCAGCCGAAGCCCATCGCATTGATACCGCGGCCATTCTACAGCAGTCGATAACAAATGTGAAGCCCGCCCTGGCGTCCCACCAAGGCTACGGCAAAGTCCCGAGCAACCACAGATTTCACAGATGGACTCGCAGATTTCGCAGATTGCATCGAGATGATATCGGGTGTGAGAGGAAGTTCCATATCGGTTGAAGGTTGGGTCCATCTGCGTAATCTGTGCGGAAATCTGCGCAATCTGCGGTTGCATTCGGAACGGACTCGACGGACTCCGCGTTGTGACTTTGCCGCAGTCTTGATCTGAGCGACGAACCGGTCCCGATTGCAGATTGTCGGTGGTACAATAGCGACCCGAGGGCAGGAAGCGGATGCGGATACTTGTGGTCGAGGATGAGGCGAAGACGGCCGCCTATCTCAAGAAAGGATTGAGCGAGAACGGTCATGTGGTCGACGTCGCGTCTCGCGGAGATGACGCCCTCTTTCTCGTCCGAAGTCACGTGTACGATCTGGTGGTCTTGGATGTCATGCTACCGGGGTCGGACGGGTGGAGCGTACTGAGGGAGATGAGGCGTGAGGGGGTCGAGTCGCGCGTTCTGTTCCTTACCGCGCGGGACGCTGTGGAAGATCGGGTGAGAGGGTTGGATCTTGGCGCGGATGACTATCTGGTCAAGCCATTTGCATTCTCGGAGCTTCTCGCCCGTGTGCGATCGATTTTCCGACGAACCCGACAGGGACCACCCGGAATGCTGCACATCTCGGACCTTGAGATCGATGAGGTCCGCCACAGGGCGACACGTTCGGGCAAGCCGCTCCTCCTGACACCGAAAGAGTTCGCCCTTCTCGCGTTCATGGCACACCGGGCAGGCGAGGTCCTTTCGCGGACGTTGATCGTCGAGAAGGTCTGGGACATGAACTTCGACAGCGACACCAACGTCGTTGATGTCGCCGTGCGACGGCTCAGATCGAAGGTTGATGACCCCTTTCCAGAGAAGCTGATCCACACGGTCCGTGGCGTGGGGTATGTCGTCGAAAAGCGCTGAACGGCGTGCGTGGTCGATCACCGCGACGTTGACGGTTCTCTATGCGGCCTCAGCCTTTGGGCTACTCCTGCTCTCGTCCGTCTTCCTCTTCTGGACTCTCCACACGGATCTGGATCGAAAGACCGGCCAGTTTCTCGCCGACAAGATCCGCGAGGTGCGGGGAATCATGGCTGAGCACGGGGCGGGAACAGCGGCGCTGGAGCGGGAGATTCTCCGGGAGACCGCCGCACCCATGTACTGGAGATACTACGCCAGGACTGTCGGTGAGGCAGGTGAAACAACGCTCGAGACTCCCGGCATGGATGCACTCCTCCCCGCGAGCATATTCCCCAGGCCGGTTCACACGATCGAGTCGACGAACGCCGGTCAGGAGTGGAAGGCTGCGGACGGACGGCTCTACATTCTCATGGCCGCCTGGGCTGATCTCGACCCCCGTCGCACCGATCAGCGGATCATACAGATTGGCCTGGATGTCAGCGAGGAAGATGCAATTATCGCTGATTACAAAAGGAAGATGGCGGGCGTGCTCCTCGCCGGGGTGGCCCTGGCGGCCACAGCCGGAGCCTTCGTCGCACGGAGCGGACTCCGGCCGCTCGGAGCCATCGCGACGGCGGCCGCCCGGATCGAGGCCACTCATCTTCAGGAGCGCATCGGCCAGACAGGGTGGCCGCGGGAGCTGTCAGAGCTCGCCGCAGTCTTCGACGCGATGCTCGACCGGCTGGAGGATTCCTTCACGCGACTGTCTCAATTTTCAGCGGATCTTGCGCACGAGCTGCGCACGCCGATCAATAACCTCGTGGGGGGGGCCGAGGTGGCGCTGACGCGGGCGCGGACTACCGATGAATACCGCTCGGTCCTCGAATCCAGCTTGGAGGAGTACGGAAGACTTTCGAGAATGATCGACAAGCTCCTGTTCCTTGCCCGCGCCGATCGCGGCCGGGCCCCGCTCATGAAGGTCCCGCTCGACGCCCGCGCCGAGCTTGAGGCCGTAGTAGATTTCCACGAGGCGGTCGCGGCCGAACGCGGAATCCAGGTTTCGTGCGCCGGGACCGGTCACCTCGTCGCCGATCAGCAGCTTTTCCGGCGGGCGATCAGCAATCTCCTCTCGAACTCCCTCAACCATACCCCCCACGGAGGCGAAGTCGAGGTCTCCGTCGAGGAATCCGAGGCTGGAGCCGTGGACGTCTTGGTCCGCGACAATGGATGCGGGATCCCACCGGAGCATCTCCCGTGGGTCTTCGACCGCTTTTATCGGGTCGAGTCGTCGCGACCGTCGCAGCCCGGAGGGACGGGCCTAGGACTCGCCATCGTGAGGTCCATCATGGATCTCCACATGGGGGTGGCGAAGATCCAGAGCGAGCCGGGCAAAGGCACCACGGTCGTCCTCAGCTTCCCCGGCGTCGCGTGAATCCCAGATTACAGACTTGTAATCGTTCGATCACCGTCCCGTAACCTTCGACCCGCTATCCTCCCAACGGCTAGGATGCGGGACACGAGGACCGGGAGATCGCCAGAGCGTAATCAGCTCGGGAAGAGGGTTCCTCATCATCATCGTCGTTCCCCGCCGTGCACGAGCAATGAGGAGGGAGGACGAACAGGCCGGGCACTTCATACATTTATGTCGGAAACAACACAAAACCATATCAGGAGGCATTCGTGACAAAGTTCAAGGGCCTGATCATCAGCGGGCTCGCATTTATCGCCATCTCCATGACCGCGACCGACGCGCTCGCCATATCGGCGTGGGCCAGGAAATACGGTGTTTCGTGCAACGCCTGTCACTGGGGCGGCTATCGCCTCAATCGCGACGGCCAGAAGTTCCTGCGCACCGGGCACTTCTACCCGGGCGACAAGGCGTCCACACAGCTTGAGGACTTTCTCGCCCTCAACAGCAAGATCCGTTTCAACGACGGGAACGACGCGAACACGACCGACAACAAGGTCGGTGAGCTCACCTTCGAGTACCACGCCTTCGCATTGTATTCGGGCGGACTCCTCACTCAGAACTGGTCATTCTTCACCGAGATCTATCTGCACGAGCGCGAAGGGAACCCGACGAAGGTCGATGGGTTCGGTGACGGAGGTCGAACCAAGCTGGCCGAGGCATTCCTCCAGTACACCAGAGGTGGCGACAACTACTTTACGATCAGAGGCGGGCAGATCGCATCGCAGCTCTGGTCCATCCAGGGAGCCGGCGGCCGTCTCTCCGAGACCCGCAATTTCCTCGTCAACAACGCGACAATATCTACTAACGCTGGCCTGTCCAACACGTGGCTCCCGCGCATGCGAGACGTCGGAGTCGAGATCGGCGGCCAGTACAAGGACATACATCTGGTTGCCGGCGTCATCAATGGGAACGGGAATACACCGACCAACGTGATTGAAAGCAAAGGGCGAGGCGCCAAGGACTTTTACACCAGTATCGACTATACAATGAAAGAGATGGCGCAGGTCGGCTTCTTTTACCACGACGGAAACCTCGAGGATCCGACCCTCGTGACGTCGAACAAGGATGACTTCTACCGCGTGGGCCTCACATTCAACGCGAACCCAACGGACAAGATCTGGCTCCTCGGCAGCTACCTCATGGGCAAGGACACCGACAAGCTTCCGAAGGCCGGTTTGAATGCGGACGTGAAGAGCAAGGGATTCGCATTTGAAGGCGACTTCCTGCTCAACGCGGATCGCAATATCGCCCCGTTTGTGAAGTATGACTGGTTCACCCACGATGGGAAGTCCGGCACCGCCGGCGACTTCGACACGACGACAAACATGTTCGTCGTGGGCTGCACCTTTGGCCTCTTCGAGGGGCAGAGAGGCCGCATCACGACCGAATGGCAGTATCAGAAGACAACCGAAAACGGTCCGACCACAGACGTCGACAAGACCAAAGACCAGAACTTCAGAGTCGAGCTCAGCTTCATGCTGTAAGTTCGACGGCGGGAAGATCAAAGTTTCCCGACAGAGGGGGGCACGGCGCTCCCCTCTTTTTTTGTCTGCTCGCGGCGATAACCATGACCAAGGACGCTCGCTCGGAGCTCAAGACTACGGCAAAGTCCCGGAAACCGCAGATTGCACAGATTGACTCGCAGATGTCGCCGATTGCTTCGCGCCGCTCCCGAGAGTGAGGAACAAGTTGCTCGTCGGTTGAATGCTGGAAGAATCTGCGTAATCTGCGCGGAAATCTGCGCCATCTGCGGGTTCGCACGGAACGGCCT
>JACPPM010000287.1 GCA_016191015.1 Acidobacteriota bacterium | reverse complement strand
GTTTCCGGTTTTTTAATTTTGAATTTTGAATTTTGAATTGCCCAAATCCGCGGCTTAGCCGCGGATTTGGGGTTCTCTATAGACCATTGCACTGCGCTCCCAGTTATCGGACAATGCATGTCCTGTGACAATCGTGGATTTCCGCATGACCCTTCTCGTATCTCGGGCATTTGCCATCTGGATGCGCCGCGCTTGATGGAGATGGCAAGCTGAGCGTCAAGAAGGACCCCGAGCCCACATTGCTGCGCCTCGCTGGGGTCCTCGTTTTTGTCTTCGTCGTGACCCTGGCGATCGTGACTGCCTACCGTCTTTTCGTTTTCGGCACGTCTACGAGTCGGCTGATGGCGTGGGATCAGGCTGAGCACGGTGGAGCCGGCGTGGCTCTGGCTGAGGCCGTGCGGAGGGTGGATCCCCTGCGTTTTCTGGCGTTGACGAACCAGATGTCTCTGTGGCCTCCTTTCTTCCCGCTCCTGGAGTGTCCGGTCTTCCTCACGTGTGGGTACGACTACGGAGTGGCGCGCGGGCTCATCGCCACCCTGTTCGCGCTCTGCGTGGTCCTTGCTTACGTGGCCGGATGCGAGCTCGACCGAGGCGGTTGCCACCTGGTTGGGGCCGTCGCATCGTGCCTGCTGCTCCTCAGTCCCATATACCGGCTTTATGGAGCCCTGGTAATGCTGGAGTTGCCCGGGGCCGTTTTGCTCCTGTTCTCCATCGGCTTCTACTTTCGATTCAGGCAGAGCGGACGTGTCGTGCACTGGAAGCTATGCTGCCTTGTGGCCACGGCGCTTTTCTTTACGAAGTACAACTACGGCCTGCTTTGGATTGTGCCGATGATGCTGAACGAGCTGTGGGAGGATGATGCACTGCGCCGCCGCATCCTGGTCTGGGTCAAAGATTACTTCTACTCTGCGCGATGGTGCCGGCCGTTCCCGATCTTCGTGGCCCTGTATCTCATCGTCATGGCCGCAGTCGCGCTGACCGGAGGATGGGTGATTTCGGTCGGCGGGCATCAGGTCAGCGTGCGCGGATTGGACAACCCGGCCCAGATCCTCCTGGCAATCCTGGTGATTCGCGCGGCGGTCCTCGCCGGCGCCGATCGCCACAATGCTCGCCAATGGTACACAGGGCTGGGTGTCGTCCCACGACAATTCCTGAGTCTTGTGTTTCTGCCGATCCTTCTCTGGTCGGCCGTCCCGCCTCATTTGAAGGACTTCCTCGGCTTCGTTGGCAACAGAAGCTCAGGATTGCCGGTGCTGAGCCTGGACAATCTTCTCTTCTATCCATGGGCATTCGCGCGCGAGTATTCACGGACCCCGCGCTTGGGCATGCTCGTGCTCGTCATGGCCCTTCTGCAGCTCCGGTTCCTGTGGCGTGGGAACCCGAAGGATCGGGCACTCGCGATCGCGCTTGCGCTGGGTCTGATTTCCTCTCTGGCGCACCCGTACAAGGATCCGAGGTTCTTCTTCACTCTCGCCCCGTTCGTCTGGCTCGCGTGCGGAAGGAGTGTTGCCTGGGTGGTGGCGATCCTGACCGTCCGATGGCCGGCAGCGTTGCATCTCTCTGTCGCCCCCGCGATCGCCGTGGCCGTCTGCGCCGTTTCGGCCCTGGCGCATCCTGAGATGGCGAAACTGCGCCAGGCTTTCGAAAAACAGAACCCGCCCGCCAACATCCGTGCCGTTCTCAACGCCGTGGCCGGGACCGCGCTGCGCTCGAACGGAAGCGTAATCCTGGGCACGTGGAACTCTCTGAGCCCCGCTCTGGTGACCTGGCACTGCCAACTGCGCACGCCAGGTGTCGACCCAAGCCATCTCCCGATCGAAGCAAGGGAGCTGCCGGGCGACCTTTCTCCGACAGCGCTCCTGGAAGCCCTCCACGCGGCTGAGGACCTAGAAAAGATCATGGTGATAGGCCTTTCTGCCGAACGCTTCCCCTGGAGCGAAGACTTCATCAAGGAGAACACGTGGCTGCCGGCTGCGCGCACCGCCCTGGACCGCGATGCGAGCTTCCGGCTCGACAGCGCCAAGGATTTCAAAGAGACCGGATACGAGATGCTGGTTTACTCCCGCAGGTAACGGCTTTTTTGCACGTTGTGACGCATAACGTCACACGAACGATCGCGGTTTTGCACGGGATGACCCCCCGGGTAGAATAGACACAATGTGCGCGACCGCCTCGCCACGGATCACCGTGCGAATTTGCGATGGCCTGCGATCGCTACGCTCTGGTGTTGCTGCCGATGTGCTCCGCGCCTGGAACGACAATCCGTTTGCCGTTCGGCGGATCGCGATCGTCTTCGGTAGCTCTCAGGGGGCGTCGCTGGCGGCGCGTGTTCTGGAACGAGCCGCGATCGACTCCGGCCTGACCTCCTTCATCATGCCGGCGCTCACCACCGCCTCCGCCTTCTGGCTCGACCAATTCGGCGCGCGGCGCCGGGCCGATCCGATTCTGCGCGAAGCGATCCTGGCGCGAGAGCTGCGACGGATGGAGGCGGAGGGGAGCGGACTTCCCTTCAAAATCCACCAGGGAGCTCACCAGGCGATCATCGCGCTCTCGGGCGAGATGGATGATTTCGGCATCGATCTTGATGCATTCGAAAAGACGTGCGACGCAGCTTTTGCTGGGATCATCGACGATCCCGGACCACAGAGGATGTACCAGCTGAGCAGGTTCGTCGTGGCTTCACTCAGAGGACTTGCTGGCACCTTGATGGAGCTCGGACTTGCCGACCCGGCGGCGGTCCGTCGGGCGGGATCGGCGACGCCATCGAGGTTTGATACGGTCCACATCGTGGACGACCTGCCCATCGGAGATCTCAAATCCTTCGCTGGTCTTCCCGGCCTCACTCGACTCGTGATCTGGACCACAGCGCGACAGGTTCGCGCCGGCACCATCGATCGACTTCGCGGTCTGTTCGACGGGCTCGCGGTCGAGCATGCCGCCGCCACGAACACCCGCCCACGGCTCCTGGTCTCCGCAACCGGATCGTGTTTCATCCGGCGCGACCGGGAGGAGGATCTGCTCCGCACGGCCCTGCTGATCAAGCAGATGTACCGGAGCGGCCAGATTGAGGACCTCGACCAAGTGGCCGTGGTTTTTTCGCGGCCGCTCCCGTACCTCTACCTTGCCAAGCGGACGTTTGCGATGGCTGGGGTGCCCTTTCAGGCTATCGACAACTACCCGCTGGCGATCGAACCGTGGGCCGGCGCCGTGGACCTCATCCTGGAGCTCGCGGCAGGCGGTTTCCGCCGGGCAGATGGTATCGCGCTGCACGCAAGCCCGTATTTCGATTTCGCGGAAAATGCGGCCGTCGGGAGCCGGCTCGCGACGGCCGAGTTGGACACCGAGTTGCGGAGGCGCGGATTTGTCTCCGGGCAGGATGGCTGGGAAGGGTCCGGACTGCCGATGCCTGCGTTGCGGGAGATCGCGGACGAATCCACCGGTATCGCCGACAAGGCGGGAGTCCTGCTTCGCCTGATCCAGCGCCACGGGAAGAAGGATGGGGGAGGGGAGGGGGAAGAGCGCTCCCGGGGAGCCGTGATTGCGGTGCTCTCCGGGATCGAGGCGGCCTATCGAGAGGCACGAGAGACTGAGCGGGTGAGTTGTGCAGGGTTTCGGGCGATTCTGAGACGCTGGATCCAGTCGCACACGTTCGCGCCGCGCCTGGGAGACGCGGGTGTGCATCTCGTTCAGGATAACGCGGCGCGTCACGGCGATTTCTCTCACATCTTCTTCGTCGGGCTGGTGGCGGACGAATGGCCGCGCAGGCCGCGTCGAAGCATCCTCTACTCGCAGGCATTTCTGTCATCGGCCGGCTGGCCCAGCGATTCGTCGGTAGCGGCCACCCAGCGAGCGAGCTTCCTGGATCTCATCGACTCGGCGGCCTCCGCCGTCGGCCTCTCCGCATTTGTGCTCGAAGAGGACTCGCCCGTCAGCCTGTCGCCGTTTGTGGAGCTGGTCGAGACGTCACTCGAGCCGTTCCCCGCCCCAGCCGACGATATTGCGCGCCGGATCGCCGACGAGGCGACTGCCATCTCCCTCGGGCTGCTGACCCCTGAGGAGAACGGCGCCTGGAAGTCCCTGCGTTCGGCGCGCGCGAGGCGGGCGCGAATCGAGCAGCAACGGTTTGCAGCGCAGATCGGGCCACGCGATCCCGGCCTGCTCGCCGTCAGCGAGATCGATCGATACCTCACCTGCCCATTCCTCAGCTTCGTTCGCCTGCTGGGACTGAGTCGGGAAGACGACCCGGAGGAAGGGCTGACCGCGCCGCAGCGCGGCCGGATCTTGCACGCCGTCCTTCAGGACTTCTTTCAGGAATGGGACAGATCGGCTGGTGGCGGCGCCAGGGCGCGCGAAGTCCAGCCCTCCGACTGGCCGGAGTTTCGGCAACGATTCATGCTGGTGCTCGAGAAACATCTCGGGTCGATGCCGGCGAGGGAACGGGAGCTGGAGAGGATGCGGTATGAGGGGTCGAGCGTCTCGCGCGGTTTCCTGGAGAAACTGTTTCAGGCGGAAATCCAACAGGAGACACCGCTCAGAGCTAGACTGCTCGAGCTCCCGTTCGAGGGGACTTTTCTTTTGAAGGGTGAGTCGGACGCCGTGCGTACCGGGCTCAAGGGCAGGATGGATCGTCTAGACATCCGAGTCGACGATACGGTCCAGGTCATCGACTACAAGCTGGGGAAGAAGCCCGACCCTCGGGTCGCGACCCAACTGGATATCTACTCCGAGTGCCTCAAACAGTTGCCGCCGCCGACGGCCCTGCCCGCCGTCGTTGAGTGCGATGCCCGTTACTATCCGTTTGGAGAGGATGAGATACCCACGAGTGCGCGGCGGGAGAAGAGTGCCCAAGGATCGCTCGACCGGGCCGTCGCGGCGGTGAAGGGGATGACAGCAGGGATTTTTGCCCCCAAGCCGTATGATCCGATCGTCTGCACTTGGTGCGCCTTTGGTGGCCTATGCAGAAAGGAGATCAAGGATACTTGAGCTCAAAGTTCAAAGTTCAAAGTTCGAGGACGGACCGGCAGTGCCCAAGGTCCGTTCGGTGGACTCCTCACCGAGCCTCGCGGTCTCGCCCCCACACGGATCTCTCCACCAGCGTTGAACTTTGAACTT
Organism: Acidobacteriota bacterium; assembly: GCA_016191015.1. Classification (GTDB taxonomy): domain Bacteria; phylum Acidobacteriota; class CAIWXX01; order CAIWXX01; family CAIWXX01; genus JACPPM01. Next base: position 3,522 of record JACPPM010000287.1, on the reverse strand, counting down.
TGAACTTTGAACTCCATGCTCGAAGCGCCGCTCAACGAAATCTTCCGATGAATAGCATGTCCCCGATTGATCCAACCGATCCGGCTCTGAGCGTGGCCGTGCGTGCTTCGGCGGGTACGGGCAAGACGCGCCTCCTGGCTATGCGATACCTGAAGCTGGTGACCGCGGGCGTCGAGCCGAAGAACATCCTCGCGCTTACCTTCACGCGGAAGGCGGCGGGCGAGATGCGCGACCGGGTGCTCAGCCTCGCCTCCACTGAAGCGTGGATACCACCCGCGACCCGTCGCAAGCTCCTCGACCACTTCGAAGACATCACGATCTCGACGATCGATTCCTTCTGCCAGGGGTTGCTGCGTGAGTTCCCCCTCGAGGTCGAGCTCGATCCAGCCTTCGAGCTCCTCGACGCCCCCGTGGTCAGGGGGCTGCGCGATGAGGTGGCGGCGGAAGTCGCGACCATGGCCATGCGGCACCGATCGCCTGTGGCGCTCAAATGGGGAGAACGTGGATTGTCTGGCGCGCTGAGCACTCTTCTCGAGAGAAGGCAGCTTCTGGAGAGCCCCGTTCTGACGAGTGCGCGAGCTCCCCGCAGTCTCGTTTCCATCGATCAGTGGCTGCGCGTGTCATCTGACCGGGCTGGTGCGATTCTGGGCGGCCGAGCTGGCTGGGACGAGATCGCTGCGCGTGGGGCGCAGCGCGCCGCGGCTTTCGTGGTCGAATCCAACGAGGTTGCGGATTTCCTCTCGCGTGATTCACTGCGACTGCCCGCGTACGAAACGCTCTGCAGCGTCTTCCTGACCGTCGAGGGCAATCCTCGCGGGCCGCGCGGCATCCTGCCGTACAAGAAGTCGCAGTTCCACTCCACAGAGGACTACGCGTGGTACAGGGACAGGGTCGTCCAGCTCGCTCCCCGCCTCTTCGAACTGAAGCGGCAGCTCGCCGGGGACCTCAACCGAATTCTCGTCCGAGACCTCGCGCTGTACTATCGCATGGCGCGAGCCCGGTTTGCCGTGGCCAAGCGGCGAGCAGGCGGGCTCGACTTCGACGACATCCTCGATCTTGCGGCGAGGATGCTGCGTGAGATGCCCGAGTTCGCTCTCACGCGCTACCTGATCGAGCCACGATTCCAGCACATCCTAGTCGACGAGTTCCAGGACACCAACGCGAGGCAGTGGGACATCATCCGGAGTCTGGTCGATCCATGGCGGCACGGGAGGGGAGTCGCAGAGAATCCCACGATCATGATCGTCGGCGACGAGAAGCAGTCGATCTATGGTTTCCGCAGCGCGGATGTCGCGGTATTCCGGCGGGCCGGCAAGTACGTGGCCTCTTTGGGCACGGACCCCGGGCACGCTCCTGCCGTTCTCAGGAAGAGCTACCGCGCGTACCCCCGGCTCCTCTCTTTCGTCAACGACCTTTTCGATGGCGTCCCGAAGGCCGTTGCGGAATGTGAGCTGGATTTCGCTTTCTCCTACGATGAGGCAGATCATTTCCCGATCGACGAGGATCGAGGGCTCGGTTCTGTCTCTCTGTGTGTCGAGCCGACGCCTGCCGCCTGCGCCGCTGCGATCGCGGGGGAAGTATGCCACCTGCTCAGGGACCGTCCAGAGGGCCACTCGATGCGCCCGGGGGACATTGCGGTCCTTTTCCGGACGCGTAGCGGGTATCAGCTCTACGAAGAGGCGCTCAAGCGTGCCGGAATCCCGTGCTACGTCTATCGCGGCATCGGTTTTTACGATCGACCCGAGGTCCTGGATGTCGCGGCTCTGATCGCGTACCTGGCCAATCCGGCCTCAGACCTGGGGGCGGCGAGTCTGCTGCGCTCGCGCATCGCACGGGTGTCGGACCCGGGAATCCTTGCGATCTCGAAGGCGACCGGCAGCCGCATGGGGAAGTATCTGGACGGGAGTTGCGATGTCCCTGGGCTGGATGCGGACGACTCGTTGGCGGGAGGGGCGCTGCGAGCGTCAGTCCCACGCTGGATCGCCGCCACCGACACGCTTCCGCCGGTCGAGTTGGTCGAGAGAATTCTCGAGGAGACTCTGTATCGAGCCGAGCTGAAAGATCTGCAGGCTCGCGAAGATTTGAAGAAGATTCTGAACATTCTCCGGCGGCTGCAAAACCACGGATACATGACGATGTCGCGGCTGGCGGCGAGGCTGGAGGAGGAATCGGCGGTGGAGGAGGCCGGGGCCGTGATCGAATCGGTCGATGCGGTGAACCTGATGACGATCCACGCCGCGAAGGGACTGGAGTTCAAAGCGGTCTTCCTGGTGGGTGTCGAACATCCGCCGCGCATCGGCTCGCCGCTCCCGCACATCTACCTGCCGGGCGGCACCACCCCTCCCGAAGTCGACATGCTCGACATCCCGCCCGAGCATCTGCCGGAACCTGTGCGGCATCGCGAGCTCGAAGACGAAAAGCGACTTCTGTACGTGGCCGTGACCCGAGCCAGCGAACGGCTCTATCTATCGGCAGCCAACTCGACCGATGGACGGATCCCGGCGAAGGGGCTGTTTGCGCTGTTTCCGGAGGGATTGAGAGCTGCCATGCAGGAGGCGGCCGATACGAACTGTGCCGAGGTGGTCTGGCGCCCCGCCGGAGCGGCAACGGCTCATGACCTCAGCCTCATCCACTCTCCGTCCGTGACGCCCGTCTACAGCGCCGAGGCGGGAGCGGCCGAGCTCGTGCTCGATCTCGAACCGGTCAGCGCCGAGCCGGGCATCAGGAGGACAGCGGCATCGGAGAAGGCTGGGAAGCAGGTGAGCGAGGGCGGGAGATTGAGGGAGGTGGCCGAGGTTGGGAGGGTTGTTCACCGGATGCTGGAACTCGAGCTCCCGGTGGATGAGCGGGTTGCCGAGCGGGCCGCGGCGCTCATTCATCCCGACATCCCCGCCTACGAGGTAGCGAAAACGGCCGAGAGGGCCGCCGATCTTTTCCGGCTCCTTGCCGTTCGCGAAGACCTCCGTCGCCTGCTCGCATCAGGCGAACGGATCCGCGAGCTGCCGTTCGCCCTGCTCGACGATGACTCCACCCTCATCCGCGGCGTCATCGACTGCCTCGTCATGCGTCCCGATGAGTGTGTCGTCATCGACTACAAAACCGGCCGGCGACAGGAGACCGACATCGCTCAAATGCGGATCTACCTGAAGGCCATTCAGAAACTGGTGGGACCAGCCGTGCGCGTCACCGGGAGGCTTTTTTATGCGAGCGGCGAGCCGGCTGTCGTGGAGCGTGGTGCGATGTAAGCCCGGACGCTACCGTGATCGCGCCTTTTGGGAGTCCCGAGCCGGCGACACGCGGAGGGGCGACCTGCAAATGGTAGAGGTCCTACCTGAATCCGCGCGTAAGGTGCGCGGATTCAGGAATTAAAAATGCAAAATCAAAAATGCAAAAGCGGGGAAAGCCTGAGTGACGGGCCTAGCGCAGATGCAACGCTCGTCGTGGCACCGAAGCGGTCGAGATTTCTTTCTGTCAAGAGATGCTTGACCTTGTCGACTCGTGTGTGGGACGGCTTTCATAAGC
>JACPPM010000297.1 GCA_016191015.1 Acidobacteriota bacterium | reverse complement strand
GATGTACACACAGTCGACTCGAACGGTTCCGACGATCCTGCCTTCAGCGACGCAGCTTCGTGATTTTCTCGAGATCCCTTATGAGAAGCTCGAGGAGATGAACCTTGCCGTAAAGGAGGAACGACTCAACCGGATCCCGATCGAGCAGTCCCGCGAGCGGCGGATCAAGTACCTGACCGACGAGAAGCGGATCAAGGCGGTGACGGTCTGTTTCACTGACCTCGAGGGACGGCTGCATATGCTGGATTACGACAAGAAGTTCCTCCTCAAGTCCTCCGACAACTTGACCTTCGACGGATCATCGATTCGAGGATTCTCGCAGCAGCACGAGTCTGACCTTCGGCTGGCGATAGACTGGCCGGCCTTCTACTGGCTGCCGGCTGACGTCTTCGGGCCCGGCAAGGTTCTGGTTTTCGCCGACGTGCGATCGCGCGACGGGTCGCCCTACATTGCCGACATGCGCTCCAGCCTCAAGGCCTACACCGAGTCGCTGTATGCCAAGGACAAGACCGTGGCGAACGTGGCCAATGAGATCGAGGGCTTCCTCTTCCGCGGGCGCGATGCCGAACGGCGCTATCATGAGGCGGGTCGGTTCGAGTTCATCTCGACTGGTGGGTATTATCACTCGCTTCCCGGCGACGATCTCCGCCGCTTCATCGATGGTGCGGCTGAGGTGCAGCGCGCCATGGGATTCGCCAATGAGAAGGACCACCCCGAGGTGGCCCCGTCGCAGTTCGAAATGAACTATGGCTACACCGAGGCGACCATCGGTGCCGACCAGGTCCAGCTCTACAAGCTGCTCTGCCGCCAGGTTGGGCAGAACATGGACATGACGGCCTGTTTTCTGCCCAAGCCGGTCACCGGTGTGAACGGAAGTGGGATGCACACGAACCTGTCGCTGAGCCGCGAGGGCAAAAACCTGTTCTACGACAGGGAAGGGCAGGATGGTCTCTCGGCTCTGGGCTGGCAGGTGGTCGAACGGATCCTGGCGAGCGGGCAGGAGATCTGCCTGGTCCTCAATCCGAGCGTCAACGCCTACCGGCGGCTCGACCCTCATTTCGAGGCGCCCAACCAGATCAAAGCGTCAGCGATCAACCGCGGCGCGATGGTCCGGATCCCTCTCGGCAACGAACGCACCGAACGCATCGAGATCCGCTCGATCGCCCCCGATGCCAACCCCTATATGGCGATCTACACGTTTCTCCGCGCCGGACTCGAAGGGCCAGTCTCCGAGGAGAACGACCAGGAAAAACGGAGCCGGACCCGCTTCCTGCCGGACAATATCTATGATGCCATGCGGCTTTTCAAGCAGAGCCGCTTCATCACCGAGTTGCTCGGCGAGGACGTCCAGTCGCGCTTCGCCGACCTCAAGCTCGCTCAGGCCGAGCGCTGCCCAAAGGCCCTCGGCTCGGTGATCAAGATCGCCGAGGTGATGTTCCACCACGAGGTGACCAACCAGTACCTGTGGAACATGTTCTGATTGGAGATTGCATACAGCGGACTGCCGGACAACGCGCGGCGCCGTCCCTCAGTCCGTGTCTCGCGCGAGGATCTCGCGAAGCGTGTGGAGGCTCTAGATCGTCTTCTTCGACGGGGCGAGCTTGTAGGGCCTGGTGCCGTCGCGCTGTTCTACCTCCCGGTAGTGTTTGAAGGTAGCTGCTCAGGTCAGGCGGAGCCCACCACAATATGCACAAAATGCACCGAAGTCACAAATGTTCGATACCTCTTTTTCATCCATTCTTTTTGTGCCTTTTGCGCGTTCTGTGCCTTCTGTGGTTAGCCTGCCTGAGTAGTTACAATCACGCCTTGATAAAGTACTGGTTCCTGAGGCCGTGGAAAGAGCTCATCGGCCATGCCCTTTGGAATCGGGTGTTCGACGAGCTGGAGCTCCGGATCGACGCGGTCGCGGCCGAGCACCAAGAGGTCGGTCTTACTGTGCCATACGCTACGATCGACGCGACACGGCCCTGAGGGCGCACGATCGAGCCGGTCCGCAAGAAACGCAGTGCCTCCGCCGCCACGGGGCGAGGGCAGACCTGGAGCCGGCAGAGCAGCACCACGAGTCACTCCGATATCTTCCGGAACGTCCGGTTGCCGGGTTCGCTGCGAGCTACACGGTCGGGTGGGACGATAGAGGAGAAGAACAGAAAAGGCGGAACCAACGTGCGCGGGGGCCCGTATCTAGTTCGGTGATGAAGCGCGCCATGATCATCCGATTCATCCGCTCGCCAGGGAGGTAAAGAATATGAGCACAATTGGGTTGACCAGCCGGGTGGAGCCGGCACAACAAATCGCTGCCAAAGTTGCGGGGTTCCTCTACCTGTTCACGATGGCCATCTCGGTCTTTTCGGAGTCCTATGTGCGGGGCCGACTGATCGTCCGCGGCGACGCCGTGCAGACCGCCAAGAACATTGTGGCCTCTGAACGGCTGTTTCGAATCAGCGTGGCCGCCGATCTGTTCATGATCGCGGGCGTCGTCGTGTTGGTATGGACGCTTTACGTCGTCCTCAAGCCCATCAACAGCAATGTGGCCTTGCTCGCGGCGTTCTTGCGGCTGGTCGGGGACTCCATTGCTGCCGCCACGATCTTCAACTCTTTTGTGGCCCTGCGGCTCTTGAGTGGCGCTGATTTCTTGCAAGCGTTTGACACGGAGCAGATGCAGGTCTTGGCGCGGTTGTTCATCAGCGGGCAGGGGGCCGGGATGGGAATCGCATTCCTGTTTCTCGGACTGGGGTCGACCGTGTTCAGTTATCTGTGGTTCAAGTCGCGCTACATACCTCGAGCACTTGCCGCCTGGGGAATCTTCTCGTCGTTGCTGCTCGCGATCGGCACTCTGCTCTTCGTAGTGTACCCCGGTCTGGCGGCCGTCGTGGGACTGGTTTACATGGTGCCGATGGGTATCTACGAAGTCGGTCTAGGCCTTTGGTTGCTTGTCAAGGGAATACAACCCCCGATCGTCGAGTCGATGGCGCAATGAGGATATCTTGAAATGTGCCGATTGCGATGTGTCACACGAGAAGCGGCGCGACCCTCGATGCGCTCCGCTCAGGAGGCTTCAATGCTGCATGCTCTCGCGCGTCTAGTGGCCGTCGTCCTGTTCGTCTCGCCGGTTGTGGCCGCCGATCCGGAGAAGCCGATCGTCCCGGCCAAGGACACGGTAGAATTAGTGCAGAGATTCACCAAGATTCTTGACGCGCACAAGGTTCCCGGGATGTGCGTGGTCATCGCGAATCGGGACGGGATCGTCTGGACGGCGGGGATTGGCAAGGCGGATGTCGCCTCAGGGAAGCCGGTCACCGCTGATACGCTCTTTCGCATCGGGTCGATCTCGAAGACCTTTGTCGCGTTGGCCGCGCTCAAGCTCGTCGAAGCGGGGCGGCTCAATCTGGACTCGCCGGTGCGGAGCCTGGTGCCTGAGGTGCGGTTCAGCAATCCTTGGGAGGGCACCTCACCTGTCCGCGTTGTCCATCTGCTCGAACACACGACGGGCTGGGATGACATCCACTTCAAGGAGTACGCCAGCAATGACCCGAACCCCTTGACTCTGGCGGAGGGGCTGGCCCTCTGCCCCGAAGCCCGTACATCGCGGTGGCGCCCGGGAACCCGCTTTGCTTACTGCAACTCGGGACCAGCGGTCACAGCGGCCATCATTGAAAAAGTGACGGGCCAGCGATTCGAGGACTACGTCGAGGAGACCTTCTTCAAGCCGATCGGGCTTGTCACGGCTGACTACTTCCTCTCACCTCGCGCTCAGAGCCTGCTGACGAACCTGTACCACGCCGACGGCCGCACACCCTATCCGTATTGGCACGTTGTGATGAGGCCTTCCGGCTCGATCAACGCCAGCGCACGCGAAATGGGTTCCTATGTGCGCTTCTTCCTCAGGCGCGGGGAAATCGATGGTAGGCGGATTCTCAATGAAGCATCCATCGTGCGCATGGAGACTCCGGCGACCGGTTGGGGTGCGCACGGAGGGCTGAAGACGGGCTATGCGCTGCACAACTACTGCACGCTCGATGACCTCGGTTTCGTCTGGCACGGCCACGATGGTGGGGTCGAGGGAGGCCTGGCCGAGCTGGCCTACTTACCCGAGCAGGGAGTGGGCTACTTTTCTTCCATCAATTCGGGCGAGGGGATCGCTTTCGAGGAGATCAGCAAGGAGATCAAGCTGTTCGCCACGAAGGACCAGCCGAGGCCCGCCCTACCGCCCGGCCACGCCCTTCCCGCGACGATCGTGAAGGACTACAGCGGGTGGTACCATCCCTTCAACCCTCGATCTCAGGCACTGGCGTTCCTGGAGCGGATTCTCGGCCTGACCCACGTCTCACTCGACGGGGCAACGATGCATGTGAAGCCCCTGCTGGGTCCGTCCATCACCCTCACAGCTGTCGACGGCCGGCGTTTTCGGGGGGAGAAGCAGGGTGTGCCGCGAGCTGTGCTGATGGATACGGAAGATGGCCGCCTGCTGGTTGCCACGATGACCACGGCGGTGAAGGTGAGCTCCGCCGTCGCGTGGCTTCAGATTGTGTTGGCCGTCCTCTTCGTGCTGGCCGTTATCTCGGTACCCCTGTTTGCGCTGGTCTGGGGAATTCGCTGGCTCTTCCGGCGAATGCGGGGTGTGCCCAACCTGCACGTGCGCGCACTTCCACTTCTGGCGGTTCTCACGCTCGGCGTCCTCTTTGGAATTCTGATGGTTTCTGAGGAAGATTTCCTCACGCGATTCGGCAACCGAACGCTCTGGTCCATGAGCCTCACGGCACTGACCTACGCCTTCGCCGCAACCAGCCTCGCATCCCTCTGGGCCGCCGCGCGGGCCAAACGACAGGGCATGAACCGGTGGGCATACTTCCACAGCCTCGCCGCCTCTGTGATTCTCGTCATCGCCACTTTGTACATGGCCTGGTGGGGTGTCATCGGTTACAGAAGCTGGATCTGAGGCCAGGGGCCTTAGCATGATGAGACAGAAGGCCAGGACGACGTGCTCCGCTGTCTCGACCAAGTCCCCGATTCGGGTGATTAGCTCGTCCCGATCGCGGTCATCCTGAAAGACAGGGGGCCGGGCCACTGCGCCTCGACAGCGGCCCGCGCGAGCCTTGCCTTGGCAGTCACGCCCGCTGCCTCGATTCTGATGGGCCCTGCGACGATCAACAGTGAGGCTGTCGTCGAGATCGCCGTCATTGGCCCCGGCGATCTATCCTCCATCCCCGGCATTCCGGCTCACGTGGCGCAAGGCGGTAGCGACCGCCCGGTTCCTGCATTCCAAGCCTGCTGCTTTCCTGAGAGGAAGCTCGGGAGATCTAGCCGCCTCAAAATTCCTTGCCATTTCGTGTCAACACTCAACTTCCTAGACACTGTGCTCGTCGCAGGATAGTGCCTGCGACCAGAGGCCGCGTTGCGGCAGCCCGAAGACCGGAAGGGAAACCGCAGATTGCACCGACTACGCAGATTCCCCCGGGCGGCGATCTCGCAGAAGTCAAGACTCCGAGGTTAAATCTGTGAAATCTGCGAAATCTGCGGTTTCCCGGCTTTCGGTCTCGTTTGACCTGACAATATGTTGGCAAGAATCGAGCGCTGAGGCGCCTAAACACCGAGGGAATAGATCGGTCTCACTCAGTCGAGATCCACACGGGATTCGCGCCCAGCGAGAGCTGGATCTTCCCTCCCTTCGGTGTGAGCCTGCTGGCCTGGAATGCAGACGCAGGGTCGTCCTCGTTCACATCCGCACCTCGATCGAGGGGCGGGACGGCGGGCCGTGCAACCGCGGTTGCGGCTGTCCAGGGCAGCGTGAGCGAGACTCTGTCGCGGGGCTCATAGCCGGCAGCGAAGAACGTGTCCCACCAGGCGATCACGATCGGTTTCCCGTCGGAGGATGTGAATCGATAGGCGCGAGTGCGCAGCACAGGCGTAGCAACCCTGGCTACCTTGTTGCTGGGATCGGCCAGATCGAGTTGCTGGGTCATCTCTGCCAGAGCGCCCAATAGCCCAGCTTACGCGTGCCACGAGGCGCTCCGGGCCCGGTGTAGATCAGACCAGTGTGATCAAAGTAGTCCGAGGCTTCCCACGGGCCGAGTCCCTCGGATATCCCGAATGCCCAGAAGATCTTCTCCACCCCATTAGCGAGAGCGACGACGTAGCGTTTCACGAGGTCGCGGGCTTGTTCCGCTTCGCTGGCTGTCATCGTGTCCGGACCTCCCAGCCCGACTGTGCCGGAGAACGTGCCACACTCCGTGGACCAGATCCGAGTCCGGGTGAACCCGCGGGCGTCCAGGTGACCTCTGATGGACCGTGCCAGTCTCTCAATGTGCAAGTAGCCGAGGGGCGGCAGCGGCCGAGGCATGAGTGTTCCGCCCTTCGGATCTCCGTAGAGATGGAAATCGAACACGTCCACACAGCGGCCATTCAGATCGTCGAGCACCTCGTCGAAGTATCCAAGACTCCAGTCGGCCGCTCCTCCCATGACCACGACGACGCGAGGGTCCACCTGTTTGATCGCCTGGCAGGTGAGCCGCTGAAGGGCCGCGAAGTCCGCGAGTCTCGGCTCCGGGGGGAACCCCAGCTGGATATCGGGTTCGTTGCCCACCTGCCAGACTCTGATCCCGGGGTACCGCTTGATCGTGGCCTGCACAAAGCTCTTGTAGGCCCCTTGGTCCGTGGGCAGCCAGCTTGCCGGCGCGGAGTAGCCCCAGGGAGCCGGCTCGACGGCAATGTTCCACATCACGGACAGTCCGGAGGCTAGCGCCTTCGAGATGCTCGCATCGTAGTCGAATCTGAGAGGTTCGCCGTCCGGCCCGGTCGTTGTCCCGGCGAAGCGCATCTGACGGGGATCGCGCGTACGAAATGGATCCACGAGAGCCCAGAATACATAGGGAGCATCCGCCCCGCGCGTCCACGCGATGCCCGCGTCCCGCGCGGGCCCGTAGGGATCGCCGGTCTGACCGAATGCAAACGCGGGGTGAACACCGAAAGGGCGGCGGTCGATCGAGGCGTAGGGGTCAGCGTCGCCGATCTCCGCAGCGGTTACCGAAACCGCGGTCATCATCGCCGCAGCCATGATTCCTGAGAGACGGTAAGAAAGCACAGATCACCTCCAAAAGTCCGTCCGCCACAGCGCATGGAAACCAGGCCAGCCACCTGCCCCTGTGCGGACCGGGTCGCGTTGAATCGATGAGTCACATTGTCGCCCCGGCGCTCGACGGGAGATTTCCTCTACCTCGGCGGGGGAAGGAGGGCGAGCCGCAGGTCGCTGAGCTGACGCTGCTGTTGCTCACTCAGCCTGTTCTTGATCCGGATCAACATTGTGAGGTGAGTCAGCTTGATCTCACCCTCGATCTTCGTGATCTTCTCCGATGTGCTGCGTATCTTGGCCTCATCGACATGCGTGTTCTTCAGATCCTGCTCGAGCTGTCCCATGGCCCCATGCATCTCCCACTGGAGGCGCATGATCGTGGTCTGCGCCTCTTGCACGCCAGCGATGATCTCTTCCCGCTGCTCGTCACTGATCCCAATCTCCCCTTGGTGCACCATGATCATGTCGGGCGAAAAGAGGTACTTCTCGACTGGACCGGGTTCCCCTTGCGGCAGCAGGCGATCGCCCACCGGAAGCTGTGCTGGTGGAGCCGCTCCAATTCCGCGAGGACCGCCCCGGGATCCTCAGGCTTCACCCCCGATTCGCCCGGTCCATCCATTTCGCCCACTTACTTTCACGGCCGGCCGATCCATATGACACAGGAGAAAGCTCGACGGAGTGCCCCGCAGAACGTATCGGACGGTGCATCCTCTGTGCACCGACCGCGATGGAAGAAGTCTTCGCCTCCACAGCGCCCCGCCGCCAAGGGGGGCTCGTGCTCTGTGCGCTCCGCCGCATGACGGCTCGCGAGACGGTCCGGGATCGGACCGCCTCGCTCTATCGGCCTGCGACTCGTCGAGGCGAGGGTTGTACCCGAGGCGGATGGCTATTGCGCCGCGCGGAGCGTCGTCACGCCAGAGATATCCGTGGTATTGCCGAACACCGCGCTGTTGCCAAACCGATCGCACGTAGCGCCACCGGCGACGAAGACCCCCGTCGTGTTCTTGTGTACCGTGCAGTTCGAGAAACGGAGCGTCGAGGTCGGAGTGAAAGCCTCCATCCCGATCGAGTTGTTTGTCACCAGACAGTTCGACACATTCATGACGGCAGACCCCTCAGCAACCAACCCTGCGCTGCTGCCCGTTTGGTTGGTTTCGGAGACGACGGAACGGAAGACGTTGGTTACGCCGCCCAGGGCGTCGATGCCGAAGTTGTTCCTGTTGATGCGCACGTTGTCAATGGAAACGAGATTCCCAGCGGCGTTCGAGACCCTGATTCCGATGCCGACCTTTGTGAAAGAGCAGTCCGTAATGCTCATCTCGGCGGCTGCGGCGTTGGCACCTTCGATGCCAAACGACTGGAAGTTATAAATGGTGCACCTCTCCACGTGGAGGTGCTTCCCGGCTAGAAACCGGATGCCGCTCAGGCCGCTGTTCGCACCGTTGATCGAGATGCCTCTGATGATCACGACATCGTTGACTCCGGCGTTGACGATCATCCCATTCGTGCCAGCCGCCAGAATACCGGCGAGCGTCCCGTCGCCATTGATCGTAATCGCCTTGGTAATCGTCACAGCCCCGAATCCTCCCGGATCCAACACCGATATCTCACCGCCGGCGGCCGTTTTCGAAATGGCGCCGGCAAAAGTCTTACACGGGGCCGTACGACTGCATGGATTGGCGTCATCACCCACACCCGATACCCATGTCCTCGTCGCCTGGGCCTGCGCAAACGAGGCAAAAAGTAGGCATGTAAGCAATGACGCGACTGTCTCGCGGGCCGATCTCGTTCTGTTCACTTTCATTCTCCTTGTGACGCTTGATCGTCCAGCCTGGAAATTCTGGTTCTCAATATTTGTTCCTGGTGGTTTCGGAGGGAAACAGGGTTCTGATGCCTCCCGCTGTCGCTCCCCCACGGCGTTGCGGCGCCCATCTCGACGCGAGGGATCATCGTCTGTAGTCACAACCCGGTCGGTGGAACGTGCATGTCCGGCGTCACTCAAAGGTGGCCCAGACTTTGTCCTCGTCCTTGTGCAGCGTGATCGTGCTGTACTGGCACAGGTCGATGCTGTCCCATTCGACGGAGTTGCCTTCGTCGTCCTTCACCATAAAATCCCACAGGCACTCGTGTTCCCCATGGGAAAAGGAAATTTCGATACTGTGGCCGTCGCCAAGGAATTCCTTCCCCAGCACATCGTCGCCCCAATCGTATGCTTCGGTGGGCGAGAGGTAGAGGCTATCGATATCGTCTCCGGTTTCATTGGCCAAGGTGAAATCCTGTTCCCCGGCGTCTCCATTGCGAGCGAATCCGAAAAGGAAAAGAGTTATGGTCGCGATCACGAGAATCAGTCTTCTCATCCGAACCTCCTCTGGTTCTCCTGTGTGTCGACTCGGCAGGCCGCTCCTACCGTGTTACTTCGAATATACCATAAAGCCCGGACAATGGTCGGTGTGGCGAAACCGGGGCCACGTCAGAGCTCCGGCCAACCCCCATTTTCCGCCCATGGATCCGGACCGGCCGTGCGCTCGGCCGGGGGAGTGGTGAGATGCTGTTGAGGCCAGCGGGCATCTGCGTTATCTGCGCCCTAACGCGGCGGAGCCGCAACCAAAGAGGTTGCGTCTCCGCCGCGCGTGAGAGCGTGGAGAGTGAGAGCGTGGAGCGTGGAGAGTGAGAGCGTTCTTCCGAGCCACCCCGATCGGCCGAGACG
>JACPPM010000037.1 GCA_016191015.1 Acidobacteriota bacterium | reverse complement strand
GTCGAGAACCGGATCACTTCGAACCGGTCCTGGCTGTTCAGGTTGTCGAGGCAGAACAGGAGCGCCTTGCGGGCCTGGTCGAGCTTGCCTTCGGTCATGCTGCCGGAGGTGTCGGCGACGAATGTGATGTCCTTCGGCAGGACCTGGTCTGAGCCGGAGGCGTAGTCAGGAGCCGCGGAGATCAGGAAATACCCGTCCTCTCCGCGTGGCCGGTGAGCCAGCATGCTCAGCCCGACCGGATCCGTGTCCGTATGGAAGTACAGAACGAAATCGATGTCGGGCTTGACGTTCGAGCCCTGGAAGCTGATCGTCGCGGTCCGGTCTCCTTCCCGCTTCGTCGTGACTTCGTGCGTCGGGCTGAAGATCGTCTTGAGCCGCTCGCGACCTGACAGGTTCACACGCAGCGACAGCTCCTGCAGCGGTTTCGCCGAGAACTTCTCGGTGTTCAGCGGGTACATGTACCCGTACATGCCGGCGTCACTCGTCAACACCTCGGTGTACGAGAGAGCGACCTTTTTGCCGGACCGGGACTGGCTTCCCCCGGCCTATTGGGACTGAGCAGACGCAGCGACCGCGCTCTCACGTACCAGACGATCTACGATCTTGCTGTGCTTTCGGTCGCGAGCCAGGTCGATCGCTGATTTCCCATCCTCGCCCCGCACCTCAACGTCGGCACCGTTCCTAAGAAGAATCTGAACTATTGCTTCCTGACCTTCCTGGGCGGCCAACATGAGGGCTGTGTAGCCCCGAGAGTCTCTGGCGTTGATATCGATTCCCCGTGCGAGCAAGGTCATCACGATCCCGGCCGCATGGCTTTCCCTGTTCGAATAGAAAGCGTCCGCCGCATCCATCAGAAGCGTTCGTCCGCCGATTCGTCGCGTCTGAACGTCGGCCCCGTGTTGGATGAGAAAGCGAGCGACGTCGAGGTGCCGACCGGAGACGGCACGCTGTAGAGCTGTCAATCCCTGATTGACGACTTGATCCACTCGCGCACCGCCCTGGATCAAGACGCTCACAGTGGCCAAATGACCATTCTCCGCGGCCAGTGACAATGCAGACCACCCGTCCTTCGCGCTCACCGCGTTGATGTCGGCCCCTAGCTTCAGGAGCGTCGTGACATCCTTTTCGCGTCCAGCGGCCGCTGCGGCGATCAGGGCTTCTTCAGGCTCTCGTGCAATCGAGACGTCGTTCCATGTCAAAACCGCGAGAAGGAACAACAGTGGACGAGTATGCCTGAACATCACGGGTGCCCTCTTTCCGAAGTGCCCCTCGAACCAGTCGGTAGCACTCCTTTGGTTTCACGCGACAATCGATGATATCACGAACGGGAACAAAGCCTGCGACATGACCGATAGACCAGCTCGGGCGGCTGCCGAGCGGGCGCCGCCTGTCGAGGTCATTCATTTGAGCCTCCACTCGTACGCCACCTTTAGGAACGCGGTCCGGTTTTCGTGCCTCTCGGGCAAGTCGCCGCTGTAGACGTCATCGTTGCGACCAGTGTTGAAGCCGGCGTAGACAGCAGTGAACGTCTTCGGGCGCCACACGAGGAGCGCATTACCGAACCACGCCCTGCTCCGGTAGGCATAGTAGTCATAATCGACGTGGTCGTTGACAAGTGTCAGCCGCACCCAGAGACGCGGGCTGAAGTAATAGTAGAGCTTGGCTTCGCTCGAATAGTAGCGGTAGAACGCTCCGGTGGATGCCGGCTGTTTCCAGAGGTCTTCCAGGAGGTAGATGGCGTCGACCTGGAACTTGCTGCCGGCTCGCAGCGTCGCACCAGCAGAAACTCGCGTCATCCGGCCTGTATCCGGAGCCTCCGGGTCGTAGAACCCGCGCGTGCCACGATAGTACAGGGCATAGACCGAGATCCACTTCAGGCTTGCGTTGGAGACAGAGAAGCGAGCGGAGTGCGTGCGGAGCTCTTTTCCGGCGAAAAAGGTGAAGTAGTCAGAATAGCTGAGACCGAACGTGTTCTGACCGGCGACTGTGAGCTGCTGGCTGAGGACCAGGTCCCTGTCAGTCAGTTTGCCATCGTAGTCGGTCGTGACCGCTAGACTCGCACTTGAGCTTGCTGTCTTGAAAACGCTTCGGTTCTCTTCCGTCCGAAAGGTGAAGTTTGCATCTGCCCCGGTTTCGACGTAGCCATTGCGGTAGATGAAGCCGGTGTCAGCCCGGAAATCCGGGCTGACCGATCGGTTTCGGACACTCCAAGAAAAGCGCCGCCCAGCGTGGTCCAGGGAGACTGCCCAGGCCCCTCCGCCTGACGACTCCCCCTCTGTGGCCCACGAGGCAGCTCCCTGCCAAGTGATGCTGTCGCTCTTGTTCAACCGATGTGTGCCGTCGACGCCAGCAACAAGGTTGGAGGTGCCTGACCAGAAGCGGTTCCCGAGAAACGCGTTGGCGGATGAATCTTGATTCCCATACCGTCTGGAGTAGCGTCCGATGGCCCACTCGGCCTCGGATTCGTCCCCGGTGAACCCGAATCGGTCCGGCGACACGTCCTTCTCAAGCGCCAGGAGACCGTAGTACGAGCTCCGGCCGATTGTCGACGAATAGACCGCTCCGACGAGCGGATCGACTATCTCGCGAGAGTAAAAGAGGGGGATCGGCATGCTGAAGGTGCTGGTGTTCTCGAGAAAGAACGGCCGTTTCTCAGGGTAGTAGAGGGGATAGCGGCTGTTCACGGTGAACTGAATGTCGTCGGCTTCGACTTGGCTGAAGTCTGGATTCACGCTGAGGTTGACGGTGTGGTTGGAGCGAAAGCGATAAAGCGCGGTCACACCCGCGGATCCGTCTGCGACGGACCGCGTGGATTGCGCGCCACCCGCTGTCACAGTGTCATTTCGGCTCGTTGCCAGGCCTTCAGCAACTAATCTCATGTCTGTGCTGCCGATGGAATCCTTGAAGAGAAGCACATCGGCGAGTGAGTAGAAACACCCGGCACTTCGGTCCACCCATACCGAGGTGTCCGTTTCGCCATTGTAACCAGGCGAAGTCCGCAAAAAGATGACGCCCCACTTCATCCCTCCCTCACCAGGTCCGTACTGGATGGCTTTGAAGGGGATGGCCATTTCTACTGCATAACCCGAGTCCGTGATCTGGGTCCGGACGCGGAAATCTACGTCCAGATCGGTGTTCACGGAGCCCGTGCAGCCATCATCCCGCCCGTCGACGATGTCTCCAAGGGCGCTGGCGGCGAGATAGTACACGTTCTTGAACTGGTGAAAGGTGTCAAGGTACAACCCGACACTCTCCACACCGCTATTGTCAGAGTCCCTCTGTATGCTTTGGTACCTTGCTTTCTTGCGGTCCGAAACTTCGCATCGGAAGGCGACGAAGAAGTTCTTCCTGTCATAACCTACAAGTACCGTGGTTCTGTCGGAAGGTGTCGTCCCGTCCCCGGGCTGGAATTGGAAGAAGTTATCGAATTGGCGTGCTCCGCTCCATACCTGATCGGACAGGTCACCATCGATCTCAGGCGCTACGTCGAAAAGAGGCACGGAAAACTCGGCGGCCACGGCCACCGAAGAGATGGCGACGGTGCCCACTATCAGCAGACCGATGCGACTAGCTCGCCACGAGACCGGCATGTGACTCCTCTCCCTCCCGCGTGTACAGTTGCTTGTAGAGGCCGTCCACGGCCAGTAGCTTGTGATGTGGCCCCTGCTGGACGACTTGCCCATGGTCAATGACAATAATACGATCAGTTTCACTGATGGAATGAAGACGGTGGGTGATGATGATGAAAGCCCGTTCCCTGAAGCGGGCCGCGAGTTTCGCCAGAAGCCTCGCTTCGCAGAGTTGGTCCACCGCCGACGTTGCTTCATCAAGGAGGAAAAGCTCGGGGTCTTTCAAGGCGCACCGAGCCAGCGCGATCCGCTGGTTTTCTCCGCCACTCAGGCCGATGCCCCGATAGCCTATCACGGTGTTGAGTCCAGCGGGCAACTGCCGCACGAAGTCCCCGATTTCAACAAGCTCCAGCGCCTCCCATAGCATATCCTCGCTGGCATTGGGGTTCCCGAAAAGCAGGTTCTCCCTGATGGTTCCGCTGAGGATCAGCCCAGTCTGACTGACGTAGCCGATCCGCGCGCGGACGGCCTCCGCGCGCAGATCCGTGATGGGCCGTCCATCGACCATGATCAGTCCGTCCTGGGGCTGGTCGAACTTCACCAGGAGTCGCGCGATTGTCGTCTTGCCGCACCCACTTGGGCCCACGACTGCAACCTTCTCTCCTTGCGATATCGAAAAGCTCACCCCTCGGAGGCCCCCCTCGCGTCCGGCTGCGTACCGGAAAGAAACTTGATGGAACGAGACGCTTCGGACCGTGACAGCGTCAGGCGGAGTCACGAGCGAGATATCCGCGAGCGCCTGGAGCTCCGGTTGAATGCTCAGTATCTCGAAGATGCGCTCGACCGCAGCCAGAGATGATTGGATTTGGATGTTCAAGTCGACCAGGCTGCTGACGGGGCCGAACATGTACGCCAGCAGAGAATTGAACGCGAAGAACTGTCCGAGTGTCAGCCGGCCGTGCATGATCTCCGCAATCCCCAGCCACAGGAGGACCAGCGGCGCCAATCCTCCGACAATGCCGGAGACGATCCCGGAGAGGGACCCGGTGATCTCCGTGCGTGCATCTGTTCGAATCGCAACCTTGAGGTAATGGCAAAACCTTGCCACGCCCGATTTGTACCTCCCATAGACCTTGGTCAGGGGGATCAACGAGATGCTCTCCTCTAACATTCCCGTGTAGATCGCCCATCGTTCGCGGTTCTCGCTGTTGAGCACCCGCATCTTCCGGCCGAAATGCCGGAAAGTCCAGAAATAGAGAGGGAGAAAAATCACACTCACAGCGGCCAGCTTGGGGTGGAACGAAAACAGGAGTCCGCAGCCGACGAGAAAAGTGATCAGATTCCTTCCCACACCTATCATGGTCTCGGCAAGGAGACCCTGGACCTGGTTCACGTCGCCATCCACGCGGGACAGGAGGTAGCCGGATGACGTCGACTCCAGATACGAGACCGGCACGCGTTGGAGGTGCTCGAAAATCCGGCGGCGGATGTCGAAGACCACCCTGCCCTTGTAGCGTACCAGGTAGCGCCTTTGCAGAAAGAGAGCGATGGAGCGGGCAAAGAGGATTGCCAACAGAATGCCGCAGAACCAACTCAGGCGAGTTACGTCCCGCCGCGGGAGGATCTCGTCGATCAAATAGGCCGTGAAGAGCGGCATTGGAAGTTGGAGCAATACAGCCAGACCCATCCAGAAGGCGGCGGCATATCCCCACTTTCTGTACGGGCGCAGGAAGCCATAGAACCGGCGTACCTCCGCCGCCTGCCTCCTGATCTCTGCGAACCGCAACTTCAAACGCACCCGGCTTGCTTCTGCCCGGAGGGTCTCCCCTCCGGATCCGTGTGTCCATTACACGCACCCGTTCCGACGCACATGCAGCGCTGGTTGATCAGGCAGGACTTGTCCTGGCAGTGCTTCTTCGATTCCTCTTTCCCTGCGGCACCCTGTTCGGAGGCATGCGTCAACGGCTCGGCAATCCACTCAATCATTTCGCTTCCACTGCCTGCCCCGGTTTGGCTTTGGCGTGGGCACGGTAGCGCTCCTTCAGCGACGCGTCAAGTTGATAGCGCCACTTCGTACAGTCCATTGAGAGCGAGCCAGTATTTCGACGACGACTCAGCACGACGTGAGGGCAGCCGCCGTTGCACAGAGGCAGGTACTTGCATGCAAGGCAGCCGGGCTCGCCGAGCTCGACTGAAAGCCACTCCATCAATTTGCCTGTGAATTCCACCGGCCTTGAGACATGGCCGATGACCTCCCGCGGATCGCCCACACTGTCCCAGCACTTATATAACTCTCCCTCGGGCCCGATGACGAAGGAATGGAGCATGGCAGCGGTGCAGTTTCCTGGAAGGGAAGGGTAGTCGGTGTGCCGAATCCCCAGGTTCTTCATCTCCCCGGTAAGCTCCTGTTCCAAAGACCAGAACTCATCCGGCTCGAAACAGTCCATGGCGATGCACTGGCAACTGCTCGTGAAGGGCCGCACGAAGCCAAAGTAAAGGCTGCACTTGTTTTCCACGAAGAGCCTTTGCAGGGACTCATCGCTCTGGAGCAGAGCGAGGCACTGATCACTATTGGTCCGATCCACGTTCATCCGGACGCTGACATGGAAATCGGACGCCAGACGCTTTATGTTGGCCACCACAAGGTCGAATGTACCTCCGCCCCCGACGAACGGACGGCGCCGGTTGTGAACATCCTCGGCGCCATCCAACGTCACCTGGATGTTCCCGACCCTGGCATCCTTAAGGAGTTGAATGGCCTCGTCCGTGATAACCGTCCCATTGGAGACGATGGATGCCTCGTAGTTCAGGTGGCCCTCTTCCGCGGCCGCGATAAGCTGCTCGGAGAGCACCTTGATCAGTTCCGGCTCAAGAAGGGGCTCTCCACCGTACCAGCTCACGGAAAGCGTCTTGAATCGCACCTGCTGAAGATAGTTCCGGACGAATGTGACGACCTGTGCGCGAGTCGCGTCGCTGAGGCGGACAGGCTTGCGCGTCTCGAAGCAGTAGGTGCAGGCGAGATTGCAGTCCATCGTCGGCACAATGGTTAGTCCGAAGGTGCCGGTCGAGAACTTCCTTGCCTGATGCGCAAGACGCACGAAATGGACCTCATCGAAATCCTCGTCGACCACATACCCGCCTCTCTGCAGCTCCTTCAGGATTGCCTCATCGATCCGCGGCGATGCGTGACGCCCAATCTCTTGTAACTGTCCGTACGTCTCTGCCGTGATGCGGGCGAGGCCGTTCCTGAGCGCGTTGTAGGCGAGATAGGCATCCCCGTCCCTGACGATGAAGTTGTATTTCGATAGTCGCAATGCTCGCTCCTGTCTACTATTGTCGGTGCTGTCCCTGTCGCGGAGGCGCATGTCGGACAGCGCCTGCGCCCAATCCGCACACTACGTCCGTCAGCCTAGCCTGGAACGGAAAATGTGGCAGTCAAGAACAAACCAGAGCTTCATACAGGCGGCGGTTCGACATAGCCTTTGCATGCCCCATCATGGCAAGCGCACTTCCTGTTGATAAGACAGAAGCATGTGGTCGTGTTGCCCACTGCATCGGACGTCGCCTCGCTCGGCTCTACTACCCATAGCATGGTCTCAGTTCCTTCTTGGTTTGAACTCCCGAAAGGGGCCCCGCGCCGGTGACAGGCCGCCTCCTGGCGCGGGCCCCATTCTAGGATATGTTTATTTGAGCGCTATGTGCGCTGTGCCATCTAACCCAGGGCCTACTTCGGGGGTGGTTCCGTGTAACCCTTGCAGGCTCCGGCGTTGCATTGGCAGTCCAACTTGACAGCGCAGATACCCGCCGTGGCCCCAACCTGCAACTGATCACAAAGGGGATCGTGTATCCATTCCATTTTCTTGGTTTTCCTTCTCTCTTAGGACTTGTGACGGACGTCGTCGTGGTCACTCCGGATGAGGCGGCTCGTGCTGTTCGCCGCCCCAGCACAGAGACCGCCATGCGGCGAACTACTTCGGCGGCGCCTTTTGGTTGCATGACCCGGCTCCCTTGCATTCGCAGGTGGTGTGAACACCGCACAGCTCGCAGATCCCGGGAGACGTAGTACTGAACACTGAGTCGATGGGGTTCTCGATCCATTCCATAGTTTCTTCACCTCCTTTCTGTGACGGAAGCGGTCTATTGCGAGATCCATGCCAAGCGTCCGGATCGACGCTCCGTCCAGTCGCTGGGGATGGCAGACCATATGCCCCCGATCTGGGAAATCAGCAGCATAGGCGGGTCATGCCATCATCCGACTCCTCCGCGGGAAGGGCAGAACTGGGATATCTGGCCGCCGCCGGACGCACGATCTTCCCTGTATGCCGCGCTCCTGCCCCTCTGGAGCCGCGGGTTAGTCCTCCGCATGCTCGATTTGTCCTCTTTGATCGCGCTTTTGTCCTCTTGCGGCCGAACTTGGCGTGACTTCGATCAGGTGTACACTCCAGCGCAGTGCGCGTCTGGGGTGCGTCGGCGATTGGTTCAATGAGTCAGTCGTGCTCTATGAGGAACCCCTGTACAACCCGATCCGGCGGATCCGCCTCTGCACTGCATTCCGGCTCAGGTCCAGGAGGAGTGACATCTTGTAAGTATCGCCCCTGCACGCCTCGTAACACCGGATGAAATGGGGCTTCGAGACCCGGGTGTGGGGCGTTCGCTCGCGGGAGGAAGCCATTGCGCCTTCGCTCAGTATGGCGCCTTCCTGTGCGCCAGGCAGCCGGATGTAGCGCAGGAGCACTAGAGGCGTCACCCATCCCCCGACGGGTGTGTCGATGAAGGTTTGTGCCAGCACTCGGTGTAGCTCGCGTATGTTCCCCGGCCAGTCGTACTCCTTAAGCAGCGATCTTGCACGATCTGTGATGCCCTGGATCGGATGACCCGTCTCCAAGGGTATCTCGCGGGCATACCGTTCGACCAGGGCGCCGAGCTCTTCAGGGCGTTCACGCAACGGCGGCATCGTGATCGTGTAGGTGAAACGTTCCAAAAGGTCCTCGGCGAATCCCGTATCAAGACGCACCTCCAGGTTTCGATTGGTGGCCGCGAGCACGCGGACATCCGATGTGGCAACGGCGTCGGAGCCTAGTTTCTTGAACTCGCGGCTTTGAAGGAATCGCAGAAGCTTCGTTTGGTTTCGGGGGCTGAGCGCTGCTACTTCATCGAACAAGAGGGTGCCACGCTCCGCTGCGCCCACCGCGCCCAGGCGGTCAGAATGCGCACCGGTGAACGCTCCCCTGGTATGTCCGAACACCTCTGCCTCGAACAGCTCCTCCTGCAGCGTCCCGCAATTGAGTGGAACGAAGCGCCCATCCCGGCCGGAGTGTTCGTGAATGTATCTGGCCAGCACCTCCTTGCCTGTTCCCCGTTCACCCTGAATCAGCACGGGCGCGTTTGAGCGCGCCAGTCTCTTCGCCTTCTCGAAGGTTGCCTTGGAGTTGTGCGAAAGGACGAGGATCCTGCTGTGCGGTGTGAGCGACTCCCGTCCAATCGGGTGTGCCCTGCCACTGGCGCAAGTTGCTGCACAGGATAGGATGGGCGCGACGAGTGATGCCGCTTGCTCGATCGAGGCGATCTCCGCTGATGTCCAATCATGAGGGCGGTTCATCAACGCGGTGAGGGCCCCGAAGACATCGTCGTTCACGTCCCGCAGGGGGCTCCCAACAAATCCTGCTACACCCACCTCCTGGGCCTCGTTCCGGGTCTTGCAGCGCGTGTCCTGCCTCAGGTCATTGGTGGCTAGTGTTTTCCCACTGGTCACGATTTCGCCGATCAGGCTTCGGCCCAGAGCAATCGGTGGAACATCCTTCCAGTTGAATCCCAGACCGGCCACATAGCGAACAGTACCGTTTTCGACCAGAGCGATCCCGGCGGCATCGCATGCCAGACCTCTCGTCACGGCACCACACAAGATTGACATGTCCAGGGGACATGGGCGAACGCGCTGCAGAGCGAGGGAGTGAATGGATCCGAACTCATTTACATTCGGCTGTATTGACACGAGATCATCCTATCTCTGCGGGCCCGAGGTTGGACAGATACTCGCCCGCCCCTGCCTCGGGTGGCAGAGAGCGATGCAGATCAGGACGTGGCCCGGTGCGCCGGGGCAAAGACCACAGGTTGGCAGAGTCGCAGCCAGATCTGGGTGAAGAACCCGGAACGACCATCCCATGTTAAACATTACATTTCTCCTTTGTTATTCAAACACATGCAGTATTCTGAGACAATGTGAAATATTCCACAGGACCAAGCCTGACGGACCCAGTTGCACGCAACCCTCACATACGTACGGTGCTCGGTGCACTTCGGTGCCTCCACCTACTAAGTTTCGCGAGAACCCGCTTTCTCTCGCCTCGGCAGAAAAAAAGCAAAAAAAAACTTCGCAGGCTGAACGATTTCGGCCTCCCGCACAACTCGTGTGACAAAAGGAGCGCCTTGTACGGGTATCGTGCGCGGCACGCGCGCTCATCCTCTGGCCTACGGTAGCCGTCCAACACTCCGCTTCCGCAAAGTCCTCGGCGCAATCCAACGATCACAGCGCCCCTACGAGGCTGACCTGAGGACCTACGCGTGAAAAGGGAACCCGAACCGCTGAGGCAACGGATTCCTGGTAATGGGATTCGTCAGCTTGTCACTCAGAGGCACGAGGTGGCCGCAGGCTGGCGGCGGCGGGCAGCGGAGGCTCAGTGGGGAACACGCGGGCCGAACCTTCCCACTATGACGCTCGTCCGGATGGGGCTGTGTTGGAATCAGCTCGAGGCTGTGAGCGAACCTGAAGCAATTGCATTGCTCATTCGTAAACCTCGTAGGCGACTTCGCCGATTGCGAACCGGACGTTGCGGCCGAGGGCCAGGTACTGGGCGCTCAGCGGCTCCTTGTCGAGTAAGGCGTAGTACTCGGCGCTCCCGAACTGAATGCGCTTGGCCTGCTGTTGTTTCAGCGTCTGGATCTTCGAATCGACCCAAAAATTTCCGGCCTGGTAAACGGCGCGCCCCTGGACGTTCTTCGTCTGTGAAGCGAGGTTCTGCACTTTGCCGTCTTTGTCGGTGTAGTCGAGCCGCTTCTTTCCCTGGTAGATCTGGCCAAGATTTTGCGCCTGCTTGAGTGCCTCGACTTCCGAGCTGGCCGTGACGCTGCTCGCGCCACTCTTCTCTTGCATCGACCTGTATTCCTCGGCTGCCTTCTGCCGGTTCGCCGGGCTGGCGGCGCCGGGCGCGACCCCGAACGTCGCGCTGTCCGATCTGAGCTCATTGCGGGTAATGCGAGCCGTCTCGTCCTCCACGATCAAATAGCTCGTGTACGGCGTGATGATGCCGAATCGCCGAGCGAGCTGCGTGACTTCGTCGACCAGTTCCTTCTCTTCTCCGTGCAGGCGGAGCTGGTCGAGCAGATAGCCGATCCTCTGGGTCGCCCAGAGGGGAGCCAGGAAAGAGTTCTCGGTCGCTGTGGCCGGTAGATCGATCTGTTGCTCGAACGATCTCGGACGCCCCTGCACTGAGCCGCTCAATCTCACCAGCGCCCTCCCGCTGCCGCTGTAGCGGCCGAAGACGAGAAGCTGCGATCCTTCGAACAGATCGGGGAGGCTGCGCGGGTACGTCTGGTATGTTTTCACGGCCCCTTCGACATCGAGCTTGAGGTCAACGAGCACGGGGGTCTTGATCTTCTGGTAGAAGCTGGAGATCTTGAGCTCGAGGTCTTCATCGTTCCGGACATATGTGCGATACGCCTTGGTCTCGTCGGTGATGCGGTCGAGGAGGTGCGTGTTGAGGTCGTTGCCGATGCCGAAGGTGAAGATGCGCGTTGCCGATGTGTTGGCGCGACGCACTTTGTCGAGCAGGGCGTCCTCGCCGGTTTCGCCAATTGTTGGCTTTCCGTCAGTGATGAAAATCACGAAGCGGGGTCGCGCGTCGCTCTGGCGATTGGCGTTCAGAGCGAGCGTCAGCGCTTCGTCGATGTTCGTGCCGCCGATCGGGCGCCACGCGGCGGCAAAAACCCTCGCCCTCGACAGGTTTTCAGGAGAGGCCGGTTGCAGGCGGCCGAAAAGCGCCTCGGCTTCCGTCGAGAACCGGATCACTTCGAACCGGTCCTGGCTGTTCAGGTTGTCGAGGCAGAACAGGAGCGCCTTGCGGGCCTGGTCGAGCTTGCCTTCGGTCATGCTGCCGGAGGTGTCGGCGACGAATGTGATGTCCTTCGGCAGG
>JACPPM010000285.1 GCA_016191015.1 Acidobacteriota bacterium | reverse complement strand
CAACTGCTTAGCAGGCAGCCCTGTTCGACCACTCCAGCACCTCTCCGCGATGGATCCGTGGTCGCGTCCGGACGCACACGCCCAGAGCCTCGCCCGCGAGCGAAGTCATAGTACCACACCATCGGCGGGGGCGAAAGCCACGGCCGAACAAAGCAGGGCTGCGGCAAAGTCGAGGCGCCGACTCGGGCGAGGCCGTTCCGCGCGAAACCGCAGATGGCGCGGATTTCTGCGCAGATTGCGCAGATTCTTCCAGCATTCAGCCGACGAGCAACTTGCTCCTCACTCTCGGGTCGGCGCGAAGCAGTCGGCGACAGCTGCGAGTCAATCTGTGAAATCTGCGGTTTCCGGGACTTTGCCGTAGCCTTGCGAACAAAGTGCTGAGTGCTGGGTTCTGAGTGCTGCGCGCTCGGGCATGAAATCGGCGGGCGATCCTAGTTTCCGCACAATCGTGACGCGTCCGGAGCACCCAGGACCCAGCACTCAGCACCTCCATCTCATCGCGTCTGGGCGCCCTTCCGGTGGCGTGGCGGTCCCATTCGCTGCATTTCCATTCGCTCGGGCTCACGCGGCGGCTACGATCTCCTCGAAACTTACGCGGATTGTTTCTTTGCCCGACGATGGGGAGGAGAGAAATGAGCACTCAGACATCGACCGGAACGCAAAATGGAGCCGGCATGCCGCCGGGACTCGTTCACATAAAGCCGCTCGAATCGACTATTCAGGAACGGTTGGAAGCGGAACGCCGCCGGCTGTTCAGCGAGGCCGGAATCGAGGCGGCCGTCGCGTCCCACTTCGCGAAACCCGTCGAACGTCCTTTCACTCGCGCCGAACGCGACACCACGACGATCCTCTTCGGAGGGCTGACGTGGAAGCATGAGCGCCTGGTCCAGGGTGCGCTCGAAGGACTCGGGTATCATTGCGCGCCGGTGCCGACGGCCGACGTGCGCGCGTTTCAGACGGGCAAAGAGTACGGCAACAACGGCCAGTGCAACCCGACCTATTTCACAGTGGGCAACCTCGTTCAGTTCCTCCAGGGACTCGAGGCCAAAGGAATGACGCGGCAGGAGATCATCGACAAATACGTGTTCTTCACCGCCGGTGCCTGTGGCCCCTGCAGGTTCGGGATGTACGAAGCCGAGTACCGGCTGGCGCTCCGAAATTCCGGCTTCGACGGCTTCAGAGTGCTTCTGTTCCAGCAAGGCGGCGGGCTGAACCAGGCCGACGTCGATGCCGGGCTCGAGATGGATCTCGATTTCTTTCTCGGAATTCTGAATGCGTTGAACATGGGCGATGTCATTAACGAAGTGGTGTACCAGATTCGGCCGTACGAGGTGAACAAAGGGGAGACCAATCGTGTCCTCGAGGAATGCATGGAGTACATGCGTGGGGTGATCCGGCGCCACCGGCCGTTCGATCTACGAGAGAAATCACGCACGCTTTCGCGCCTCTTCGGAAACGGTGGGCAGGTCGGGAAGTTCCTGAATCAATTGACGACCGATGAGTACACAGCCGCGCTGCGTCACGTGCGCGACCGACTGAACGCCATTCCCGTGGATCGCACGCGGACGAAGCCGATCGTGAAGATCACCGGTGAGTTCTGGGCGCAGACGACCGAGGGCGACGGTAATTTCAATATGTTCGCCTTCCTGGAGCGCGAGGGGGCGGAGGTGCTGGTCGAGCCCATCGGCACGTGGATCATGTACATGATCCACCAGTTCAAGCAGAAGATCGCTGATCGCGCGGGCGTCGAGGAGGGGCAGACGCCACCGCCATCGTGGAGGCTGGACCAGCGAGCGAAGATCGCCCTTGCTCTACGGAAGAGACTGGCGCGCATGACGGTTGCCGAAAAAATCTTCGAGCGCGAGTACAACCGCATCCGCGAAGCTCTCGGCGGGACCGCCCACGGCCTCGTCAATCAGTACGAGCTCCAGCGGTTGGGCCATCCCTACTACAACTCGCGATCGGGTGGAGGCGAAGGGCATCTCGAGGTCGCCAAGAATATCTACTATCACAACAAGGACCTTGCTCACATGGTGCTCTCCCTCAAACCCTTCGGCTGCATGCCGTCGACACAGTCCGATGGAGCGCAGTCTGCGGTCATCTCGCACTTCAAGGACATGATTTACCTCCCGATCGAAACTTCGGGCGAAGGCGAGATCAATGCTCACAGCCGTGTCCAGATGGCTCTCGGCGAGGCCAAATCGAAGGCGAAGGGCGAGTTCCAGACCGCCGTCGAGTCGACCGGCTACGACCTCGACCAGATCCGCACGTACGTGAAGGAGCACGCGGAGCTGCAACGCCCGATCCTGCACCTCCCCCACTACCGCGGCGTCATCGGGACGGCAGCGCGCTTCGTGAAACACGCGGGCGAGCTGATGCGGAAAGAGGGTGTCCCTGCGACCCGGAGCGTGCAGATCCAGACGCCACTGATGGCCGCCCACTGACTTCCTGGAGCTCGAAGCGATGACCGCGAAGATTCCCGAACAGCTCATGGTCGGCCTCGACGTGGGCTCGACCACCGTCAAGGCCGTCGTCGTCGATCCCGCCACCGATTCGATTCTGTGGAAGGATTACCAACGCCACGAGACCAAGCAACCGGAGAAGGTGCTGGAGTTCCTGAAACAGATCGAACAGGAATTCCCGATTCCTCACGATCGCATGCGGATCTTCGTGACCGGGTCGGGCGGCAGCAACATGGTGGGCCACATCGGGGCGAAATTCGTGCAGGAGGTCAACGCAGTCTCGCTGGCCGTAGAGAAGCTCTATCCCGAGACCGGATCGGTCATCGAGCTCGGTGGGCAGGATGCCAAGATCATCATCTACAAGGAAGACCGGGAGACGGGGAAGAAGAAGAAATTCCCGAGCATGAACGATAAGTGCGCGGGTGGCACAGGCGCCGTGATCGACAAGATCAACGCAAAACTGCGGATTCCGGCAGCGGAGCTGTGCGAGCAGGGTTATGTCGGCATCAAGCTTCACCCCGTGGCCGGGAAATGCGGTGTCTTCGCCGAGACCGATATCAACGGCCTGCAGAAAAGCGGCGTACCGCGCGACGAGCTCATGGCGTCACTGTTTGAATCGATCATCCAACAGAACCTGTCGGTCCTGACACGCGGCAACACGCTGCGTCCCGTCGTCCTCCTGCTCGGCGGACCGAATACGTACATCCGAGGGATGCGGGACTGCTGGAAGATGAACATTCCGAAGATCTGGGAAGAGAGGAAATACCCGCTGCCCGAGGGGATCGATCCGCAGGAGCTGATCCGCGTCCCCGAGAACGCCCAGTACTTCGCGGCGATCGGGGCGGTCGAGTTCGGGAAGGAAGAAGAGCGGGATGTCGGCGTCTACCTCGGCCATGCTGATCTCGAGCACTACATCGTGCATGGCCGCAATGCAGTGAAGAAGGGGGCAGGCCGGGGGCTCGTGAAAGACGATGGCGAGCTCGAGGCTTTCAAGCAGCGTTACACCCTGAAGAAATTCGTGCCGGCCGGCTTCCGTTCCGGCGAGACCGTCGAGGGGTTCATCGGCATCGACGGCGGCAGCACGTCGACGAAAGCCGTTCTGGTCAGCAAGGACCGGCAGCTTCTGGCGAAGGCCTATCAGCTCAGCAAGGGCAACCCGATCGAAGACACGGTCGAGATGTTGAGGAAGCTGCGCGAGCAGGTCGAGTCGCAGGGTGCGTCGCTCAACGTCATGGGCGTCGGCACGACAGGCTACGCCAAGGACATCCTGAAGGACACGGTCGGAGCGGACGTGGCCCTCGTCGAAACCGTTGCACACACACAGGCGGCCCTGCACTACTACAAGCACGTCGATGTCATCTGCGACGTGGGCGGACAGGACATCAAGCTGATCCTGATGCGTAACGGGCGTGTGGTCGATTTCAAGCTCAACACGCAGTGTTCCGCCGGGAACGGCTACTTCCTGCAATCAACGGCGCAAGGGTTCGGGGTGGCCGTCGAACAGTTCGCGGACGTGGCGTTCTCGGCAACAAACTACCCGGAGTTCGGCTTCGGCTGCGCGGTTTTCATGCAGTCGGACATCGTGGATTTCCAGAGACAGGGCTGGAAACCCGAAGAGATCATGGCCGGGCTTGCCAGCGTCCTTCCCAAGAACATCTGGCTCTATGTTTCGCAGATCCCGAACCTCGCCAAGCTTGGCTCCACCTTTGTTCTCCAGGGCGGCACGCAGCACAATCTCGCCGCAGTGAAGGCGCAGGTGGACTTCATCGAGAGCCGGTTCCGCGGCAAGGACACGCAGCCGAATATCATCGTGCACGAGCATACGGGCGAGTCAGGCGCGATCGGCGCGGGGCTCGAGGCCCAGCGGCTCTGGGCCCACGGGCGTCAGACATCGTTCATCGGCCTCGATGCTGTCGACTCGATTACGTATTCGACGACTCGGAGCGAAGACACCCGCTGCTATTTCTGTAAGAACAAGTGCCTGCGCACGTTTATTGACGTGAAGACGACGGGAGTTGCGCGACCGGTGCCTGCACCCGAGCCGGTTGCGGCGAGCGATACGAAGAAGAAGTTCAAATCCAAAGTTCCACTCGAAGCCGGCAGCAGCCGCCTCATCATCGCCACCTGCGAAAAGGGAACGGTCGAAGACGTCGATGCCATGCGCGATATCAAGAAGGGCATCGACCAGGCGCGACGTGAGAACCCGAACCTCGTCGAGATCGCGGCGCATGACGCGTGGAAGAGCTGGGAGCCGGCGAAGGTGGCGGATCCGATTCCCAAGTGGACCGTGACGCCGGCGCAGCGCGAGCGCGTCGAGAAGATGAAGGGACGCGACAAGGTCGTCATCGGCATCCCGCGCGTGCTCAACATGTACAACCACAACCCGCTGTTCAGCGCCTATTTCGAGAGCCTTGGGATGAAGCCCGAGAACCTGGTGTACTCGGACTTCACGACCGAGCAGCTGTACAAGGAGGGCGCGAAGCGCGGGGCCATCGATCCGTGCTTCCCGAGCAAGCTCGGAATTCCGCACGTCCATAATCTGCTCTACGTCCAGCACAAGAAGAAGAAGTTGGATTACATCTTCTTCCCGATGGTCGACTGCATGCCGACCGACCTGAAGCACGTGGTCGGGACTCGGGCGTGTCCGACGGTGGTGGGGACGAGCAAGACGGCGGAGGCCGCGTTCACGAAAGAGGGCGACCTGTTCAAGGAGCACGGCGTCAAGTATCTGGCGACGTTTCTGAACATGTCCGAGCGGGCGTTGTTCGAGAAGCAGATGTTCGATGAATTCGGGCCGATTCTGGGCTTGTCGCGTGAGGAGAATCGGAGGGCAATCGACGAGGGGTTTGCCGCACTCGACCGCTTCGTCAACGGGACACTGAGGAAGAAGTCGCGCGAGGTCCTGGAGATGCTCGAGCGGGAGAACCGCATCGGCATCGTGGTCCTGGCGCGCCCGTACCACAACGATCCCGGGATCAATCACGAGATCCTCGAGGAGTTCCAAAAGGCGGGTTACCCGGTCATCTCGCAGGACTCGCTGCCGATCGACGACGACATTCTGGAGCGACTCTTCGGCGAGGAGGTGCGAGCCGGCATTATCCGCGACCCGCTCGACATCAGCGACGTCTGGAAGAACAGCTATTCCGAAAACACGTCGCGCAAGGTCTGGGCCGCAAAGTTCGCAGCGCGCCATCCCAATCTGGTCGCGCTCGAGCTTTCCAACTTCAAGTGCGGCCACGACGCGCCGATTTACACCGTCGTGCAGGAGATCGTCGAATCGTCGGGCACACCGTATTTCTCGTTCAAGGACATCGACGAGAACAAACCCACCGGATCGATCAGGATCCGCGTCGAGACGATCACCTACTTCCTGAAACGGTATCGGGAGGATATACTCGAGCGGCAGACGAAAATGCAGTCGATCGAAGAGAAGCTACGCCAGTACGAAGAGCTGCTGCGGAGGCGTGTCGATGAGCGCCCGGCGCACACAAAGATCATGCTCCCGGTCATCCAGGACGTGGCGCCCGTAGCCGAGGAGGTCTTCCATGTTTGATCACGAGAAGACGATGTTCGAGATCTACCGCGAGGGCGGCTACGGGCGCACGTACCGGGTCGTCTATTACACGGAGCTGAACGAGCACAACAAGGAGTCCGAGATCAACCGCGCGCTGCAGGGCGAGACCTTCTACTACGGCTTCATCCGCGACTACGGCAAGGACGAGGCGAAGGCGGTGATCGAGCACTTCGTCGAGCGCCTCAACGAAGGCCAGCCGCTCTCACCCGACGACGTCGACATCGCCCTGGCCGCCCACTCGCCGGCGGCGCAGGCAAGCTCGCCGGCGTAGAAGATCCGCCCGACCCACAGCTCCGCCGCGGTCGAACACTGTCTTCGCCCGCCGTGCCACAGTGGTCATCGAGGTGACGACCAGTGAAGACCAGCTCGATCAAGGAATTCCGTCACAACTCCACTTAGCGCCTGCGTTCCAAGGACCCCATCCTTGTAATGCGCCGAGGACAGCTCGCCGGGATCTTCTTTCCGTGCCCGGAGAAAAGCATGCCGCTCGAGCTGAAGCGTGAGTTA
Source organism: Acidobacteriota bacterium (assembly GCA_016191015.1). Taxonomy (GTDB): domain Bacteria; phylum Acidobacteriota; class CAIWXX01; order CAIWXX01; family CAIWXX01; genus JACPPM01. The sequence goes on along the minus strand of JACPPM010000285.1, from coordinate 3,422 downwards.
TTTCCGTTGCTGGCTGCTGAGGTCGCCCGGCAGATGCGGCGCAGGGGCGTCGGTGAGAAGAAGCTAGTCGAAGGATTCAAGGAGTGGAGGAAGCGGCGTCATCAGAAGAACCCCGTTCTCTAGACGGGGGCCTGATCGGTGAACCTCGTCACCGACGCCAATGCCCTTCTCTCCGCCATCGCGGGCTGTCCCCACCGTCCGCCAGGGAGTTGACGATCCGAGGCGGAGACTCAATCGGGATTGCTCAGAAGTAATGAGCGCACGAGCACACCGGTTCAGCGCACCAAGACATTCCCGAAAGACAGGAACTGTGGAATGCAGGGCGCGATCCTCCAGCTCCGCCTCGGGGGAGCGATCAAGGCGGCGAGGCATGTGCGCGACTGTCGCGGGATCTGGGAGCCCCACAGCGGGTTGAGAGCGGAAACGATCGCGGAGTACAATTCGAGTACAGATGAGGCGGGAGAGGGAAAGCGAACGATCTGGACTGATCGGGTAGCGTCCGAACCGGGAATCATGCTTGGGAAATCGGTCATACGTGGAACCCGAATCACGGTGGAGATAATCCTGAAGAAACTCGGTGCGGGGATTGCCTACGAGGAGATCCTCCGGGACTATCCCACCTGATCCTGGTCGATATCCACGCGGCGATCGCATACGCAGCCGATGCCCTGTCGACGGATGAATTGGTGATTGACAAGGGGTAGGCGAGTTGGACTTTGTCGCCGATGAGAACGTCGAGGGGCCTGTCGTAGAGTGGCTCCGATCCGCCGGCCACTCCGTCATGTGGGTGGCCCAGGAATGCAGCGGGGGAGGCGCAGGTGGCCCAACGCGCTCGGACTGAGCACCGCATTCTGATCACCAATGACAGGGATTTCGGTGAGCTCGTGTACCTGCGGGGTGAGACCCCTGCCGGAGTTCTCTTGATGCGATTCGCTACGGAGCTGGACGAGCACAACAAGGAGTCCGAGATCGACCGCGCGCCGGAGAGCGCGACGTTCTACTACGGATTCATCCGGGGCTACGGCAAGGACGACGCGACGCCGGTGATCGAGCGCTTACAGCCTGCACGACACCGTGGCGCGCTACCAGCGATTGCTCGCGCGGCCCGCGGTCCATATGAGCTGGGAGGAGTGGCTATGTCCCATAGTCATGGCCGGATCCGCGCCCGATGGCGGTCGGCGGCGATCTCTCGGAGGAGATCAGCTGACAAAAGCTCGCAAGAGGCTGTGATCTCCGCGGGGTCGGCCAGAGGCCCGATGGCGCGCAACACCATCTTGACCCCCACTGCGTCACGGCTGGAAAAACAGCGCCGCAGGATGTGGAGAGCTGTTTCCGATGAATCACGCGACCGGCTGTCTGCGAGGATTCTCCGGTAGCGGCGCAACAGGTCTTCGGTGGAGGTACCACGGAGCAGACGGAGAACATCGAGTGCGTCCTTGTCATCGGCTCGATGTTTCCCGCGCCGATCCTGGATCTTGTGCAATTTGGCTGTCAGAAGCGCTGCTGGGCCCGCTACGCGGATCTGGGAAGACCGGACATCCTTTGGGTCAAGAGCGCCGAGCTGCATGAGATCGGCGTCGACGACCGCCCCTTCGAGTCCACCTACGATCCGCGCGGCGCGGGGGTCATGGCCGGGCAACCTGGCCGCGCGGCGTCCCTTGCCGGGGCTGATGGCCTTCGGGACCAGAAGATCGACCGAAACCTCAGCCTCCCGACCCATGCCAGTCATGCTGCGGGCGATCCATATGCCAACGCTGTCCTGGGCCTTCGGGAGAAAGCCCGCATCCCGGAGCAGCCGCTCCACTGGGGGATCTCCCGAGAGCTTACTCGGGTCGATGACAAGGTCGCCGTCGGTGGTGAAAGGGGCAACGGCCATGTCCGCTTCGCCAACTCGCAGGTAGACGGCCTGGGCGCCCACCAAGACCAGGGCGTCGCGGTGTCGACCGAGAGCGTCGAGCGCATCAAGGAGCACACGACGGGCAAGTACGTAGAGCTCATCCACGCCAACCCCTCTCGTGTTTGTTCATCCACGCAATGAGCTCGTCAGCCTCGGCCGGGCCGCGACCTGGGCTTGTTAGTAGATCCGCGGCCGCCTGGCTCGGCGCTACGTAGGAGCGGCCATCCTGAATCGTCGCGCCGACAAACACGCCTTCGTCGATCGGCTCGATGAGCAGCACGTTGGAGCCTCTCTCCGCGACGCGCAGGGGAATTTCGCCGATCGACCGTTCGATGTTGTCCACGTAGACCGTTGCGAGTCGTGGCGGCGCGACCGCTGCGTATCTGGCCGCGGCCAGAGTGCCGGTGATGGCATAGCGCACGGTGAGGCCTCCGAGCCGCGACACAAATGTGCCGAGGCCACGAGGCTCCAGGCATGTGGCCTGAGCGCCTCGGGACTGGAGCGGCGCGGCCTCCGCCCATCGTCGCAAAAGAGCCGGCCAGTCCACGTGAGCAATGGGGCCGGATTTCCGGCGTGCAATCCTGGAACCCCGAGAACGGGACCTCGAACGATGAATACTGGCTGTCTTGGGACCGGATTGGGACTGGATCACCGGCGGAGCGGCTTGACGCTCGATAAGAGCTTCGCGATCGAGGAGCGACAGAATCCGTGACACGTAACCTGCATCGACGCCGGTCCGCTCGGCGAGCTCTCGTACGCCTGGCGACTTCTTGGAATCTATGAGCGCTCTGACGATTCGCCCCGCCTTTGGACCGCGCAATGTCCGCGGGGGTCGAGCCTTTCGGTCGGGGTCGACGTCGGCCCCGCGAGTCTCTACAAACAGGCCGGGTCGACGCAGCTCGATCCGAGCATTTCCGGTGAGATCAAGGAAAGTGAACGAAGCTGTACGGAGCCGTTCACGGACGCCCGGACTCAAGTAGGGGGCCACGATCAGGCGTGTATCCTCATCCTTCCTACCCAAACCCCTCGCATGGAGGTCGATCAGATCACGCGGTTCGAGTCGCCGCTTGGCCACCACGGCCAGGCGGACAGAGCTTCCGTCGGGTGCGGTCACCCGTAGAAAGCCGCCGATATCATCGGCGGCGATGCCCCTTCGCTCCAGCCTTGCCGCCCACCCGTCCGGGAGACGCCGACCCAGCTCTTGGGCGGCCGCGCGGAGGATGTTGTCCCGATATGTCATGTTGCTCGTCACGGACAACACTATAGTTCTGGGCAACACCGCAGTCAAGTCAAGCTCCAGAATGCGGGATCCGTGCTTGCAGCAGGGCTGCAGGAAAGTCGAGGCGCCGACTCGGGCGAGGCCGTTCCGTGCGAAACCGCAGATGCGCAGATTTCCGCGCAGATTACGCAGATTCTTCCAGCATTCAACCGACGAGCAACTTGCTCCTCACTCTCGGGTCGGCGCGAAGCAATCGGCGACATCTGCGAGTCAATCTGTGAAATGGTATGTACTCCCACATGGATT
>JACPPM010000291.1 GCA_016191015.1 Acidobacteriota bacterium | reverse complement strand
GTGCCATCTGCGGTTTCGCACGGAAAGGCCTCGCCCGAATCGGCGCCTCGACTTTGCCGCAGCCCTGGGTATGTTCATGCCATGGACACGGAGGGCAGGCTATCCGCCCGCCCTCTCAGCCCTCTTCCGGTCTTCTACCGGCCCTCAGGCGTATATCCCCCTGGTCTTCGTGTTTTGAGCCACGCGGCTCATGCCGAGCATATACGCGCCGATCCGCATGTTGACCTTGTGAGATCTCGCCATCTCATCGACGTCATAGAAGCTTGCGACGAGGATATCTTCGAGCCTCTCGTTGACCTCGCTCTCCTTCCAGAACCAGCCCATCCGATCCTGCACCCATTCGAAGTACGACACCGTCACGCCGCCTGCGTTGGCCAGGATGTCGGGAACGACCAGGACGCCCTTTGCGTTGAGGATGGCGTCGGCTTCAGCGGTTGTCGGACCATTAGCGCCTTCGACGATGATCTTTGCCTTGATCTGCCCGGCGTTTTCACTCGTGATCTGGTTCTCGGTCGCGGCCGGAACAAGAATGTCGCACGGGAGCTCGAGCAGCTCGCTGTTGCTCACCTTCCCGGCTCCCGGGAATCCTTCGATGAACTTGTGCTTGGCGCCGTACTGAAGGAGCTTCTTCATGTTGATGCCGGCCTTGTTGAACAGCCCGCACCGGATGTCCGAGACCCCGACGATCTTCGCCCCGTGAGCTTCCATCAGTTCGGCGCCGATCGACCCGACGTTGCCGAAGCCTTGAACGACCACCCTGGCTCCTTTGAGCTTCATCTTTCGCTTCTTGGCGGCTTCACGCGCGATCAACATGATCCCGCGGCCGGTCGCCTCGCGGCGCCCACGGCTTCCGCACAAGGCCACCGGCTTTCCTGTGACCACGGCCGTCACCGTGTGCCGGACATGCATCGAGTACGTATCCATGATCCAGGCCATGGTCTGTTCGTTCGTATTCATGTCGGGCGCAGGCACGTCTTTCTCGGGCCCCAGCATGTCCATGATCTCCGCGGTGTAGCGCCGGGTGATCCGCTCGAGCTCGCCGAGCGACAACCGGCTGGGATCGCAGATGACGCCACCCTTCGCACCTCCGAAGGGGATGTTCGCGACGGCGCATTTCCACGTCATCCACGCGGCGAGCGCCTTCACCTCTTCGATTGTCACGGTGGGAGCGTACCTGATCCCACCCTTGCCCGGTCCGCGGGCGATATTGTGGAGGACGCGGTAGCCGGTGAAGACTTCGAGATGCCCATTGTCGAGGGCCACGGGAATCGAAACAGTCACTTCGCGCACCGGCGTGCGCAGGATCTTGTATAGGCCCGGATCGAGCTCGAGTTTCGCAGCGGCCACATCGAACCGCTTCATCATGGCCTCGTACGGATTTGTCTCGGCCGTGTAGGCGGCGTGGGGTTGTGAGGCAATGGAAGATGATCGTGTCATAAATGTCCTTTCAGGTCGGGATTGATGCGCGTCATCATACTGACAGCAGGCGGCATTATACGGGGCGCCGGACGAGGCCGCAAGCTCTCGCACCCCCCCAGGATCCGCCGATGAGGGGGCATCTGCTGCGTCGCCTTCGTCGCTGCGGTGCTCTCATACAAGGGCGAGATACTCGTAGAGACTCATTGAGACTCGCAGAGACTTCGCAGCGATCGGTGCAGCACTGCTTCCGCAGCTCGACATTGTTCCTTTCGGCAGTCTCTACCAGTCTCTACGAGTCTCCACCAGTCTCTGCGAGATTGGGACACTTACCCCCTTCTCGCCGGCCTGGGGGTTCGAGGATTTATGGCGTTATCGCCGCGTTAGGGCACCCCTCACAGCCCGCGGCCGAGCGCGGCCTCAGAGCTTCGTAGCAAGAAGACAGCGCGCGGCGGGCTGCTGGCTCGGGGCAGTGAGCCAGCAGCCTGGGACTCAAACAGTGAGGTCGACGTGACCGCCGCCAGTCGCCGCGCCGGCCGCGTCGATCAGCTCAACCAGGGCTTGGCCCGTCGCCTTGTCGTGGGCGATCACCTGGCGCATGGCAGCAATGGCAACTCGCTGGGCAGTCATCGCCTGCTGCATCGCTGAAACCGACTCGACCGTGACGGACATGTCACCGTTCATGGACTCCTTATCGGCACGGTCGGGCGGGAACTTTATCGGGGAGTTCCGCCAGATTCCGGCGGCTTGACCCCCGCGCACCTGCCTCCTACAATCAGGCCACAGCGCAAGGAGATTCAAGATGGAGATCGAAGTCGGGCGGAAGAATGTTGCGTTCGGATGGAGTTGGCTGGCCTTGGGGTTGCTTTTTGGCTTCTTCCTCGAGATCAAGCTGCGTGACCAGAATTGGGCGGGCAATCCGTTCGAGCTCTTCACGTGGGTGAACCACGCTTCGGTGGCCGCCTATTCATATCCCCGTGGAATATGGCGCATCGCCCATGCGCACTGGGGCGTGTTTGCGATCGTGAACATCCTATACGGGATGCTGATCGACTCGGTCAACCTCTCGCCCCTTGCGAAAAAAGCAGGGAGTATTCTCTGCATCGGTGGGACATTGCTCTTCACGGGCGGACTGTTCGCAGCGGGCTTCAACGAGAGCCTCATGGTCGTGGCCATGGCCGGCTTCGTGGTGGTTGGCCTCGCGGTGATCCTCCAGGTGGCCGGCTGGCTGAGCGCGGTGCGGTAGCCCGCTCGTCCCCGGGGCCGCGGATGGTCCCCATTCGGCGCTCCACGGGTGGAAACGCCGGACGGTGTCCGCAGGACGATTTCGTCAGGATGACGTTTTCAGTCGAAAAGTTTCAATCTGGCGTGACAGCGCCGCGATCTGATCCCGGTCCGCGGCGTAGTCGAGCTTTATCGTCGTGCCGTTGAACTGCACCTGAGATCGTTCGAAAAGCTCGCCCACACCGATCTCACCGGCCATGAACCTGCCGATCTGGGACGCGGTGAAGATGTAGGAGAACACTTCGTTCGCACCGACCCCGCTCAAGGGCATCCGCGGACTGCCCGAGGAGGTCCGGATGCGAATGATGACGCCGTCCACTTCTTTGACGCTCCCGCCCAGTTTCCAATACGCCGCCACAACCGGCTTCGCTACGGTCTCCCAGAGCGCGGCCGCCCGCACCGAGTCGCGATAACGCAGCGGGTCGAACACATATGGCAGGGTCCCGGTGAACGAGTAGTAGGCGAAGCCCTTGTACTCTTCGAAGTTGGAAAAGACCTGTGCCTGGGCCGATCCGAAGATCCTTGCGGCCAACACATCCTGCGCCGCGCGCATCGGCACCTCGCCGTAGCTCACTTTGAGATACTTCACCCTCTCCTTCGCACTGAGCTCCTCGCCCATCAGAGACCGGAGACCCCCGATCACCAGCACGCTCATCAAAACCACCACACATCTTCTTCTCATGACAACACCTTCCTCTCCGTTTATCATAGTGGTCCGGTAGACGAGAGTCCATGAGCCATTCCTTGTGTCCGACTTCTGTTCGGCGACTTCCCGCGTCAGTGGTCTCACCCCGCTTCTCTCCATGCTTGTCGCGATGCACCACCCACACTTCTTCGTAGACTCGCTCGACCCTTCGACGGGCACCTGCAGCCTGACCGGCGAAAACCTGCACCATCTGAAAAACGTGCTCAGAATGACAGCCGGATCGATCGTTGTCATCTTCGATTCGGAGCGACGGTTCGCCCGCTGCCGGATCGCGGCTATCGAGAAAGCGTCGTGTGTGCTCACCATCGTCGAGACAGGTGAGGCGCCACCGCCCTCCCTCGTCCTCCACCTGGGACTCGGATTCCTGCAGCCGCACAAGATCGATCTCGTGGTCCAGAAGGCGGCCGAGTGGGGGGTATCGGCACTGACCCTCGTCACCACGCAGCGCTCGCGGTCGGCTGCCTCTGAGAAGACAGGACGGTGGAGCCGGATCGCGATCGAGGCGGCGTGCCAATCCGAGGCCATGCAGCTTCTCGAGGTTCGTGAGATAGAACCGCTTGCCACGTTTCTCCAGAATGCGAACGGCCGGCGGTTGATCCTCGACGAGGAGGGCGGCACGCCTCTGAAGACGATCCTTGCCGGTGAAAAGCCGGGATACGCGAGCATTCTGATCGGACCGGAAGGGGGGTGGGCGCGGGATGAGGTGGCGGCGGCGGCGGAGAGTGGCTTCGAACGGGTGTCGCTGGGGCGGCGCAATTTTCGGGCCGAGACCGCGGCCATCGCCGGCGTGACGCTCATGATGCACCACTGGGGCATGGCTTGGACCTGAGACATTACTACTCAGGTAGTATGGAACAAGGATCAGTCGTTTCACCGCCGAGAGGCGTGAAATCGAATCATTGTGCCATTGTTTTATTGAGGCATTTCCGAAGCAGCAGCATTGTCCCGTTCCGGTCCAACGCAAAGACGCGAGGACGCAGAGCCACCAAGATCGGTCCGGAGCTTCTTTGCGGCTTTGCGCCTTTGCGTTTTGAAAGGGTCTCGATGAGAGCCGCTATCCCGTCCTCGTCACAACCCGGGCGATGACCCACACACGACTGCGGCACGACTTCGGAGACACGAGTGTCGTTGACTTCGAGACGGCGAAGTCCTAGTATCCGGTGATACTCCGAGATCAGTATCGAAGGTTTTGAAATCACGCCTGTGGGAGCGACGTGCAAGCTGAGCTATCGAATCCGGTAAGTCACCTGGCCGTCGTGGCGCTCCTGGCAGTTCTCACCGCCCTCCAGATGCGGTCGACCAAGCTCAACTGGCTCCGTTACTGGACTGCTGCCTGGGTCTCGCAGTCACTGGCACTGTGGGCCCTCCTCACCATGGGTAGTCGTGCCACCGCCGGCGGTCCATGGCTGACGCCGTTTCTCTTGGGCCAGTATTCGTTCGGGCTTCTGGTGGTTGCTGCGTGCCACAGTCACGGGCGGGCTGATGGGCGGATTGCCGCTGCCTGCGCGTGGCTGCTTGTCCCGGCCGGGCTGCTTGCCCTTGCGTTGCCTCGCGTCGTCTCGAGAATCGATCTCGTCATGATACCGCATCACGTCGTGCTTGCGGGGCTTCTCCTGGTCGCGCGTATTTCATGCCGCGGCGCGTTGAGCAGACAGGGCGGGATGGCCGCGAGCCTCTTGCCGGCCGCTCTCGGCCTGCTCTCGGCGTTCTTCCTCATCTCCGCTCTCCTTCGCCTCCACCCCGACATCCGCTCCTCCGCGCTCCTCGGGTCCATGCTTTCCCCCGGCGAGATGCTGATCGACATTCTCCTCGGATTCGCCGTGGCGATGTCTGCGATGGAAGGGGCGAAGCGGGAGGTGGAGGCAGCCAATCGGGAACTGATCGAGTCCCGCCAGCGTCTCGAGGGGCTCGCCCGTGTCGACGCGCTCACGCAGGCCCTCAACCGCCACGCTCTCTATTCTCTGATGGAGAACAAACGCATCTCGGAGAACCAATCTCTCTCGGGATGCGTGGTCGTGCTCGATATCGACAATCTCAAACCGATCAACGACGGGCTCGGCCACTCTGCCGGCGACGCGGCCATCAGGAGCGTTGCGGGTGCCGTCCGTGCTCTCATCCGTCCCTACGACCTGCTCTTCCGTTGGGGCGGGGATGAATTCCTCGTCCTCCTGTTTCACGTCACCAAAGAAGGGGTTCGTCCGCGGTTTCAGAAGCTGAACGCAACCCTGGCTCAGACGGCACTTCCTGGATCGCCCGCGCCGGTTCCTGTCAGTGTCTCCTACGGAATCCACCCCTTCGGAGATACGACCTCGCTCGAGCAGTCGATCGAAGAAGCCGACAAGGCGATGTACGCTCGGAAGCGAGCACGCAAGGAAGGCATGCCGACCAGCGGTGCCGTTCGGATCCGCCCCGCCGCCGACCCGAAGGAACCGGGCGCCGTCCCATAGCCACTCGATCTCGTCGATAGATCCTGCGATCGCCGAGGCAGGCGCAATCCAGTCCGGGATGCTCAGAAGGAGGCACGTCCGCAGCGGTAGCCGCGCACACTCGCCCCTCCATCCCCGCCGCATCCAGCGTTGAGTCAATGGTGGACGCGGCGATAGATTCTGAAGTTGCTGAGGCGGAGGGCTTCGGAGAATCCGGTGAGGAATTTCGGGTTATCGCGCATCTGGTTCCAGACTGGGTCGTTTTTTTCCATGATGATCCAGCCGGCGAAGCGGGCGGGACGGGCGATGGCCAGGTCCCAGGTGCCTTGCAGGCTTTCGTGGAGAGTGCACCGCAGCGGGATGCCCCAGTCGTGGAGGAAGGGCGCGAGCCACCCCATCGAAACCAGGACGGGCTCGCCGTCGTAGTTCCTCCGCAGGAAATCGATGGCCGCCGCCCTTTCGGCGATCTCGGGGGCGTGGTATGAGGCCTCCTTCAGCATGATCTGCCGGCGCGCTGCCGGGCGGATCATGTTGGCTGCGATGAGGGCGGCGAGCGCGACCTTGGCCCAGTTCCGAGCCGGCCACCAGGCGACAGCAAAGATGGCAATGGCAGGCAACAGAGCCATGCTGTACCGAACGCGATACGGATGGCCGTTGAAGTAGGCGAGCGTGAAAAGCGGGATCGAGTGGAGGACGGCATACGCAGCCAGGTACGGGCGCCTGAATCTGCGATGGACCAGGAAGACCAGAAATCCGACGATCGACGCGTAGAAGACGAGCTTGCCGGCGATATCGCCGCCGCACCTGACGAAGATCAGGAAACTCTCGATGGCCTTGCCCTTCGAATAGGGAATCAGGGGGCGCGCGTCGGCCTGGGGAGGGAACAGGAGTCCCGTCGTGTAGTAGCAGTAGAGCTGGTATGCGACGATGCCGACTGTCGATGCGATGGCGAATGCCAGCAGATACTTTCCTCTGACCCGCCACGGCCGTTCGAGCTGTAGCAGGTAGATGAAGAAGAGAACGAGGAGACCCGCCCAGAGCGACCATCCATCGTAGCGGACGAGGGTGGAGAGAGAGACGAAGGCGCCGGCTGCGAGCAGGTCGTGACGGTCCTCGGTCAGCATGAACTTCATCAGGAAGTAGGCGGCGCCGAGGAAAACAGAGAAGTAGAGCGCTTCGGTCAAGGGGGTCGTCTGGAGGTAAAGCATCGACGGATTCGTTGCGAAAACCGCGGCAGCCGCCGTGGAAATTGTGTGGTCGTTGCGCAGGAGGTAGACGATTCGGTAGAGGAAGTAGGTGGCGACTGCGAACAGGCAGACTGAAATCAGTGAGGCAGCCATACCGTTCTTGTAGAGCGTGTCATTGATGACGGCCGGGAGGTTGACCAGACTGGGGAGTGGCAGCCAATAGATCCCCATTTGCCGGATATCCGGGCAGACGCTGTCGAAGATCCGCCTCGCCACCAGGAGTCGTGCCTTGGCGTCGTAGTGGACGAGGGTCAGGCCGTGTGAGTAGTAGTAGAGGAAGAAACCGAGGCCGAGCGCGCCGGCGGCAGTGCCGGCTGTGATGGCCGCGGCACTGCCGCCGGCAAGGGCTGCCCTGAGCGACAGGCGAGCGCGCCAGGGGCGGTCGTCGGGCGCGCGGCTACTTCTCACCGGTCCGGATTCCACCCATCGTGGTCTCCATACCGAGCACCCGCACAAGGAAGCCCCACCGATCCGCAACCTCCTCGATCAGCTTCGTCGTCGGCTTGCCGGCGCCGTGCCCGGCCTTGGTCTCGATGCGGATGAGGATGGGTGCAGGACCGGACTGAGCCGCCTGCATCGTCGCCGCGAACTTGAAGCTGTGTGCCGGCACGACGCGATCGTCGTGGTCGGCCGTCGTGATGAGGGTGGGCGGATACGATGCGCCCGGCTTGATGTTGTGGAGCGGTGAGTAGGCGTAGAGAGCCTTGAATTCGTCTGGATTGTCGGAGGAGCCGTAGTCCGAGGTCCAGCCCCACCCGATCGTGAACTTGTGGAAGCGCAGCATGTCCATGACGCCGACGGCTGCGAGGGCTCCGCCGAAGAGGTCCGGGCGTTGAGTGATGGAGGCGCCAACCAGCAGGCCTCCGTTGCTGCCTCCCCCAATCGCTAGCCGCGAGGTTGATGTGTACCTGTTTGCGATCAGCCATTCGGCCGCGGCGATGAAGTCATCGAAGACATTCTGCTTGTGCAGCTTCGTGCCTGCCAGGTGCCACTGTTCGCCGTATTCACCACCGCCCCTGAGGTTAGGGACAGCGTAGACCCCGCCCAGTTCCATCCAGACAAGGTTGGCGACCCTGAATTCCGGCGTCAGGGAGATATTGAAACCGCCGTAGCCATAAAGATAGATGGGGTTGTGGCCGTCCAGCTTCAGCCCCTTCCTGTGCGTGATGAACATCGGGATGCGCGTGCCGTCCTTGCTCGAGTAGAAAACCTGCTCGGTCACAAAATCACCCGGGTTGAACTTGACCTTCGGCGAACGATAGAGCGTGCTCTCCCCAGTGCTGATGTCGTAGCGATAGATAGAGGAGGGGGTCGTGAAACTCGTGAACGAGTAAAAGGTCTCGGTGTCCTTGCGTTTCCCGCCGAACCCGCCAATCGATCCGATCCCAGGAAGGGTGACCTCGCGGCGGAACGTCCCGTCGAGACCGAAGAGCTTGATCTGCGAGTGCGCATCTTTGAGGTACTCGGCGATGAATCTGCCGCCCACCACCGAGACTCCCTGGAGAGTTTCGGTGGCTTCCGGAATGACCTCCTTCCAATTCTCGCGAGACGGGTTCTGCGTATCGATCGCGATGACTCTCCCGCGCGGCGCATTCAAGTCGGTCCGGAACCAGAAAATCGGCCCGTCATTCCCGATGAGGTTGTAGGAGGCGTCCCAGTCCTTGAGCAGCTCAACGACCTTCGACAGAGGGTCGGTCAGATCTTTGTAGAAAACCGCGCTCTTCGGATCAGTCCCGTGCCACACCCCGATGATCAGGTACCGGCCGTCTTCGGTCACCGAGCCGCCGAACCCCCACTCCTTCTGATCCGGCCTCTCGTACACCAGAGTATCGCCGGTCTGAGGATCGCCCACACGGTGGTAGAAAAGCCTCTGGTAGTAGTTCACCGCCTGGAGCCTGGTTGCTTCATTCGGTTCATCATACCGGCTGTAGTAAAAGCCTTTACCGTCCAGAGTCCAGGAAACGTCCGAGAATTTCACCCATTTCAGATGGTCCGACAGATCCTTCCCGGTCTCGACGTCTCTGACTTTCCACTCCTGCCAATCCGAGCCGGAGACAGAAATGCCGTAGGCCAGAAGCTTGCCGTCCTCACTCGGGACCACGCCCGAGAGCGCGACCGTGCCATCCGCCGAGAGGGTGTTTGGGTCGAGCAGGATGCGAGGAGTCCCGCCGATGCCGTTCGTGACATGGAGGACATCCTGGTTCTGCAGCCCGTCGTTCTTGAAGTAGAAATAGACTGAGCCTCGCTTGAATGGCACGCTGAATCGTTCGTAGTCCCATAGCTCGGTCAGCCTCCGCCTCAACCCCTCGCGGGCCGGGATGCCTGCAAGGTAGGCAAACGTGACCTTGTTCTCAGCGTCGATCCAGGCGCGTGTCTGGTCCGCGTCTGGGTCCTCCAGCCATCGGTACGGATCGGCCACCTTCGATCCGTGGTAGTCATCGACCTGGTCGGCCTTCGGCGCGGGCGGGTAGACCGGAGTCTTCTCCACGCCTCCATCGGTTGCGGCTCTAACCTCGCTCGGCACCCGCACGCCAGCCACGAGAGCGCCGGCAATCACAGACGTCATCAACACTTGATTGATCTCCATCGAACACCTCCATTCAGCAGCAACCGCGTATTCTACTCTGGCTCCGCCATTTCTCAAGCAGACGGCGCACGTCCATGCCTCAGCATGATTCTGATCGGAGAATGCTTAAGGCCGAACTCCCTGCGAAGATGCTTGATCAGCATCTTCTGATAGGACGGAACCAAGAGCGAACGACGCTTCGTGAAGAGCTGGATTGTGATCGGGAGCCGTCCGACCTGGACACTGTAGTTGATCGAGGAACGCACGCTGTCAGTATAGAGCGGCGTGCGATACTCGAAGAACCGTTGGAGAAAGCGGTTCAGGTCGGGGGTCGGGATCTGCCGTGAGCCTTCAGCGACCACCTGATCGACTGTCTTGAGTATCCGATTTGTGTAGCGCCCATCGAGAGCTGAGATGAAGAGGAACTGAGCCCAGTCGAGCGAGCCGCCGAGGGCCTCATGGGCCTGCTTCACCGCGGCGCGCGCATCGAAGCTCGGAGCCACGTCGACCTTGTTCACGAGCACCACGCAGGACCTTGCTGAGGTGGCGACCTCGGACGCCAGGTAGCGGTCGTGAGAGCTGATGCCGGCCGCCCCGTCGAGCACCAACAGCGTGCAATGGGCCTTCTCGATCGTCTTCCGGGCAGCGAGAACGGCGATGATCTCCTGCGAATCATCGATTTTTGCCTTGCGCCTGATGCCGGCCGTGTCGAGGATTCGATAGGCGCGATCGCCACATCGCAGCTCGGCGTCGATCGTGTCGCGCGTCGTGCCCGGCACCTCGCTCACCGACGCCCGCTCGTAGCCGACCAGCCTGTTCAGAAGCGTCGATTTCCCCGCGTTCGGTCTGCCCACGATCGTGATCGTGACACCCTCGACGGACTCGCCTCCCGCCTCGCTCACCTCGGGAAGGAGATGCACGATTCGATCGAGCAGATCGTCGATCCCCTCAGCATGTTCCGCGGAGATCGGATAAACCTCGCGGGCGAGTGAGGCGAAGGGAGCGAATCGCGCCTGATGGCTTTCGGCGTCGATCTTGTTCACGGCGATGATCAGTGGCTTGGCTTTGCGCACGCGTGAGAGAAGATCGAGATCGAGCGGGCGTGGGCCCTCCTGAGCATCGAGCAGGACCAGCACCAGATCGGCCTCGGTCACAGCCATCGCGACCTGCTTCTGGATGGCGACCTGAAGCGGGTCGTCCGTGGCGGTGACTCCGCCGGTATCGATGATCGTGAAATCGATGCCGCGATGTTCGACGATTCCATAGAGCCGGTCGCGCGTCATTCCGGCCACCGGGTGCACGAGCGCGCGGCGCCGCCGGGTGAGACGGTTGAACAGAGTGGACTTCCCCGTGTTCGGCAGCCCGACGATCGCAACCTTCCTCATGATACGCTGCGTACCATAGCATACGAGGCCGAAATCAGCGGCCCCCAAATCCGCGGGTAAGCCGCGGATTTGGGCAATTAAAAATTCAAAATTCAAAATTCAAAAACCGGAAACTGCTCGGTCAATCGCCGGGCGCGGC
>JACPPM010000030.1 GCA_016191015.1 Acidobacteriota bacterium | reverse complement strand
GGTGCGAGCAGGGGTGCCGCGATTGCGCCGAGGCGTGCCCGACGGATGCGATCCGGCTCGACGGCGGCGGCATCCGCCTCGATCTGGGCAAGTGTCTTTTCTGTTCCGAGTGTGAGCGGGCCTGTCCGCAGAAGTCGATCGAGTACACACAGGACTACAGGCTTGCGGCGTCGAACCGCGAGGATCTGATCATCGGAGAGAAGGATCTGCGGCACGCACAGTCCATGGGACGCGAGCTGCGACGGCTACTAGGCCGTTCTTTGCGGCTCCGTGTCGTGAGTGCCGGTGGGTGCAACGGATGCGAGCTGGATGTGAATGTGCTAAGCACCGTCGTATGGGACATCGGCCGATTCGGCATCCAGTACGTCGCGTCACCGCGCCACGCCGATGGGCTGATTGTCACCGGCCCCGTGACCGAAAACATGCAGCTAGCATTGAAGAAGACATACGATGCCGTGCCTGCCCCGAAGATCGACATCGCGGTAGGCGCATGCGCCATCAGCGGCGGGCCGTATCTGAATCAGCGCGAGCAGCACGGCGGCGCCGCCTCGACCGTCCCCGTAGACCTCTACATTCCCGGCTGCCCGCCGCATCCGCTCACGATCCTGGACGGCCTCTTGCGATTCATCGGGAGGTTCGGCGTTTCACAGTAGGCAGCTCTACGCGGTCCGAACCGTGTCGACGAAGATATGTGCATGCCTGCCCAGGATGTCTTCTACCTGAGTGACCAGGGGATCTCACAGCTTTGAGTCCCATCGCGTTACTCCCTGATCCAACGCAGTGCACGCAGCGGGGCGCGGCTCGAAGTCAAGTACCCCCCAAAGAGGTCCCAAGCGTCACAGCCCAGGTCTTCCCACGCCGTCTGCTCCCGATGCAACCGTGCCAAGTGGGAGAATCAACGAGTCCCCCAGCCGGTTCCCTTGTGGATGGAACAGATCGAGGCTGAGCGCGGTCGATACCCAAGAACTGACCGTTGACGATCTGAACCGATCCTAGTAGACTGGAGTATACTTATTCGTACCCAAGTGAGGTATGTTTGACTAGCACGCCAGACGAACGTTGGCTCTCCGTCGAGGAGATCGCTGTGCACATCGGGGTGACCAAGGATTCCATCTACCGGTGGATCGAACGCCGGAGCCTGCCAGCCCACCGAGTTGGGAAGCTTTGGAAGTTCAAGAGGTCTGAAGTCGATGAGTGGGTGCGGACAGGCCGGGCGGCGGACAAAGGTGAGTGCGACGAGCCATGAGTGCATCCACGGCGAGGGCACAGGAAGTGGGCACTGCCAGTACGGCAACTGGTCGGGATACCGGGCCTGTGAGTGCTCGCAATAGCTCCAAGGGAGCGTTGGTCTCAGAAGCCCGGGCGATTTTCCGCGCGGTCGCCGATGGCTTCGCCATCAAAGACCTTCGCCAAGCTTGCGTGGCTGGCCACCTATTGCGCCACCCAGCCATGGAGACTCGGCGGCACATATGGAACTCCCTCCGCCACCGCTACCTGGCATGGGGTCCGCCGGTGTGGGTTGTCGCTGATCTTGCGGATGCCGCTTCAGGTGAATCAAGGTCTCGCATTTTCACCGGCCTCGCATACTTACACTATGCACGGCGTGACCGCTTGACCTTCGACTTCGTGACCGAGTGGCTGTGGGGCGTCTGGCGAGAAAAGAACCTCGCCGTGACTCGGGATGATGTTCTTGACTTCATCACGGAGTACGAGCATCGCGACGCCGCGGTGAGGCGATGGCGCGATAGCACGCGCCTCAAACTCGCTGGCAACGTGCTTTCTGCTCTGCGCGATTTTGGTCTCTTCACTGGGGTTCAACGCAAGGTCCTCCAACGGCCACAGGTCCCGTTGGAGGTGGTGCTCCATCTCTGTCGCCTCCTCGATGCTGAGGGCCTCCGGGGCCGCAGTCTGCTTGACGCTGTCGACTGGCGCCTGTTTCTCTTCGAAGCTCATGACGTTTCACAGGCATTAGCGCAACTCGCCCAGCGCCGCGACATCCACTTCGAGAAGTCTGGGCGGACTACTGTCCTCGATCTTGTGCGTCATCCGTTGGATCACGAATGATGAGCACTTCAGTTGATTGGGAATGGAAACTACGTGAGGCCGTCGATCGGCTGCGCACACGATACGAACACATCGGCCGTAAGACAGGCGCTCCGTTCTTGGCCATCGTGTATCCACCTGAAGCGGAACGCTCGGTGCTGCGCGAGTGGCACACTCTTGCGGCAACGCTTGACCCCGAATTTTCCGTGAGAACTGTAGACGCCTTGAACGTCACTTCGAGCGTTGTTGGGCAATTCGGCGTCGAGACTCTCGTTGCCTCGATGATCAATCCGATGCCCGGCTCTAATGCGACGTCCGAGCTCGGCTCGATGTGGACAAGCGCCGTTGCAGCGAGTGTCCGCGACGCAGTCGCCAAACCAGGCAAGGGACGTCCCATAGTCGTTATCGAACGCCTTGCCGCACTCTATCCGGCGTCGGGTCCGCGGGCCGTGATGCAAACGCTTTGGGACAGTGACCACGCGGGGCTCGAAGGGCCAATCGTCTTGCTGCTGCCAGGTGTCTTGGTCGAGGCGCGCGTGTACCGGTTCGTAGGGCAGGTCGAGGAGTTCATGTATCGCGGAGACATCCTGTGACAGGGGCGCAAGTCCGTCGAAGGGGAGAAGGGCGATGAAGCTTGGAGACATCTTCGAGACCAGGATCGAGGAGAAAATCGATCCGGTCATCAAGGTCGGCGAGGTGCAGGACGAGGCGAAACTCGCCTCGGAGATCGGCGCCTACGTTGTGACCCCGATGATCGAGAAGTATATCGACGAGTTTCTCGAGCATTTCACCGACACTTTCAGGCTTCAGACAAGCGAGATCGGCGCGTGGATCTCCGGATACTTTGGCTCTGGCAAGTCGCACCTGGCCAAGATCCTGGCCTTGCTGGCCGAGAACCGCTCTCTCCAAGGACACCTCGCGACCAAGCGCTTTGACGGCCGCGTACCCTCGACGGCACCACGCCGTGGCTCTATCATTCGGAACCTCGGGCGCATCGATCAGTGCTCCACTCAGGTGCTTGCCTTTAACATCAATACGCTGGCCGATAGCAGAAAATCGCCCCTGCCGCGCTTGCTGCTGTCGCAGTACTATCAAGCGAGCGGGTACAGCTCCAACATACTTGTCGCTCGGACCATCGAACACGTACTCGTCCACCGGGGGTTGCTGGATCAGTTCCATCAAGCAGTAGCGGATCGCGCTGGAAGCGCATGGCAGGACATTCGCAGCAACCTGAACCCGTACGCTCAGCACGTCTACGCTGCCGCTTCCCAGACTGCTCCTGACCTTTGGTCGAAGCCCGAGCACGTCACAGATGCCCTTCAACTGGCAGATAGGGGCGAGACCTTTAACGCCCAGGTACTGGTCCAGACCATACTGGACGACCTCGCGAAGCGCGAGAAAGTGACCAAGAAACCCGCGCGGGTCCTCCTGGTGCTCGACGAGTCCGGCCAGTGGATCGAGGACGATGCGGGACGTCTCGCCCAGCTCCAGGCGCTGGTAGAAGAATCCGCCATCAAGGGCCAGGGCAAGATCTGGATCTTCGTAACCACCCACGAGGACATGGGCGCCATCTACCAAAACGCCCGCTCCCTGCAAGCGGACATGAAGAAGATTGAGGGCCGTTTTCGATTCAAGTGGTCGCTGACCACCGAGAACATCGAGCTTGTCCTCGAAGACCGTATCTTCAAGAAGAGACTTGCGGGCAAGGATGCAGTGGCCAAAGCCTACGATGCTGCCCCGGGTGTTATCCGGGGCCTCGGCGAGCTCGCGGGTACGAGCCAGAAGCTTCCAGACTGCGAGCGCGACCGCTTCAATACGTTCTATCCGTTCTTCCCTTATCAGGTACACCTCATTCCCGAAATCGTGAAGAGCCTACGATCCAAAGGCGGTAGAGGCGAGCAGCTTTCCGGTTCTACACGCACGCTCCTCGCCATCACGCAAGACATCCTTCGAGCCGGGCGCAGGCCGTACCCCAAGCTAGAGGTCGGTGAGATGGTCCCATTCGACGAGATCTACGGAAACCTGGCAGGCGAGGGCGAAGTGAGTCCTGATGTTCGCCGTGAGCTTTCGCGGATCGAAGAGGTGGTTCCCGCCGCAAATGCTCTCACTAGGCGGCTCGCTGAGGTCCTCTACCTCATTCGCGAGATCGCCTACGTGCCGCGCACCGTGCACAACCTCGCTCGCCTGCTCGTTGAGTCAACGAGCGACGATCTGCCCACGCTATTGGCCCGCATTCGACCGGAGCTCGACAAGCTAGTTAGCGCGAAGCTGGTCGCTCGCATCGGCGATGAGTGCGAGTTCCTCACCGGGGAGCGCAGGACTTTCGAGGACGAGGTCGCCACGGTTGCTACGCAATTGAAGCAGCAGGACCGTGAGACAGGACTTGCCAAGCACTTCGTGTACGACCCAGACAAAAAGGCTCATCATCTCCGTTCCATTCTCGGCTTCGAAACAGTCCCGTTCAAGGGATCGGAGTTCGACGTCCGCGTTACGATGGATGGGACGCAGGCCCTCAAGAACGGGCATATCGAGGTTAGGATTTTCTCGCCGCTCGCTGTCCTCGGCGGACTGAAGGTGCCGGACCTCGAGGATCAGAGCCTGCGCGCGGACGAGCAGCAGACCATCTTTGTTCTCTGTGACCGCATTCCTGATTTCGACCAGGAACTGAACCGGTTCCTGGCCATGCGGGAGGTGGTGAGCTCCTGGAAGGGCGACCCACACAGGTCCGAAGATGCGCGCAAACTCGCAGCAGAACGCGAAACCAATGATCTGGACAAGATCGAGCGAAGAGTCCGCGAAGAGATCAAAGCCGGGTTTCGCCAGGCCCAGGTGGTTTTCCGAGGTTCGAGTCGGGCGCTGTCGCCTCGCACCGGACAGACGCCCGGTGAGACTCTGCGTGCTGAGCTTGCGAGCTTTTGGCCCACTCTGTACCCGAAGTTTGAGAAAGTACCTGTACGTGTCACGCAAGAGCAGAAGGCCATTCTTGACGTGCTCACTGGAGAAAAGAACCTTTCCCCCGATGTGAAAGCGCTTCGGCTCTTCGACAAGGCAGGCGCTCTCGATCCGCACTCACCGCTTCTCGACTCGACCCGCATTTACCTGGCAAGTCGCCAGAGCAGGAAAGAGCGGACCCTCGGTAAGAACCTCCTCGATGAATTCGGTGCGCCACCGTATGGATGGGACCGCAACGCAGTCCGAGTCGGCGTCGCCGGGTGCGTTCGCGCAGGCACGATCAAGGTACTGATTGGCAAGATGCCGCACTCCAATCCGGCGGACAGCACCCTTCAGAAGGCCCTCCGCGACAGCCGTGAGTTCGAGAAGTTGGAGCTCGTTCTCGAGGAGTCCGAGATCTCTCCGGAGGTTCTCGAAGAAACGCGAACCCTGCTCATGAAGCTCATCGGCACGCGCAAGATTGACGAGACACCGGCGGCGCTCCATGAAGCAATGGAGACCTACGGACGGGAAAAGCTCGCGCGCGCCGAGAAAGTGATCGACTGGGGCGCGCCTGCGGGACTCCCTCGGCCTGCAGCCTTCGACGAGGGTAAGGACGCCCTTGAGAGCATCCTCGCGCTCTCGAACCCCATGCATCGAGTGCAAGAGATGCACGCGCGCGCAGAGGATCTGAAACACGGCGTGGACTCAATAGACCAGGTTGCGGCGTTCCGGGAGAAATGGGGAACAGCATTCACGGAGCTCAAAGCCTTTGCCACTCAGCTGCGAGCTATTGAGCACCTCTTGCCAGCCGGTGGCGCGGCCGAGCGATTCCTCGGCGAGTACGAGACCGCGCGGTCGGGGGCGCGGTTCACGGAAACGGAAGTCTGGAAGCAGATCCAGGGAGCGAAGGCGACCTTGGCGATCGAGCTCCAGACCTTGCTATCGTCATGGCAGGACGAGGCGCGACAGATCGTCGAGGACGCGCTGGACCGGCTTCCCGCCGACCTCAAACAGCAGTTTCTCGATGAGGAGCTGGCTAGAGAAATGGTGACGCCGCTGGACGCTTTTGTGGTGGCGTTGGACCTGGAGACCGATCCGGTGCGCGTGGCTGCCCTTCCTAGTCGGGCACGCCGACTCGTGGATGAGCTGGGCGTCGCGATCCGGAGGGAAGTCGAGAAGCGTTCCCCGAAGCCGCCGGAAGACACGAAGCAGCCGCCTCAGCCCGTGCGCGAGACCCGGCATGTTCGCTTCTCGGATGTCGCCATCGTCCGGCGAGTGCGGACAGAAGCGGAGTGGGAAGCACTCCTAAAGAAACTCGACGACCGAGTGCGCGCGCTGCTCAAGGAGTTCGAGGTGGAGCTCGAGTGATGGATTTCAAGAACACCCTCAAGGCCGTCACCTTGGAGCTGCGCCACGAGCTCGAGGGCAGGTACGACCAGCATGGGAACTGGCAGGCAGGGGACCTCGAGCGACGCCTTGCCTCCATCGGAGTACGCCGGGACAGAACCTCGGTTCCAGTCGATGAGCTTCCTCACCTTGTTAGCGAGGATATCGAGGCTCGTCGCGTCATCGACGCCTTCATCAAGAGCCACGTCGAGGCTGGGCAGAGCCCCGAGGCTGCCATCGCCGAGTTCGCGCGAGATGCGGCCTACACTTGGGCAAACCGTCTCCTGGCCCTTCGGTGTATGGAAGCACGGGGATTGATCGACGAAGTGATCCTTCAGAAGGACGCTTACGGTGGTCGCTCCCTCCAACATAACCGACTCGCGAAGAAGGAGCCTGAGCGTTGCGCGGGAGAAGACGAAGGACTGTTCGCCGTGATGTTCGACGAGTTTGCACGACGAGCGCTTGAGCTCCCCGTTCTTTTCGACCCGAGAGGCCCGGCGGTGGCACTCCGACTGTCGGTCGCGGCGCTCAAGCGATGCATTGCGCTCCTCTCGGGCACAATGGCAGTGAAGGGCCAGGAGACAGCGAGTGATGAGGTATTCACGGCCCCCGATTCCCTCGGCTGGACTTACCAGTACTGGAACACGGAAGAGAAAGCGCGCGTCGACGACTGGCTGAAGACGAAGAAGGGCTTCAAATGCGAGGGCTACGACATCGTCTACAAGACGGGTCTCTACACCGAGCCCTACATGGTGAAGTTCCTGGTCCAGAACTCGCTCGGCGCGGTATGGATGGGAATTCAGCCGAATTCGCGCCTCTGCGAGAAGTGGGAGTATTACGTCCGCGACGCTGACGGCGCGCCGGTCTCGAAGAAGCCTGTCAGCGACATCACCTTTCTCGATCCGGCTTGCGGCAGCGGGCACTTCCTCATCGAAGCGTTCGAGCTCTTCTATTCGATGTACGTTGAGGAGGGTGCGATAACCGACCCGGGGCAGATTTGCAGCTCAATCCTCGAACGCAACCTGTACGGCATCGACATCGATGAGCGTGCCGTTCAAATTGCGGCGCTCGCTCTGGTGATGAAGGCCAAGGAAAAGGCGCCGCATTTCGTGCCGCGACGCGTGAACATTGTCGCGACGAACATTCGCCTGCCAGCTGGCAAGGATCACTTGGAGGAGTTCCTCCGCAAGTACCCGGAGGACGTGCAGCTCAAGCCGGCGCTCTTCGCGGTTTTTGAAGGACTTGCGCATGCCGATGAGCTGGGATCTCTCCTGCAGATAGAGGAGCCAGTTGAGAAGGAGCTCCAAGCGCTGAAAGCGAGGTACGAAGCAGTCGGATCGCCTTCTGAACAGCTCGCCCTGTGGGACGAGTATCAGAAACCGGTCCAAGGGAAGCTTCCGATCGGTGTCGAGAGCTACGAAGCCTGGAACGTGCGCGCCATCGGTCGTATTCATGCGCACTTTGAAGCGGAAGCACACGGCGCCGATCTGGGAGCCGCTTTCTTCGGAGAGGCAGCCGCGAAGGGCGTGACGCTTCTGGAGATGCTCTCTCGTCGATACGATGTTGTCGCGGCCAATCCGCCGTACATGGGATCGAAGAGCATGGGCCCGGTTCTGAAACGCCACGTCGAGCTCCACTTCTCCTCGGGCAAGCGAGACCTTTACGCGGCGTTCATCCTCCGGTGCCTCCAGCTCGCTGCCGATGGCGGCCGGGTAGCAATGGTTACGCAACAGTCTTGGATGTTCCTGCGATCGTTCGCCGACCTCCGGGCTCTCGACGGCGAGAAGCGGAAGAAGGCCCAGCGGGCGTTCGGGGGTGTCCTGCGGGAAGCCACAATCGAAGCGCTCGCGCACTTGGGGCCTCGCGCCTTTGCAGAGATCGGGGGGGAGGTTGTGAACACAGCGCTGTTCGTCCTCGCCAAGGCAAAGCCGGCACCCGACCACCGCCTGACGGCCTTCCGGCTGGTCGGACCCAAGAGCTCCGAGGAAAAGGATTCACTTCTACGGGAGGCTATCCGCCCGTTGCGGTCAACCAAGGGTGCTGCCGAGAAGCATCCACTCAGAGAGGCGGCGAGGCTATGAGTTCTGCAGAGGAGGCCATGGTTCGTCCCGATCCCGCTGTTCAGGGGCCCCGCGAGCCCGGTGCGCGCTGGCTACGGTGTGACCTGCACGTACACACGCCGTTTGATGGGGAGAAGAAGTTCGGCGAGGACATCCGGGCGGCGATCGATGCCTTCAAGCAGGAGAAGCCACAGCGTCTTGCCGAGATCGCGGACCGGTTCGTTTCGGCTTGCCGCGGTGCCGCCGCTGGCGCAGGCGTGAATCTCGTCGCCCTCACTGACCACAATAGCATCGAGGGCTATCGGTACCTACGTGCGCAGTTCGAGACCTTCGCCCGGCAGGCCAGGGACAAGGGCCTCTCGATGCCAGCGATTCTGCCCGGCGTCGAGTTCTCGGTTGGCGGCGAGCGACCCATCCACTTTCTGGTCGTCTTCGCAAGCAGCACTAACCCTGATGTGATCGACCGTGCGATCGAGCACGTCTTCGGCGCGACCGACCGTTTTGATCCCAAAACAGGCACGCCGCGCGCGACGGGCCAGTCCGTCGATGACTTCCTCATGCGTCTATACGAGTTCTGCCGGCCGTCGTCCGGCGACCGCCACCTGGAGTTCGTCGTGCTTCCGGCGCACGCTGACAGCCGCCAGGGGATCTCGCGCGAGGTGGTGGGCGGTGCTGCGGCCTCCAGCATCACGGTGGCGACTACCTTGTGGGATGAGATGAAGGGCCACCTGCGTCAGCAGGTCATCACTCGTCGTGATTGGCATGGCTTCCAGGCATCGTGTCCCTTCGCAGACCTGCCGTCAGCCTTCAAGGAGCTGCTCTGGCACTGGGCGGCCGCACGGCGGTCCGAGGACTGGGAGACTCTCACGGAGGCACAGAAGACCCGCTACCGCGAACAGAAGCACTGGCCCCTCGTCGAGTGCTCCGACCCTCATCGGTACGAAGAGATTGGTAGCAGCTTCACATGGCTAAAGATGGAGGTGCCGGACGTGGAGGGGATTCGACTTGCCCTCCTCGACCCGGAGTCCCGGCTGCGCCGCATGGCAGACGGGCCCCCGAGCCGGGCCTATCCGCGGCTGGAGCGACTCCGCCTGAAGGGAACTGATTTCTTCCAGGACATCGATGTGCCCCTGAACCCCTGCCTGACGACGCTGATAGGAGGTCGAGGCACTGGGAAGTCCACAGTCGTCGAGTATCTCCGCTACGCGCTCGACCGCGCGCGGCGCGAGGACCTGACGGACGACGAGCCGAGCAACGTCCGTGACGCCGTGGAGTCCGTCCTGTCACCGAAGAAGGACCGCGATTTCGGTCACACGAAAGGGACGCTGCTCCCCGATCACGAGATCAAGATTGACGTCGTGGTGGCGGAACGCCGCTACCGTGTGCGCCGCTCGGCTTCCGGCATCGAGGTCGTGCCAGACCCCGACCAGCAAGGCGCCCAGCCCGCAGCGCTCGACGTGCGGAGCCTCGTCGGACCCCGGATCCTCTCGCAGCGGCAGATCGCACGCATCGCTCGCGATCCGGCCTCACAACGCATCGAGCTGGATGCATTGATCGACCCTGACCGCCTGCGCGAGATCGATGGCCGACGGCGGTCGCTCACTGATGCGCTTACGCAGCTACAAGCGACCCGGACACGACTGACGGAACAGGGTGCGAAGCTCCCCGCGGTCGAAACGGAGCTGCAGAAGGTCCACGACCAGATCGCGTTTCTCGAAGGCGCTGGCCGCAAGGAGGTGCTGTCGCGCTTCGACGGCTTCGAGCGCGAACGGCGCTGGCTGGAAGACACTCGCAAGGAGATCGATGCGCTCGCGAACAGGATCGACGACGAGGCCGCAACGATGGATGCCGCCGATTCAGGCGCCGGTGTGCTTCCGGATGGCACGCCCAGCGTGGAATGGCTCGGCTCGGTGGCGGATCGGATTCGCAGCACCCGCCAGGCGACCGCGGCCACCTTGCGCGATCAGGTCAGGACCCTGTTGGCGCTACGCGACACCATCGCGACTGAGCAAGCTCGGCGCTGGCAAGCCGCGTACGACGAGGCACGTTCGGCGTACGACACCTTGCGACAGGAGATGACTGCGCGCGGCGTCGATTTCGCCCAGCACGAGAAGCTGCTCCAGCGGCGCGCGCAGCTCGAACGGGAGCTGGCCTCGCTTCAAAGGACAGGTCAAGAGCTGGAGGCGGTCGCGCGCAAACTCCGGGAGGCCCGCTCGCAACTCGTCGAGGCTCATGAGGCGCGACTGGCGGCCCGCCGTGAGCGCGCCCGCGCCCTCGAAGAAGTGGACGCCGATGTCCGCCTGGATGTTTTGGCGTTCCGCGACCGGGGGGACTTTGAGTCGCGGCGTGAGATGTGGTTTGGTGGCGCGGGGCTGCAGGAGCGAGACTGGACGGTGCTTTGCGACCACCTCTTTGCGCCGAACGGGAATTTGCCGGATCACCTCCGAGAGCTGGTCGAGGCCATTTGTGCCGACCTGCAGACCACTGCGGCGCGTGGTGCACCGCTCGACCCGCGCGAATCGCAGGTGGCCTCCGTTCTCGGCGCGGACACACTGACGAAGAACTTCTTCAATGCGCTTGCACGGCGGGATCGTATCCGCCTTGATGAATTGGAGCGCTTTCTTCCCGAAGATCACGTGGTGGCCAAGGTACGCGCCGCCGACGGCTCGTTTAAGACAATCGAGACCGGCTCAGTCGGCGAGAAGAGCACGGCGATCCTGAGCCTACTGCTCTCGGCGGGAGACCAGCCGATCATCATCGACCAACCGGAGGATGACCTCGACAATCAGTATGTTTACAACGTGGTCGTCGACCTCTTGCGACGGCGTAAGTTCTCGCGGCAGGTAATCATCGCGACGCACAACGCGAACATCCCGGTAAACGGCGATGCCGAACTGATCGTCGCGCTCGGGGTTAGGGATCGGCGCGGCGCGATCCTGGGCGCCGGCAGCATCGACCGGCCGGACATCAAGGATCTCGTGAGCGTGATCATGGAAGGCAGCGCCGAGGCCTTCCGGCTGCGCCGCGAGCGCTACGGGTACTGAGAGGACGAGGCCTTCATGTTTGATACGCTAGACGAGATCGAACGGCAGCTCGCGACCGGCGAAGACGTCCGGGCGGAGTTCAAGGAAGTGGTGTTCACGGACCGGGGCGTGCGCTCGCCCAACACCGAGGACATGGCCGGTGAGATGGTGGCATTTGCCAACGCCGAGGGGGGCGTGATCTTCCTCGGCGTCGAGGATGCTGGAGTCGTTCGTGGGCTGCCTGAGGATCGCATGGCGGACGTCGAGCGCTGGATTGTGAACGTGGCGACGAACAACTGCGATCCGTCGCTGCGCCCGCTGATCCGGCGGGAGCGTCTGCCCCTCGCCGACGGCTCCGAAACTCTCGTCATGCTGGTCGAGGTCCATCGTGGCCTCTACGTCCATGGCACGAGCGGTGGGCGCCACTATGTGCGCGTGGGGTCGAGCAAGCAGATCCTCGCCGGCGCCCCGCTCGCACGCCTCTTCCAGGAGCGCGGCCGCGCCTTCGTCTTCGATGAGCAGCCGGTTCCCACGGCGACGGCCGACGACCTGGACCGTGAGAGGCTTGATCACTTCTTCGCGATGCGTCCACTCTCGATTCCGTGGCCGGACTTGCTGCGCAACACAAGGGTTGTGTCTGCGGCGGAAGGCGGGCCCGATCGCCCCACCGTCGCTGGCCTCTTGGCGTTCGGGAAGGCTCCGCAGACCCATCTGCCCTCGGCCTACATCGAGGCGGCGGTGTACCGCGGAACAAAGCTCACCTCCGATGATCTCGCGCATTCCGACAGGATCGGGGGCTGGGCCGACGTCCAGATCGACGACTCAACGGCATTTGTTGAGCGCTTCATGCTGAAGCCCGCGCGCAAGCCGGTGGGACGCGATGACTATCCGCAGTACGACATCGGCACTATCCACGAGGCGATCGTGAACGCGGTCGCCCATCGGGATTACTCAATCGCTGGTTCGAAGATCAGGTTGTTTCTTTTCGGCGACCGCCTGGAGCTTCACAGCCCGGGCAGCCTGCCCAATACCCTCACCATCGAGACGATGCCGTACCGTGTCTTCACACGGAACCAGCTTCTGGTCAGCTACCTATCGAAGATGAAGAGCCGCCGGACCGGCCGGGCCTTCCTCGAATCGCGCGGTGAGGGGGTTCGACGGATCCTCGAGGAAAGCGAGCGGCATTCAGGCCGCAAACCGGTCTACGAGCTCTTCGGCCAGGAGCTGCGGTTGACGATCTGGGCGAAGCCGTCGCCGCACGAGGAGGGAGCCGATGTCTGAGGCTTCCCACCCAATCGTTTCGCGGCCGCTCCAGGCGCGGTTCCTCACGATTCCGCAGGCGCCGCTGTGCTACTGGCTGCGGGAGCAGTTCTTCGAGCTGCTCGCGGGACGGACGCTCGGCGACGTGGCCGACGTGTGCCAGGGACTGGCGACGGCGGACGACGGCCGCTTCGTGCGTTTCGTGTGGGAGGTACAGCCGGAAGAGTGGACTCAGCCCGTGCGCGGGCGCCGCTGGGTGCCCTTCGAGAAGGGCGGCGGCTACGGCAAGTGGTTCGGCCATCACTTTTGGGTCGTGGACTGGGGGCATGACGGGGCGCGAATCAAGGCGACGCCGGGCCCGCGCGTGCAGAATGAGCAGCATTACTTCAAGGAGGGGTGGACGTACAGCCAAGTCGCGCGGGGCTCGCTGGGTTTCCGAGCTCTGCCGCTGGACGGGATGATGTCGAGCAAGTCATCCGGGATCTTCCCAAGAGACGCACGTGTCGGTCTCGGGGCGGTCTTGAGTTGTCGCGCATCTGGCTTCATTGCGCGGGCCATAGCCGCCCGCCTCGACATTCGCGAGAGTTATGTAGCGCGCGTCCCACTTCCCGATCCCATCCCAGACCCCCTGGCGGCCTCGGAGTCCACCTGCATCGCCCTCAAACGCTACCTCGTCGCCTTCGACCCAACCGAGCGCAGCTTCGTCGGCACACCCGCCTCGGGCTTGTCGCTCGTCGACGCCCGGCGCCGGTTCGCGGAGGAGAGCGAGGCGGTCGCCGCGGTGCTCCACACGATCGAAGGTCGCTCCGAGCGCGAGGTGTTCAAGGCCTATGGCGTCGATGGCGATGACCTTCAGGCCGTGCTCGACGAGACGGGCACACCCGCGGGGTGGTTTCCGCTCATTGCCGGCTACGACGCCATCCCTGAGTTGCCCCAGGGGCTGTCCGTACCTGCAGAGGTCCTCGAGCCTCTCGTACGCGAGGAGCGGCAGGTGCTTTCCCCGGAGGCGCTTAACGCTCTCAAGCGCCGCCTCCGTGCCTTCTACGAGGCCGGACCGGGCGGTAGGGTGGACGAAGAAGAGGAGGACACGTTCAGCGGTGAGGACGGCGGCGATGGTGAAAACGAGGTCGTTCTCTCGGGAGCGCGCATCCCGATCCCTGCCGAGACGTTCCTCGAGGAGCTCGCCCAGAGGCTCGACGTGCACCCGATCTCGATCTACTGGCTCCTGCGCGAGCTGCGCCACCAGGAAGGTGCCGTTTCGAAACCCGAGCTGGTTCGGTTCGTCGAGGACTACCTGTGCGTGCTGGTGCTCCGGCTCCTGGGCCACAGGTGGCCGCGTGAGGTGGAGGCGAAGGCGTCCCCCCCTGCATGGGCCGATCCGGACGGCGTCATCCCCCTCTTCGAAGGGACGAGCGAGCCGACGCTCCTCGCCCGGGTCCGCGCGCGCATCGCCGCCGACTTCGGCGCGGAGCACGCAGGAGCAGTCGAGCGGGAGTGCGAGGACATCGTCGGGCGGCCACTCAGCGCATGGCTCGGATCGGAGTTTTTCAAATGCCATATGTCGCAGTTTCGCAAGCGACCGATTGCTTTGCAAATCGTCAGTGCAAGCGGCGACGACGGGAAGCCCCGCGGCCGAGGCATGAGCAGGAACACGCCAGCGTTCTCCTGCCTCGTCTACTACCACCGCCTCGATGAGGACCTCCTGCCAAAGTTGAGGACGCAGTACGTCGGCCCGCTGCGTACGAGCTTCCAGACTGAGCTCGGCAGCCTGGACAAGATCAAGGAGCGCTCCGCCGACCAAGACACACGGCGCCTGGAGTTGGAAGAGCGGGTGGAAGAGCTGAAGGCGTTGGACGCCCGGCTTGAACGGGTGATTGTCGAGGGCTTTGCGACGCCCGCGCTCGACAAGATCGCAGCGAAGGAGCCAATCGACAAGTGGACATCGCGTGATGGCCAGGCGCCCGCGCCCGCAACGCAGGACGCCTTTCTCGCCCAGGAACGCAGATACAACCCGGATCTGAACGATGGCGTCCGTGTGAACATCGCCCCGATTCAGCGTGCCGGCCTGCTCGCTACATCCGTGCTGGCGCCAAAGGACGTGGAGAAGGCCATCGCCGATCGCGCCGAGTGGCGCGCCGATGAACGCCGTTGGTGCCGCGAATGCAAGCTACCAAGACCCGGATGGTGGCCTTCTGGGGAACAAGGCCTGCCGTACGCCAACGACACCCCATTACTTTCGGCGACGAGGAGCGACACAACATGAGTTGGCCAGAACCGATTCGAAGTGCCCTGGCGTTGCGCACCGGAGCGAGCTTCTACAAGTGCGCCCTACAAGTGAACCCGCACCATTACTCTGCGTCGTTCCGCGGCCAGACACACGGAATGGATGAGACAGCTTACGTGGAGGGCATCCTTGTCAAGTGCGAGGAACTGGACATCCACGTCATCGCCATCACCGACCACAATAGCGTCGCCGGAGTGGATCGGTTCCGAGAAGAAGGTAGGAAGCGGGGGGTCCATGTGCTCCCTGGATTCGAAGCCGCGTCGCATGAAGGCGTCCATGTACTGTGCATCTACTCACCTGATACGCCGATTGAAAAGCTTGCGCGATATCTTGGTGAACTTGGAATAGTGGATGTCGATCCCTCGGCTGGCCTGTCAACCAAATCCCTCAGCGATTTGCTTGCATGCGTAAGGACTCAGGGCGGGATTACGATCGCTGCTCACGTGACTCAAGACAAGGGCCTGCTTAGTATCCTGCATGGCCAACCGAGGATCAATGCTTGGAAGGACAGGAATCTTCTGGCCGTACAGATACCCGGCTCCGTGGACGAGGCTCCTGAGGACAAGAAGCCTATCATCACGAATCAGAACTCGGATTATCGGCGCGACCCGGCTGCAGGATCGAGGCTAGCTATCGCCGTTGTCAACGCGAAGGATGTTGCTCAACCGGCGGATCTCAACGATCCCTCTGCTACTTGTTGGATCAAGATGTCGGATATATCCGTCGAAGGGCTCCGGCAGGCATTCCTGGATCCTGAGTCGCGGATTCGTCTCAACTCCGATCCACCTCCCGATCAACACACGGAGTTGGCTGCCCTTGCCTGGCAAGGTGGGTTTCTCGACGGGGCAGCAGTCCATTTCAACGAGAATCTAAACGTTCTGATCGGTGGCCGTGGCGCCGGCAAGTCGACCGTGGTCGAGAGTCTCCGATACGCACTAGCGATGGACCCGCTGGGAGAAGACGCTCGGAAGGCCCATGAGGGGATCGTTCGGCAAGTTCTCAAGAGCGGGACCAAGGTCTCGTTGCTAGTACGGTCCTATAGACCGATAAAGCGCGAGTACTTGATCGAAAGGTCGGTCCCAAATCCACCCGTGGTGCGAGATGAGTCTGGGGCCGTGCTATCGATCTCACCGTTGGATCTTGTCGCCGGGCTCGAGGTATACGGACAGCACGAGATCTCCGAGCTCACGAAGAATCCTGAGAAGCGCACTAGTCTTCTCGCACGATTCACGGAATCTGATCCGGCACTCGAGCAGCGCAAGGACGAATTGAAGCGCGAGTTGGAGCGCTCTCGGTCAAGGATTCTGGAAGTTCGCAAAGAGTTGAAACAGGTCGCGGAGCAGTTAGGCACTCTTCCGGGATTGGAGGAGCTGTTGAAACGCTTTCAGGAGGCTGGGCTTGAAGAGCGCCTGAAGGAACAAAGCCTGCTCGTGCGCGAAGAGCGCATCATGAAGACGGCTGCTGAA
This sequence comes from Acidobacteriota bacterium, assembly GCA_016191015.1. Lineage (GTDB taxonomy): Bacteria > Acidobacteriota > CAIWXX01 > CAIWXX01 > CAIWXX01 > JACPPM01. The sequence continues at coordinate 7,630 of JACPPM010000030.1, read as the reverse complement.
CGCATTGCGCCCGTGCGCCAATGGCTCGAGCAACTCAGACGTAACATTCCGATCGACCGCGCACTTCTGACGGATAAGGCGCTCGACGGCCTTCCTGGCAAACAGACCTTGCTCCTCGCGGACACCGTGCTTGAGAGCTTCAACACCGATGTTGAGCGGGCTGCGAAACAGATGGAAGAGGCGATCGATCGTGCGGACAAGGGGCTCGGTGAAGTCCGGGCAAGATGGGAGTCTCACAAGAAGGAGGTCCAGGCTGCGTACGAGAAGACGCTGCGTGATTTGCAGAAGTCCAAGGTTGACGGCGAGGAGTTTCTCCGCCTGCGTCGTCAGATCGAAGATCTGCGCCCGCTCAAGGAACGCGACATGGCGCTGCGGCGCGACGAGAAGGAGCACGAATCCAAACGGCGCAACCTGCTGGCCGAATGGGAGGACTTGAAGGCGAAGCAATTCCGCGAGCTTGAACGTGCTGCAAAGAAGGTTGGCCGACAGCTCGCAGACCGTGTCCGTGTTCGCGTCGTCTTCGCCGGAAATCGAGAGCCCTTGTACGTCTTGCTCCGGCAGGCGGGAGGTCGTCTTTCTGAAGCCATCGACGTGCTCAGGCGGCGAGATTCAATCTCGTTGTCCGAATTCGTTGAGGCGTGCCGGTTGGGCAAGGATTCGCTTGCCCAGAAATTTGGGCTTCCACCCGCCCAGGCTGACCGGATTGTTCAGGCAGATCCCGCGCTTATCATGCAGATCGAAGAGTTGGACCTTGTTCATACGACGATGATGGAGCTCAATGTATCCCCTGAGGGGCTATCCGCCTGTTGGCAGAGTCTTGACGATCTTTCGACTGGCCAGAAGGCGACCGCTGTCCTTCTTCTTCTTCTGCTTGAGTCAGATGCACCGCTCATCGTCGACCAGCCGGAGGATGACCTTGATAACCGGTTCATAACGGACGGCGTTGTTCCAAAGATGCGGGAGGAAAAGCGGCGCAGACAGTTTGTCTTCGCCACTCATAACGCCAACATCCCGGTTCTAGGTGATGCCGAGCTGATTATTGGTCTCAGCGCGGCGGGCGAGGCAAGCCGGGATGAGGGCAAAGCGGAAATCCCGGTGTCACACATGGGCTCCATCGATTCATCGCCAGTACGAGAGCTCGTCGAGGAGCTCCTCGAGGGGGGCAAGGACGCCTTCGAGCGGCGAAGACTGAAATATGGCTTTTGAGGACTTGCAGATGACGAAAACAGACCTACTTGACCTGATCAATAATGGCGAGAACTCGGGTGTTGAGTTCAAGCGCGATGACATCGACAACCGCGCGCTGGCGAAGGAGCTTGTCGCCTTCGCGAATTTCGAGGGCGGGCAAGTGTTGCTCGGTGTCGATGACGATGGCGCAATCGTAGGGGTGACACGACCGAAACTCGAGGAATGGGTCATGACGGCGTGCCGCGACAAGGTTCGGCCAGAGATCATCCCCTATTTTGAAATCATCAAGGACATCGAGCCTGGGAAGGACATCGCGATCGCAAGGGTCGAACGGGGCTGGGCTGTCCATCATGTGTGGCACAACAACCATCGTACATACTACACCCGCGTTGGCAGCGAGAGCCGGGAGGCCAGTCCAGAAGAGCTGGAGCGTCTCTTTCAGCAGCGCGGCGCATTCCGATTGGAGGTTCGCCCAGTATCCGGATCTTCGATGAAGGATTTGGATCGGCGACGCCTACGCGACTATTTTGCGCGTGTGCGTCAGCAGGATGCACCACCGGACGACGATGAGACCGCGTGGCGTACACTCCTCGTCAACACCGAGATCCTTGCAGACGAGCCTTCGCCTTTGCCTGCGACGGTTGCGGGGCTCCTTCTGTTTGGCCTGAACGTGAATAAATACCTCCCACAGGCGGGGATCGATGCTGCGGCGTACCCCGGACGCGAGAAGGACTATGCGGCAAAGGAACGAACACCTCTGCGTGGGCCGATAACGCCCTTGTTGGGATCGAGCGGTCTCGTCGAAAACGGCTTGGTCGAGCAGGCAATTGACTTCGTTCGACGTCACATCAAGGCGACCGCACATCTGGAGGATGGTGCTCGGCGAGTCGAACGGTGGGATTACCCAGAAGAAGCGATTCGCGAGGCCGTGGTCAACGCGGTTGTTCACCGAGACTATCTGCTGTCGAGCACCGACATCGAGCTTTCGATCTACGAGGACCGTATCGAGATCATCTCTCCCGGACGGCTCCCGAATGGAATAACGCCAGTGCGCATGAAGGCTGGTTGTCGCGCCGCACGCAACCAGCTTCTCAAAGATGTCATGCGCGACTACGGATACCTCGAGCACATGGGTATGGGCGTGCCGCGCAAGATCATCAAGGGTATGATCGAGCACAATGGCACCGAACCGGATTTGATCGAAGACGGAGAGCGGTTCATTGTGCGCCTCTGGAAGGGATCGACCCAAGGGGTGCAAGGCACATGAGCGGGAGCACTACGCTGCGTGAATGGCTCCGGGCCGAGCTAAAAAGCGTCTTGGAGCGCAAGGCGGGGCCAGCTCCGCTCGTGCTGTGGTGCGACCCAGAGAGCGAGTGGCGAGACCTGCTGCGCGCGGCTGGCGAGGGCGGAGCCTTCGAGCTCTGGTCTGGTGGCGAGCACGAGCTGGTGCTGCGCGAGCGGCTGCTGGCGACACCTCCTGCCCCTCGCGTGATCTGGCTTCCGGTCGGGAGCAATGACATTGGCTATCTCAAGGTCTTTGAGCTTCAGGCGGACCTGGTCTGGACCGAGTCCCTCGTCTCTGCGCTCGCCCGGTTCGGCGTGGAGATCGCGCGCGACCACGAGGCCGAACTCCGACACCTTCTGCCCGCTCACGCCAAGGAATGGATCGATCGCCCGCTGTCAGCGTGGCGCGAGTTGACGCCGGGTAACGCCAAGACGACACTGGTCGACGATGACCTAGTGTTGCTGACGCTGGCCAGTACGGGTAGAACCGTCGACGAGGTCGTCGGCCGCGATCGGGCCGGCGTTCTGTCCAGGCGCGTGACAGAGGACTTCGGCCTGCCCGCCCATAGCGGGGGCACGGCAGATGAGTGGCGAGTGGCCGCAGTGGCACGTTTAATAGTCACTGAGGCTCGCGTTCGGGTGCCGTCAGAGCCACCAGGAGATGCTGACAAGGTGATCCCTAGCGGTCCAGTGCGGGAACGTGCCCTCAAACTTCTCGATCGCTGGCTGAAGAACATCGAGCTCATGGGTTCGTTCGAGGACCTTGCCCGGCCCGCCGACGCCACGACCAGCTTGCTGTACTGGGCCAGAAACCTCAGCTCAGCTGTTGCACCGCTTGCATCGCGTGCCGCCGAGGAGGCGCTTTTCCAGAAGCAGGTTGCGCAACTTGCTCAACTCGACCAGTTCGACGAATTAGCCAAGCGGCTTGAGACATGGGAGCCGTTCTACGCCGCGCATTCTATGGGCTTCTGGGGATGCCATGCCGAGCACCGGATTCCATGGCAAAGCCTCCTGACCCTTGCCCGGACTGCGGTCGTCCTACGACAACATGCGGGTGCCGAAGCCCAATGGACGTCCCCGCAAGATGCGGTCGGCTGGTTTACGTCAACGGGTTGGGAGATCGACCGGCAGGGCGACATCCTTCATAGCGAGGACCCCGGGCTGCCCAGTGGCCTCAATGGAGTACGGGCACGATTGCGCAGAGCATATCTGAGACGCCTCGATGAGACGAATTCGACTTTTTCGGAGCTTCTCCATCACCACGGCATCGAATCTCTTGGGCTGCCGTTCGCCGGAGAGCTGCTTGCGAAGGCACGTCCGTCGAGGGACCCAATGGCCGTGCTGGTCCTGGATGCCTGCCGCTACGACCTCGGCGCGCGGATCGCGGAGACGCTCAACAAAGGGGAGCCTGCCAGGCGGTCAGAGATCCAACGGGCGCGGGCGCCGCTCCCATCGATGACCTGCTTGGGCATGCCGTTCGCGATCGTCGATGATCCGGATTCGTTAGTCGTGGATCTCGCCAATGAAGCCCCAGCAAGGTGGCGGGTCACTTCCAGGGAAAGCACGGATGATCTGGCCGTAGCCGAGGCGCGTCGCGATTGGCTTCGAAAACGCTTCAAGCTCAAGCCTGCGGCAGTTACCGACGTGAAGAGTGTCCTCGATTCACCACCTCCTGGGCCAAAGGAGTCCGGCCGGCTTCTCTTCGTCTTTGGCGACGAATTCGATACTCAAGGACACGAGGGCGAGCTGAAATTCTCAGGTGCTGATGAGCAGATAGAGCGTTACGTCCGGGCGGTGCGAAGAATTCGAGACGCCGGCTATCCAACCGTGGCAATAGTCACAGACCACGGCTACATCCACTGGGAGCCCGAGAAGGACGAGGTCGAGGACCTTCCGGCCGGCGAAGTGCTCTGGCGATCGCGACGTGCCGTTGTCGGCCGAGGGCTCAAACACCGAACAGCCATTGCTGTCGGTGTGAAAGGCAGCGATCTTGACTGCATGGTGCCGCGCAGCGTCAACGCCTTTCGAACGTACGGCAAGATGGGGTATTTCCACGGCGGCGCGACTCTCCAGGAATTAGTGATCCCAGTCGTCATTTTCCGCTGGCCGAAGAAGGCGGAGAAGATCTCGGTAGTCCTGACGCCGCTCTCGGAAATCACGTCGGTTAAGCCTCGGATCGAGTTGAAGCCGGGCGCCACCGGTCAGCCTGGATTATTCGGCGCCGACGACAGAATGATGGGCCGGGAGGTTTTTGTGAAGGTCGTGGAACCGGCGAGTGGCCGACGGCTTTTCCGGGCGCCTCAGAGGTACAAGGTCGATCCTGAGGGCCAGTCGATCGTGGTCGCCCTCGATCGCGAAAAGAGCGAAACGTGCCAGCGTGGCGTACGATTGCAGATCGAGGTACGTGACGCAGACAACGACGAGCTTCTCGACCATTGCCAAGTCGAGCTGAGGATCGACCTTGAGGAATGGGATTAGCCATGAACACGTCCGAAGAGAATGGCGACTTGCGGCCGGTTGACGAGATCCAGATCGACGCCCTCGACCGGAAGCTGCTTGAGGCGTTCGCCGGACGCGTTGTGCGCAAGGACTTAGTCAAGAAGCTCAAGGTCGGCTTCAACATCCCGGTCTACGTCATGGAATACCTGCTCGGAAAATTCTGTTCCACCAGCAACCGTGATGAGATCGATTCGGGATTGCAACAGGTCAAGGCAACCATCAGCGAAAGGATTGTTCGGGCAGATCAGAGCGAGTTGATCAAGGCAAGGCTCCAGAAACACGGATCGATGAAGATCATCGACCTCTGCACGGCGATATTCGACGAGAAGGACCAAGGCGGGAAGTACTGGGCTCGACTCGCAGCGAGCGGGCTCGACTTCGTCCACGTCGAGCCCGAGCTCGTTCACAAGCACGAGCGTCTTTTCACCGGTGGAATTTGGGCCAACATCGAGCTCCTGTATGACGAGACCATGGTGCACCGAGGGGTGACCCGGCCATTTGTCCTCCAGCGGCTGGCGCCGATCCAAATCGCGAGCGCGAAACACGATGAGTTTGTCGAGGGCCGACGGCGATTCAGCCGCGACGAGTGGACTGACGTTCTGATTCGGACGATGGGGTATGAGCCCACACACCCGGACTTCTCGCAGCGTCGGAAATGGCTCTATCTCCTACGGCTCGTCCCGATGGTTGAGAAGAACTTCAACCTTGTCGAGCTCGGGCCGCGGAGTACGGGCAAGTCGTATGTCTTCCGAGAGTTGTCACCGTACGCCATTCTGCTCTCCGGGGGCCAAGTGACTATCCCGAAGTTGTTTGCGTCGAACGCACCGCCGTACGAGCCTGGACTGGTAACTCGGTGGGACGTCGTTGCCTTCGACGAGGTAGCCGGGTCTCACTTCAAGAAGCCCGAGGACAAGCAGCTCTACAAGGACTACATGGAGATGGGATCGTTCTCACGTGGCAGTGCGAAGGGCACGATCCAGGGTGAAGCAGGATTCGTGTTCAATGGCAATTTGGACGGCGATGTTGAAACCATTGCACGTACGTCTCATCTATTTCTGCCGTTCCCTGATACCATCCGCACCGACATGGCTTTCCACGACCGGTGGCACGCCTACCTCCCCGGTTGGGAAATGCCCAAGATGCAGCCCGGCTACTTCACGCCTCACATGGGCTTCATCGCCGATTACATCGCTGAGATTTTCCACAACGAGTTACGTCCGCGGAGTTTCGCGGATTTGTACGACCGCTACTTCCACCTTGGAAGTCACGTCGAGGAACGTGATCGCAAAGCGATCGCCAGGACAACGTCGGGACTCATCAAACTCCTGCACCCGGACGGTGACTGTTCAAAGGCCGAGGTGGAAGAGTACCTGCGGTTTGGAATCGAGCTGCGCCGACGCGTGAAGGAACAGCTTCGCCGGATGGGCGGAGTCGAGTACGCCCGTGTCAATCTCTCGTACATTGACAAAGAAACCAGGCAAGAGACCTTCGTGAGCTGCAACGAGCTCGGCTCGACGCAGATCATTCCCGAGGGTCCTCTGCCTCCAGGCGATGTATTCACCGTGGGCCACGATCCCGACGAAGGGCGCTATTCGCTGTTCAGAATCCAGTGCTCGGTCGTACCCGCTGGTGGCCGCTTCGCGGTGGTCGGTGTCACCTCTAAGGGCATCCGCGAGTCCGCGCGTATGGCCTACGACTACCTCCGCTCGAACGGCAAGAAGATCGGCATCGATCGAGACCTCGCTGAGTATGATGTGAACATCCAGGTGATGAGTCTGACCTCTGGCAAGGAAGCTACTGACCTGGGTATGGCCTTCTACATCGCGCTGCTGTCTGCAACTCTGGGTCGCCAGATCGGCGCACAGCTGGTCGTACTCGGACAGATGAGTCTCCACGGCGTCTTGAGCCGCGTTGAAGGGCTCGGAGACAAGCTGCGCGTGGCCATGGATGCCGGCGCACGGCGCGTGCTCATCCCGACTGAGAACAGTCGCGACTTCGCCACGCTGCCTGCCGAGGTCCTCGACAAGCTCCGCATCGATTTCTACAGCGAACCGTCGCAAGCCGCGTTTAAGGCGCTGGCCGATTGATCTCACTCCCGGTAACAGTGGTTTCGGTGCTGGACGATGCGTAGGAGGAGGACCTCGCGGGGGATTCCTACGGCTTCCGGCCGGAACACAGACAGTACCAGGGACATCCGCGACCGCGGACGCATCTCCCTGGTCGGCTAGGTGTTCGTACCAACCTGTTACTCCGGTGTCCGCCCCCGTCCCGCGCGCTGGCGCTGCGCGGGATCGCGGTCGAGCTCGAACGCCTGGCGAACCACATGGGGGATCTCGGCGCGCTGAGCGGTGATGTCGGCTACCTGCCGACGGCATCGTACTGCGGGCGCATCCGGGGTGATTTCCTGAACATGACGGCGTCGCTGTGCGGGAGCCGCTTCGGGCGCGGTCTGATCCGGCCGGGGGGCGTCGCGTTCGATTGCAGCGAAAGCGATCGAGCGCAACTCGTGGAGAAGCTCGCGATCGCAGAGACGGATGCGAAGAACGCCGTCGAGTTGCTCTGGGCCATGTCGAGTGTGGTGGCGAGGTTCGAGAATACGGGAACGGTGGGGCGGGCGATGTGTGAGGAAATCGGGCTGGTCGGCCCGGCGGCGCGCGCG
>JACPPM010000282.1 GCA_016191015.1 Acidobacteriota bacterium | reverse complement strand
ATACGAACTGGACGCACACGGCCAGCGACCACATTCACGTTGCTGGGGGATGGCACCATGGGACTTGGGGCTGTCTTCGAGCAAGCGCTGGTTATCTGACCGATGAAATGGCTGAGAGGCACATCGAGGCGCAGGAGAGCGAACCAGGGCACGATGATAGTCGATTTGTAATCGACAACAACCGAAAGCTACCGCCTTCCAGGCGGTAGTTGTTTACTGTCGAGGGCGAGGAGACGAATGATGCGATCGCGAGCACAGTCACACTCGCGAGGCGCCCACGAGTCCAAGCTTGTCCGGGTCGCGGCCAGAGCACAGCCAGGCCCAGCCAGACGAGCAAGACGGTGAGGTCGTTGTAAGCGACATTGACATATTGCAATGGCTCGAAAGAGTAAGGAGAACACATCCAGACGGCCGTGCCCGCGAATACGGCCCACGGTGAGGACACGAATCGTCTAAGCAAGAAGCCGAGAAGGATGCCGCACGACAGGTGCATCCCCAGAGTGACGACGTGATACCCGAGTGGGTTTGTACCGAAGAGCAGTTGGTTGAGTCCGAACAGCCACGTATTCGCGGGCCGATAGAAGTTCTCCGGTCCGATGAACAGGCGCCCGGGATCGCGAAGGAGCTGCACTCCAAGGTGCCAGAGAACGTAGTCGTCTCCGTAGAATCCGGCTACGAGCACCGGCGACAGGAGAAGCACGGCGACGATGCAGGCCGGGATGACGCCGAGGATGCCTCGGGCTCCCTGTGCGGTGTAATCGCAGCCGCGGCTCTCGGTTTGCACCCCCAGCCTCACCCGCATCCACCGGTGGGGACGGCCGAGACGGGCGGGCTCACCATGCTCACCGTGGTTGGGCCCTGAGCGTTGAGTAGCCCCCGCCGGGGTCATTTGGATGCGAGTGAGCATATCATCACGATGTCGGAATCCATGCTGGACCTCATCAGCTTTTCTATGCCCCCTCCATCCACCCTGTCTGGGCCGATACTATAGAGGACCCCGTTTCCCTCATTGTAGATGTAGTGTCGCCCGGAGTATGGATCCAACGCTCGATAGCTCTCGAGACTTGGGAGTAGCGCCCCAGCTGATTGGCCAGCCCGGCGCTTGAGATGTAGCTCCGCTGATATCCTCACCAGATCGTGCCGGGCCTTCAGTGCGTAGCTCCTGCGCGCGACTCCCTCCATGTTCGGAATGGCGATATCTGCGACGATCTTGCCGACGGGGTTTCGAACCCACCACAGGAAATGCGAGGACTGCCGTGTGTAGCCGAGAGCGGTGAGCGCCGGCCAGGTGTGAGGAGGCTTGCTCTCGTATTCGATCATCTTGTTCCAGTATTCGGCGAAGTATTGCTTCGTACGGTTCGAGTTGAGCAGGAGGGGACCCAAATAGCCCGGGAGGGGGAGGTCAAGGTCGTCTTCCCGTAGCCGACCGGATTCGATACGATCGATCTGGTCCGCCATCGCAAGATACTCGAAGGTGAACCCCTGGCGCGTGCCGAACTCCGCGTAGGTCAGGGGGGCGAGACCGCCCAGCACCTGTGACATGACGGCGGGTGGGCACGCTTCCTGGCTGAGCAGGCAGGCCAGAGCGCGGAGTGATTGGGTCATTACCGCCTTCCCTACCAGATTGAAGACGAGCGCCCGGCTGTTTGAAATCGATCGCCGGCAGAGGTCCACTTGGGCGATCAGCGCGGAGGCGGCTTCCGCCCATTGACCGTCGAGCGCCTGCACGATCTGGATGCCCGTAGAGAGCTTCGCGACCTTCATCCACATCACCAAGTTCGGAAGTGGCGCGTCGTCGCGAGGCAAGGTGAAGTCCTCGATTCTCGGCGAGGCCAGCAGGCGTTCGTATCTGCTCAACAGAACAGCGTACTGCTCCTTCTGTTTCACCACGGCCTGTCGGTTGTCAGTGAAGAACGGGAACCAGTCTTTCCCCGCAGGATCTGTGTCGGCGGGAAACGGTGGGGAAAACTCCTTCCAGGCTTGGGAGGACCGAGCCTTGCTGATCTTCGTCTCAACATAAGCAGCGATCGTGCGCTCGTTATCGTAACCCGGATCGAACAGCGCGCGGATCGGCATGATCGCCGATCGCGCCGCGATCTCTGTTTCCGCTGGCTCGGCCAGGAGCCAGAGGATGTAGAAGCCGTTATCGGCCGCGAGAGATGCCGGTTTGAGGTTCGGTGGCGTGATCGGGTTCTGAACCGCTTCGGAGTCGAATAGGTTGAGTGCGATGAACGCGACGATACCGCCGAGCACCAGGATGCCGAGGACATTGAGCAGCCGCATCATGATTTGCCTCCCAAGACGGTCCCCTCGGGGACCTCAGCCCTGTTTACCCTGCGGGTCGCTCTCCTGTTCCCTCGTTGTTCAATGGAGATAGAGCGTGAATCCGACCCCGACGACGAACCCCGCCGTCGAGAACACCTCGCCATCCTCGAGCTTTGCACTCTGGTACCGCACAGACGCGTCGATGCTGGCGCGTTCGTTCAGAAAAAACTTCGCACCACCTCCTGCACTCCAGAAGCCACCACGGACATCATCGTACACTTCCTCGACGCCGTCGGCTGTCTCGGTCAGCTTCGCACGCTGGAAGCCGACGACGCCGGTCACGAAGAGATTCGTTCTCTCGCTGAGATCCAGGTTGTATTTCACCTGCGGCCCGATGAGAATCGCGGACGCATCCAGGCCGTCGGATTCACTGAAATCAGCCGATGCCTTCTGGTAGCTCAGCAGCAAACCGGCGCCGAGGTTTTTCACGATGTAGAAATCCATGTCGATGCCCACTGACACCACGGTCAGATCCGTATCACCTTCATCGCCCTCCGGGCTCTGCGTCTGATTGATATACATCAGGCTGGATGAACCGCCGATCGCGACCGTGCCCCGTTCGAGAGTTCGGGCGTGAGCGGAAAACGAAAAGAGAGAGCAGAGCAGAATGAGGATGGTGATTGTCCGCACCTGGCATCCTTTCGGACAGACGGTCCGGGTCATCCTCAATGGCATAGGGGTATAATACCACCCTCTGTTGAAAACGAAATCGGCAAGAAGCATCAAGAGCGACCTTACGGCTGCGATCATCTGCGCGCTCCTCGCATCGCGATCGCATGCGCACGAGCTCAGCGGCTCCGTCGAAGCGAAGAGCTTCATCTTCTTCGAAGACGCAACGGACGACGATCCACCTGCCACGGGCTGGGGGACGCTTTTGCTCAAAGAGGACGCCAGGATAGGTCGAATCCGCGTGAGGGCCTCTGTGCGCGCGGAGGGGATCACGTCGGCCGAGCGTGGCGCGTTCGGTCTCGACGTGGCCGACCGCCGCTCTCGCCGTTCGCCGCTCTCGATTCGAGAACTGTACGCGACGATCCCCATCGCCACGGCTATGGATTTACAAATCGGGAGATTCGAGCTGGGCTGGGGCAAGACAGACGGCTACTCGCCCGCGGATGCGTTTTTGCCTCGCGACGCGTCTGATCCACTCGGCGACGAAAAACTCCCTTTGTGGGGGGCGAGGGTGCAGGGGCAGAGGGGGGCGCTGCGATACGAGCTCTATGACTGTGCCGTCACGACCCCGTGGCGCCTGCCCGTGATGACGGGAAGATACTCCCCAGTGTCGTGGGCTGGGATCTTTCTGCAAGACGCCCATGACGCGGCGCCGAAGCGTGGATTCGGAGCGGTTCGTCTGCAGTACACGTGGGGGCAATGGGATTTCGGACTGTGGGGGCGAGCCGGCGTGCGGCCCGCTCCGCTGATCGAAGCGGAGACGGATACGGGAGAGGGCACGGAGGAGGGCTCAGAGCCGCTCGTGACCCATCGGCGTTTCGCGAACGAGAGTGGGGCGGGGCTTGAGGTGTCGCGGATAGTCGGGTCGTGGGTCGTGCGCGGCGAAGCGACGGCCCTCCACTCGCGCGATCGTGATCTCAGAGACGCGCTCATCTGGGCACTCGGTGCCGAGCGTCCGGTGCGTGACGGCAGCTTCATCGTCACGGTAATGGGGAATGCCCGTGCCACGCCGATCAACAAGGCGTTTCTTTTCGACAGGGCCCTTCTCCCCGGCTTCATCCTTGCGTTCAACCAGAGCGAGGGGTGGGGGAGTTGGAAAATCGCCTGGGTGGGCTCGTTCCAACCAGCAGGTGGAGTACTGAAAGCCGAGGCGACCTACGAAGCCAGCGACACCTTCAGCCTCACGGCCGGCACGGATCTCCCGCACGGCGCTCGCTCGAGCCCGCTCGGCGCCCTCTCCGGCGCACGCCGCATCCGCACCTCCATGCGCTGGAGCTGGTAACGGCCGAAGTCGTTCAAAGTTCGAAGTTCAAAGTTCAACTTCATGATCGATGTGCCATGCAGCTTTGAACTTTGAACTTTGAACTTTGAACTCAGGCCTTTAATGTTGGTCCTGATCCGACACTTCCTCGGAATCTCTCTCCGCCGTTATTCCCCTCCACCGGGCGCGGGTTCGAAATTCCCGGGATTTGCCAAGTATTCGCGGAACGGCTTGAGCAGCTCGGCGATGTGCCAACCGTCGAAATAGCGATGATCGAAGGTCCCGCCGATCGGGAGCATCCAGCGAGTGACGACGCGGCCATCGACGGCGACCGGCTTTTCCACGATCTCGGCGACGGCCACGAGGATCGGCATGCGGTACATTGGCGAGAGGGGAGCGAAACCGACGGGCAGTCCGAACATCCCGACGCTCGTGACCATCGCGCTCCCGAACGGCCTCGGCGTGATCCCGAGGGTCCGTATGCTCATCCCGCGATCGCCGGCGAGCCAGCTGGCGAAGCGAATGGCGAACCTGGGGAGCGGCCACGGCAGGCCGTCCATGAAGAGCTTGGCCTTCGAGAAGTCCTTGTCCTTTCCCTCTTTGAGGAGTCGGGCGCGCGTGGCGAGCTCCGTGGCAATCTCATAGACATTCTTCGCGTCGGCACGTTCGACCTTTACGCCCGAGAGCGACTTGTTGCCGTCGATCGCGACGACGAAGAACACGTCGACCGTCGGATTCGGAATCACGCGACCGCGCACGATCCGCACGTTGACATCGGGGACGGCGGCGAGAGCGCGGGCAACAGCACGGCCGACAAGGTGAGTCGGCGTGACCTGGCGCCCCGCAGCTCTGGCGCGCTCGATGAATTCGAGCACAGCCGCGGCCTCGATGTCGATGGCGCCGAAAAACTGCGGGTTATCCGGGGCGCTCCAGGCCGCCGTCGCCACGCGCCGCCACCCCGAAAGCCTGTCTCTCCTCATCTGAATCGATGTCCGCTAGTGCCCTCAGCGGCTATCCTACAACGACTCGGTGTGTTTGCGGTCAAGTCATTCCCTCAGCCAGTGCGCCCGCGGAAGAGCGCACGGGGCACGCCGGTCTCTGTGGTAACATGATGCATCTTCACCATGATCATTTGGAGGCCAGCACCGGGAACGCGAGTAATGCCAGCCACGCCTTCCCGGTGCCGATTCCCGCAGATGTTCCGTTACGCGGGCCGCTTCGCCGTGCAGGGAGGATGATAGTGGCGTTTCGCATTCTTTCGTTGGATGGAGGCGGCGTTCGGGGTGTGCTCTCGGCCGCTCTGCTCGAACGACTCGAGAGTGAAGTGCCGTTTCTCGCCGCGGTGGATCTCTTCGCTGGCACCTCCACCGGCGGAGTCATTGCGCTCGGGCTGGCCGATGGCATGGCGCCGGGCGAGATCAAAAACCAGTACATCCGAAACGGTCAGAGGATCTTCTCGGACACCTGGCTTGACGACGTCGCGGATCTGGGCCGCATCATCGGCGCCGAGTACGGGAATTCGAAGCTGAAAGCGTTTCTGCGCCGATCCTTCGGCAGGAAGACTCTGGGGGATCTCCCGCGCCACGTTCTCATCCCGGCCTTTGACCTCGACAACGAGGGCGAGCATGGCCGGCCCCGTCAGTGGAAAGCGAAGTTCTTTCACAATTTCGCCGGGCCAGGGGATGACCGAGCGGAGCTGGTGGTGGATGTGGCGATGGCGACGAGTGCCGGTCCCGCCTATTTTCCGACCTACAAAGGCTACATCGACGGCGGCGTTGTGGTGAACAACCCGAGTGTCGCTGCGTTGGCCCAGGCACTCGACGATCGATATCCCCCGCGCATTCAGCTTCGGGACATCCGGCTGCTTTCGGTCGGCACGGGGATCTCCGGCCGCTACGTCGCGGGTCAGACGCACGATTGGGGATACGCGCAGTGGGCCAAGCCCCTCCTGAGCCTCATGATCGACGGTGGCTTGGGAGTCGTGGACTACCAGTGCAGGCAGCTCCTCACGCATAAGCGATACCGCCGGCTGGCCCCTTTTTTCAAACCCGGTATGACGGTCGATCTGGATGATGTGGGCCGCGTCGGCGAGATGCTCGACATGGCTCGAACCGTGGACATCGCCGATATCGTTTCGTGGCTGCGTACCTGGTAGCAACAAAAGTCAGGGGCCGACCATGAGCTGGTCTCCGGCGTCCGTTTGCCTTGAGACGGTTGATTTTGCTAATGTAAATGCTTCATTTCGGAGTAGGAGGGATTGATGGGGATTCGCATCGGGATAAACGGATTCGGACGCATCGGGCGCAACGTACTGCGCGCGTCGCTCAAAGAGAAGGACTTCGATTTCGTGGCGGTCAATGACATCACTGACGCCAAGACCCTGGCGCATCTGCTCAAATACGATTCGGTTTTGGGCAATCTCGATTGTGACGTCGCGGCGGGGGACGGCACGATCACTGTGGATGGGCGCACGATCAAGGTCCTGGCCGTGAAGGATCCGGCCGGACTCCCGTGGAAGGACCTCGGAGTCGAGTACGTCATCGAGTCCACGGGGCTCTTCACAAAGCGCGATGGCGCCGCCAAACACCTGGCCGCCGGGGCGAAGAAGGTCATCATCACGGCCCCCGCCGACGGCGAGGACATCACGATTTGCATGGGCGTCAACGAAAAATCGTACAATGCGGGCTCCCATCACATCATTAGCAACGCAAGCTGCACGACCAATTGCCTGGCCCCGGTCGCGAAGGTCGTCCACGAGGCCTTCGGCATCAAGCGCGGTCAAATGACCACGATCCACTCATTCACAAACGACCAGCGAATCCTCGACCTTCCGCACAAGGATCTCCGCCGCGCCCGTGCCGCATCGATGTCGATGATCCCGACCACGACGGGTGCGGCAAAGGCGGTGTCGCTCGTTCTCCCGGCCTTGAAAGGCAGGATGGACGGGATCGCGATCCGTGTCCCCACCCCGAATGTCTCGGTCGTTGACGTGGTGATGACGCTCGACAAGCCCACGACGGCCAAGGACGTCAACGCCGCCTTCAAGGCCGCCGCCACCGGACCGCTCAAGGGAATCCTGCAGTTCTGCGAAGATGAGCTGGTCTCGATCGACTTCCGGGGCAACCCGCATTCGTCGATCGTCGACGCGGCGTATACAAAAATGGTCGGCGACGACATGCTCAAGGTGCTCTCCTGGTACGACAACGAATGGGGCTATTCGTGCCGGGTCAAAGACCTGCTGAAATACATTTCATCGTAGGACCACCGGCGCTGCTTCGAACGCCGGGCGTGAAGGGCGATGGGAAGAGTCCAGTCACGGAGGCGAACCGTGGGTCCTGGAGACGAAGAGAATGAAGAAATCGATCAATGACGTCGCGCTCGGCGGGCAGACCGTGTTCATGCGAGTAGACTTCAATGTACCGTTGAACGCAGAAGGACGAATTACCGACGATACGCGCATCCGAGCGTCATTGCCGTCGATCCGCTTGGCGCTCGAGAAAGGGGCGCGAGTTCTGCTGGCATCACATCTGGGGCGCCCGAAAGGCAAGCCGAAACCGGCGATGAGTCTTAAGCCCGCAGCGGACCGACTCGCCGAGCTGCTTGGCCGGCCGGTCTTGATGGCGCCGGATTGCGTCGGTCCCGAAGTCGCGAACATGCGTTCAGGTCTCAACGATGGCGACGTCCTGATGCTCGAAAACGTCCGGTTCCACGCGGAGGAGGAGGCGAACGATGCGGCTTTCTCCGCACAGCTTGCTGAAGGAATCGACATCTTTGTCAACGATGCCTTCGGTTCGGCGCATCGTGCGCACGCATCGACCGCCGGCATCACCGCGCATGTGAAGGTCGCGGTCTCGGGGCTGCTGATGGAAAAGGAGCTCCGCTACCTCGGCGGCGCCCTGGAAAGCCCCACGCGCCCCTTCGTCGCTATTCTCGGGGGCGCCAAGGTCTCCGACAAGATCGGCGTGATCGACAACCTGCTCGGCAAGGTCGACGCTCTCCTGATCGGGGGCGCGATGGCGTATACCTTCTTCCGTGCCAAGGGATACGCCACGGGCAGATCGCTGGTCGAAGCCGAGAAGGTCGACATGGCGGCGCGCGTCATGAAGGATGCCGAATCACGTAAGGTGCCGCTCCTTTTGCCGGTCGATCATGTCACGGCGCCGGAAATGAAAGCTGGTGTCCCGACGAAGACGTCGGAAGCCGCTACCATTGACGCCGAGTGGATGGGCCTCGACATCGGCCCACAGAGCATCACGGAGTTTGCCGGCAAGATTCGCGACGCCGGTACTGTCGTCTGGAACGGACCGATGGGTGTGTTCGAGATTGACTCGTTTGCGGCCGGGACGATCGGCGTTGCACGGGCCGTGGCCGCCTCGGCTGCCACCACGATTGTGGGCGGAGGGGACTCGATCTCGGCCGTGGAAAAGGCCGGAGTGGCAGACGAGATCACACATATCTCGACCGGCGGTGGAGCCAGCCTCGAGTTCCTCTCGGGCGACAAGCTGCCCGGCGTGGAGGCGCTGAACGACAGATGAGAAGACCATACGTCGCCGGCAACTGGAAGATGCACGGGACGGTACGGGAGGCGGCTGAGCTCGCGGGCGGCCTTGCTGCACAGATCGGGCAAATCGACAACATCGATGTCGCGCTGTGTCCGCCCTACACGGCGCTCAGCACTGTCTCCGAGGCCATCCGTGGATCGAGACTGCGGCTCGGAGCGCAAGACCTCCACTGGGAGAAGAGTGGTGCCTTTACGGGCGAGGTATCCGCCGGGATGCTCGTCGATGCCGGCTGTCATTGCGTCATCATAGGCCACTCGGAACGCCGCCAGTTTTTTGGCGAGACTGAGGAGTCAGTCAACCGGAAACTGAAATCGGCTGTGGCAGCAGGACTGGAGGCGATCGTGTGCGTCGGGGAGACGCTGGTCGAGCGGGAGGGCGGCAGCACGCTGGGGGTGGTCGAGCGGCAGCTCGCCGGAGGGCTCGAGGGCGCCGGCTGCGACCTGCTTACGATCGCCTACGAACCCGTCTGGGCTATCGGCACCGGCAAGGTGGCGTCTCCCGAGCAGGCACAGGAGGTGCATGGGTTCATCCGGGCCTGGCTCGGAAGAAGGTACGGAGCCGCTGCCGGCGGCATCAGGATCCTCTACGGCGGCAGCGTCAAGCCCGACAACATCGTGAGCCTCTCCGCGCAGCCGGACATCGACGGAGCGCTGGTCGGGGGAGCCAGCTTGAAGGTTGACAGCTTTTCGGATATTGTAAGAGGCTCTTTGAAGAGGATATAGATGGAGATATTTGTTTCGATCGTTCACGTGATTGTCTGCCTGGTTCTCATTCTGGTCGTGCTCTTGCAATCGGGCAAGGGCGCTGACCTCGCGAGCGCGTTCGGGGGCGGCAGCAGCCAGACGACGTTCGGGCCTCGCGGCGCCGCGACGTTTCTCTCGAAGGCGACCACGGTGGCCGCGATACTGTTCATGTTGACGTCGATGACCCTCTACTTCTACGGCAGCCGGCCACCGACCTCAGTGATCCCGGAGACGCCGGCCGGCCAGACCCAGCAACCGCCGAAGGGGAAATAACGCCCCCTCGCGGTGGCGCCGCAACCGAAGAGAGATTGCGTCTCCACCGCGCGTGAGAGCGTCCGGCCCGCTTCGCGGGCCTTGAGAGTGGAGCCGGAGCCCTTGAGCGATGCGAAGGGGTGAGTGCGTTCCGAGCCACTCTCATCGGTCGAGACGATCGCTCCCTTCCTCCCTTCCGGACAGGAGTCCGGAAGATTTTGCCCCCTCGAACTTCATGCCAATCCTCGCAGAGAATCAGTTTCTGGTCATTACTCCGATCAAGCTTACGGTCCTGGAGCGCGGGGATCCTGTCTGCGCTATCGCCCTAGTTCCAACTCAGGTAGAATCTCGCGATGTTTCTCTATCTGCTCGTAACCATCTCCGGCTTCTCCAGCCTCATCTACGAGATCGTTTGGATGCGGTCGCTGTCGCTCATCTACGGCAACACGACCTATGCCACCGGCATGATATTGGCCCTGTTCATGGGCGGCCTCGCGATCGGAGCGCTTGCGTTTGGAAGAATGCTGCTCATGCGACCGGTGCGGATGTACGGATTGCTCGAGGGAGCAATTGGAGTCTGGGGCCTGATCGCGACCGTGGCTCTGGATTGGGTCCGTCAAGCCTACGCCGGGATCGCGGGCATTGCCGTCGTGGACGCGGTTGTGCAGACGTCATTGCTGGCCATCCTCATCCTGCCGCCAACGATCATGATGGGCGCCAGTCTGCCGCTGTTGTTGCGTGCCCGGGCTGACTTCGAACGGCGAGGGATCGTAAGCGGGATGGTGTACGGGATGAACACCGCCGGAGGGCTGGCAGGGGCGCTTGGGGCGGGGTTTCTTTTCATCCCTCTTCTGGGGTTGCACGCGACTGTTCAGATCGCGGTGGCCGGAAACCTCTTCGTGTGCCTCGCGGCATGGTTTGTGCGCGAGACCCCGGGCCCGATCGAGGTCGCGGCCGCGATAGACCGCCGTCCCGAGAGATCCATCCTCATCGCGTACGCGCTCTGCGGCTTCTCCTCACTGGCACTCGAGGTCATCTGGACCCGCATTCTCGTGCTCGAGATCGGGAGCTCGGTCTACGCCTACAGTCTGCTTCTCGTGACCTTTCTGATGGGTGTGGCCATGGGAAGCATCATCGGGGGCTACGTGTCCGATCGCATCCGCGGGTCGCTTCCGGTGGTGCTTGCCTTCCTGGAGGTCGCCCTGGCCTTCTCGGTTTTCTCCCAGTACTGGCTGCTGGAGGGATTCGGCATGCGGACCGGTGCCATGGAGGCGTTTTTCTCCTCCCTCGGGCCATTCGCCGCGCAGAGCGTCGCACTATTCCTGAATGCGACTCAGTTCGTGATTATCCCCACTGTCATCATGGGGGTTTCCTTTCCGCTCCTGCTGCGGGCCTGTTCGACAAAGGCGGGCACCGAGCAATCCCATGCGGGCCATCTCTATCTCGCGAACACCGCCGGCGGAGTGGCCGGTTCGCTGGCTGCGAGTTTTGCGCTGATTCCGGCCGTGGGGGTCCATCGAACGATGTGCGCTGCCGCTGCCGTCAACGTTGTGGCCGCACTCCTCCTCGCCCGGCGATGCCCCGGGCGCAAGCTCCTCAACGCCGTCGCTGGCGTCGCTCTTGTGGCCGGTTTCCTCCTGGCGCGGCAACCGAGTATCCTGATGCGGAGCGACCTTTTTCGCGAAAGCAGTGATCGGAGGCTCATCGATTTCGCTGAGGACCTGACCTCGACCGTGTCCGTCGAAGAGATCATGGTCCCGCCCTCGTGGCGGTCGATCAGCGTCAACGGGGTCAATGTCGCGGGGACCTCCGCGGACCTCCTCGACATCCAGGCGATGCAGGGACACCTGCCGCTCCTGCTCAAGGCCCGCGCCGAGCGCGTCCTCCACATCGGCTTCGGGAGCGGAGGCACTGCCTACGCTGTTTCGACGCACCGCGTCAAGACGGTTCAGGTGGCCGAGATCAGCCCGGCGGTCATCGAGCTGTCGGGCAAGCATTTCCCGGATGTGAATCGCGGAGTGCTCAGCGATCCCAGGCTTTCGATCTGGTACGGCGACGGCCGCAACTTCCTGTTGCGCACGCGCGATCAATTCGATGTCATCCTGTCCGACTCGATCCACCCGAGGTACTGCGGCAATGGGAGCTTGTACACCCGTGAATACTACCAATTGTGCCGTTCCCGGCTCGCGCCGGGTGGTGTTGTGTCGCAGTGGCTGCCGCTCTACACGCTGACCCCCGACAACTTCCAGATGATCCTGAAGGCGTTCGTGGATGTGTTTCCGGAGACCACGGTCTGGTATGTCCACACGACCCTGAACCCCTTCACGGTTGTCGTCGGGAGGAACTCAGGGGGCCCTCCGGTCCGGCTGGCGGACCTCGTGCGTGAGGTCCAAGAGACTCAGGTAGCCGCGCACCTCAGGGAGCGGGGGCACGCGGACCCGGTCTCGATCTTGGGTTACTTCGTAGCCGGAGGTGGCAAGCTGGCGTCCCTCCTCAAATCAGTCCCCGCTCACACTGACGACCTTCCCCTGGTCGAGTACGAATCGGGCCGCTTGACCGGGCGCGACACATGGCGAGATAATTTCCAGTTCCTGCTCAAAGTACGGGAGCCTGTCTGGAGCTCCCTCGACACATCCGGGTTGGCAGGAATGGAGGAGCTCGAGCGGACCCTCACAGAGAACTACCGGGCGGTCGGGGATGTCTTGCAGCGCCAGGCCACAATCTTGCGGCAGCAGGGTGGGACGAATCAGCACCCGTAAACCCCTCGGCACTATCTCGGATCATCGCCAGGGCAACTTTCGGCATGGATCGATCTTGTCACGATGACCGTCCGTGCATCAGTCGCATCTCGCCACTGAGGAACAGACACAGGAACGATGCGACGTAGAAGACGAGGGCCAGTAATGCCAGAGCATTCAAGCCGGCGACGAACGACGCGGACTCACATGCCCCTCCAATGATGGCACCGAGCAAGTTGGAGCCCAGAGCAATGCCGGCATCGACAGTTGTGGCGAAGGTACGGATGAAGATGATGCCGGCGAAGAAGATGGGCATGCCAATCACCACGCTCGCTGCCGCGCTCTTGGAGGTGCCGTTCAGCGAGAGAAGGGACTCCAGCGGAAACGCGTAGCTGATGAGAATGCTCACGAAAAGGGCCACGTAAACCAGAGGGAGAGCACGCGGGCTTACGAGGCAGGCCGAGGCGTTTGCGAGGAGGATCATGATCAAGATCGCCGAGATCACCAGCGCGTTGACGATCCACGTGTTCCCGAGCAGGAGCGCCATGCGGCTGATACTCTGAACCTCGAGAAGGAGGAAGGCGGCGCCGAGCAGGAAGAAGTGAGGGGAGATGCGGTGAAAGGCCTGGATGAATGGCCGGGTCAGTGCGGCGGCAACGAGGACGATCGCGCCCATGACCACCAAGTAGAGACGAGGCACCGCCGGCGACCGGATGTAGAGGTATGGCCAGTCGTCGGACGCCAAGTTGACGGCGGACTGTGGCTTCATTCGCGTCTCTTCCACGATCTGCCGGACCCGCGGTCGCGCAGCTATCCGCTCCTCGATTCGCCCTTCGCGGTCGATCACAAAGGTTGCCCCCCCGCCGGCGGAGCTCAGGAGACCCACCTCGCGGTTGATGAACGCCACCGGTTGTACACCAAATGCGTCCTGGAGCATCAAATACAACCGTTCCCCGATAAATGGCTGCTCGAATGCGAAAACGAGCCAGAGGAGGCCATCGGGCCTCAACAATGTGCGGACCTCCCGAAAAGCCTCGACTGTGTAAACGAAGTTGTCGATGCGCAGGTTAGAAAGCGCCGAGTTGAGTGTGTGGGAGTCGAGAGCCCCCATGACGATCAGGTCATACTTTCGACCGCACTTCTTGAAATATGACCGCGCGTCGTCGACATAGACAGTCACTCTGGGATCGTCGTAGGGGCGCTCGGGATGGATCCCCCTGCCTATGTCGACGATGCGCGGATCGATTTCCACTGCATCGACATGTCTCGCCCCGTTCCGCAGGGCCGCGGCCACGTCATTGCCCGTTCCGGCCCCCACGACAAGGACCTCCTCTGCACTCTCCCGAATGCGGTAAACCAGGTTGTATCCGATATGGTCCTGGTCGACGTACTCGGGGAAGAGGTCGGGATGTGCACTCAGAAACCGCGGGTCCAGATTAGCAATCCTTTGGTAGAAAGTCTCGTTGACTTGCAGCGTGTAACCCGTCTGGATCGAACGTCCGCTCGAGTCCGAGACTACAGCCGGCTGATAGCTAAGCTTCTGATACGGTGACCAGACAGTAGAGCCAGGCCCGGCTCCCCGGATGTAAAAGAGTCCGATCATTCCGGCCGTGCATCCAACCGCCACGGCCCAGTCGCGACGCCCACGGAGCAATGGTAGCCCGAGCACCGCGGCGACTGCAACCCAGCATGCCGGCGGTAGTGAGAGATACGATGTCGCGGAGAAACACCAGATTCCCACGAGACTACCCGCGACGTTAGCTGAATAGCCGCTTATCTTGCTCACACTCCGGCCCATGCACACAGCGAGGCCGTGGCCCCCAGGGACGAAAACCATCGTGATCAGAAGGAAGAAGAAGATGAGCGCGGCAAGGGCGCCGACCTTCGACGCCGTCCCGCCGCTTCGGGCTGCCCAGACCCAGAGCGGCATGTCAATCATCTCCCCGAGGAATTGGCTGACTACCTGGTTCACGGAGAGTCCTAACTCATTCGGGAGAACGACTGCTGCGACGAACAGGAGGAGCAGAGGATATGACCACGCAAACCTGAGCCGGATGCGTCCGACGAGCATGCATCCGATTCCCATCCCCAGAAAACACCCGATCAGGGTGAGGTTCTTGAAATACGCAAAGACACGGATCTCGGTCGATATCCACCGGATCAGAAGGAGCTCGACGTACAGCAAGAACGCCCCGACAAGGAAGAGCTGCAACCGGATTCGTGGCTGACTCCCCTGCTCGACTGCGCCGGAAGGCATCATAGGCACGTTGCCGGAGCGCGATACGACGTTCGCATTGATGAAACTTGATTCATGTCGGGCGTCAGTGTGACCCGGCGGACAGCCGAAGGAAACGCCCAAGCGAGCGCCGGGAGTTCTCGGATCTGTCCGGGGGCAATCTGGGAGGGAGAGAAGGGAGCGGCAGCCCGCCGCTGGCGAGCTGCCGCCAATCGTAAGGCTACTTCTGCTGCGGACTGTATGTGAACTGCCCGTCAGAGAAATAGATGTCGTAGTTGAACGACTTGTTGTCGTATTCCAAACCGAACGTCAGGGCGCCATCCGCCGCCTTTTCGCGGCCGAAGCTGTACAGCGAATAGTTAAAGGTGGTCGTGAAGGCACCGTTCTGATTGTACTGGAGGTTACTCCTCCAACCGTCCAACGTCGGGATGACCTTGATGTAGAACGGTATGAAGATTGGTACGTTCAGAGCCGTGTTGACCGTGCCTGTGTTCGCAATGCAGCTCGCCTCGTCCACGATGTACTCTTCCATCGCAGTCCCGATGTTACGCATGTCGCCAACGGTCCTCTTCTGCTTCCCGCGCTGTATGGCGGTGATCAGGTTCGGAATCGCGATCGCCGCAATGATTCCGATGATCGCAACGACGATCAGGAGCTCTACCAGTGTGAATCCTTTGCTGAGCCTTTTCGCCATTATCTCACCTCCTTATGGTTGCCATGGCGATTTAAGTCACTGCAAGCACGGTGCCATGCTTAACTGGGCATGGGGCCGTTCTATGTTGTACGAAACAAGGGACAGGCATCGGCGAGCAAAGCTGGATACGACAAATTTTGTCGATTCTCGTAGCGGTTTTTGTCACTGGGCCCCAGAATTATCCCGCCATGGCCCGCCGCTCAGGTAGGATGCGATCGGCTGCCGGTTGAGCATATCTCCCCGTGCCACTGCCGCCCGCGCGATTCTCCCCGAATCCAGTGAGCCCCCCCAGGTCCAAGAAGAGTCTCGGACAATGCCTGCCTTTCGCCTGCGACGGCCCGGGTGGGGGTTCCCACAACGAAACCAGCTATGCGGTTCGCTCAGATACCGCTCAGTCAGATCGGGGCCGTGCGCGTGGGCTGCGCGGGTGGACTTGAGTGGCTGCAATACCGTCCCTAATCGAGTGCTCATCGAGGCACTCTCCGGTAGGCCCTCGTGCCCGCTGGAACCTGGTGCGCTGCAGGGGGGGTGAGACCGGCATCCCAGCGGAAGCCTTCGTCCGTGAAGACAAGAAGAGGAATTGTCGCCCTGACGGACCGGAGCTCGGCTGGGGATACAGCCACGATCTTGTAGTCGAAGGCATCTTCACTGAACTCGGCCAGAGCCTCGAATCGTATGAGCTGCCAAATCGACCCTTCTCGCGCGTAGAGGAGCTTCCGTGAACCGCTCAGCTCCGCCTGCATCCGGTCGCGCATCCGAAGGCGGCCATCGTTGCGGAACAGAAACAGCTTCCCCACACCCAACTTCCCGCGGACCCCCTCGAACGCATCGACTATCAGGGCGTGAATCTCACTGTAGCGCACCATGTCGCGTATGTCCCAGTTGATCAGGATCGTCTGATTCGCAGTGTGCAGGAACAACCAGCACACCACCCCGGCCCAGAGGGGGGAATCACGAAGGCCGATCCGGCGAGACAGGTATGGTACCAGGTCAACCACGATCGCCACGATGGCGATCCAGAGCCCGGCCAGAGGAACATAGTGATATCGATTCGGAAGGTAGTGAATCGGAATCGTCGGTGCGATCGCAATCAGCATCCAGGTGAGCCCAAACAGAGCCAGCTTGGCGCGCAGCATGTGAAGCACTACCAAGGTCGCCGTGAGTACCGCAAGAACAAGACCTATCTCCAGCGCAGTGCCCTGAAACCCCTCCCCGAGCCCTACGTACTTCAGGGGCATGTATGCGGCCTTGCGCACCATCTGCGAAGTCTCCCACGTTGCATAGCCGAGTGGCGACAAGTCCCGGCGGAGTACTGGCACACCGACAAGCAAGAGCGTATAGGTCAGCGCCACACCGAAGAGAAGCACAGTCCGGCGAACCGAGTCGATGAGCCGCACACCCATGACGAGCCAGAGCATCGTAGAAACTAGGAGCGGAAGGATGACCCATGACTCCTTGGACCCGGCGGCGAAGCCTGCGCAGAGAATCGACATTGGCCACGCCAGCCCTCGGAGCGAGCCCGCACGCGCGCAGATGACCATTGAGAGGAGCATGAACATGAACGAGATGGAGTCCGGACGACAGGCGGCGCTCAGTAGCACCTCGTCATTGAGCGCCGAGCTTCCCCACAGGAACGCTACCATTGCACTTGTGCGCCACGAGCGGCCCAGCATTCTGACCAGCAAACCAAGCAGAATAACGTTCGAAATGTGGATAGCCACCGTCGTTGCGGCGAACCCGACTTGGTCTGTACCGAATAGCAGGAAATCCACGAAATACGACAGCTTGACGAGGGGCCGGAAAAAACTGTTGTTGGCGGGCGAGAGGAGAAGCCACGGGTTGTGCCGAACCCCATAGATCGACTGAAGCCACTCAAAATCGTCACCATAGAATCCCACCCCAAAGGCCGGCATATAGACCAACAGTACTCCCATGGCTGCGAGTGGCAACCACATCGTGTCCCCCCCGCGCACCGGTAGTGCTCGGGCAGTGACTGCCCCAGAGGGTGCGTCAGCATGCTCAATGGGCATGCGGCCCTCGGGGGACGTGAAGCAGCTCACTGGCATGCGTGAGAGTGGGGCTGGGCCGGTCGTCCTTCGTCGCATCCACTACCTCTCCGCCCATGGCCTGGGGGATACAGAGGACACACCGCCAAACGCATGAGCGACGACACTCAGAAGTCATTTGAGCTTCGGATCGAGATTTCATCCGTGAGAGATAGCCTCCCTCGGCCATGTCACGCGGAAATGGCGTCACGATTGAAACTACTACCCCGCTGGAGTGGACCTGCTCGGTCACCGCCGGAAGCGCGACTTCCCAATGCCCACCATCGCCCAAATTCTATGAAAACACATTGATACGGAGCCCGCGACTCACATACGCCGGGATCGCGCATCTGGATGAGTGAGCATGTCGGTGCCCTTCCCTTACGCATGGCTTTCTGGTGAGTCGGTGGATCTCGTACCGCGCGCGCGTGTGGACGGTGTCGTCCCCTCGGCTCGTGCAGAAGGCTTCCCAGGATGGGAGGATTCTAGAGTGTCGCAGATGATGAGGGGGATGAGCGGGACGATCCACAGTACATACTGGGGGAAGAGGACCGAGTTGAAATCCACGAAGATGGCCATCACGAGCAGTGCGCCGGTGAGCATGCCGATCCTGCCGCGTGCGAAGAGCGCATACACAAGCAGCATGATCGACAACATCGGTAGCCGCGCGGGAAACCCGGACCAGCCGAGGAGACTGTCGAGAGACCCTATCCCGAAGTGGTCGTCCGGACTCCGCGTAACTGAGAACAGGATCGATCGGACGTACCCCTCCGCGTTCCAGACCAGAAACGGGATCGAGGTGGCGAGCGGGATCAGGATGATGAGGACGCCGGCTGCGAGGACCGGCTGGATTCGGCCCGATCCCGATCGACGCGGGGAGCCCCGTGATGAAGACGAGACGGCCGAGTCAGTGATTGGAGTTTCAGGAAGAGGGACAGATGCCCGAGCGCGGCTCGCCCTGGCGTCTTGGCCGGGGGTGTCAGTGCTCCCCGCAGCCTCGCGCCAGACGCGGATCAGGTAGAGTGGAGCGAGGAAAATCGCGATCTGTTTGAACCCCAGCGACATGCCGTAGAGGAGAAGCGAGGCGCGACGATGCCTCGCGTAGATACCCAACGAGAGCAGCAGGAGAAAGATCGGGATGAAGTCGAGGTGCGCTCCTCGGATCAGGCCGAGGGACCAGCGGTTGAAGAGCCAGAAAGCGGCGGCGAGGATACCTGCGAGTGGCTGCCCTCTAGCCGACAGCACAGAGAAGAGCACGCATGCCACTCCCAGATAGAAGAACATGAATACGAGCCGCCACACGGCGATCCAGTCGGGGTACTGACGGAGCCCCATAGCCTGAGTCACCGCGGAGAACTCATAGAAGATGGGAAAGTAAGTCGCGTATTTGGCGTTCTTCCGCATATCGCCGCTCAAAACGCGCTCATACGGGTTCTCTCCCGCCAACAGCCTTCGTCCCTCAACCCAAGCGAAGTAAATGTCCTGTCCTTCAGTGTCAGCACGCCACAGAGCCGTGCAAACTTGCGCGGCGGCGATCAACATCCCGGCCATACAGAGAAGGGCGATGCGACGGTGATTGGTGTGCTGTATCACAATCTCGTGCCAGTTGACATGCGAGCAGCGTGGCGACCTAGGCTCGTCATGCCACCCTGGACCTGGTCGTTTAGAGCCACCTTGGGTGCTCCGGGAGGCCCAGCCCCGCGAGCCTCTTGTCCGCTCCTGCACGGCGACGGCGACGGCGGACTCCATTCGCAGATGTCCGACGGGGCGTTGAGCGCGTCATTCCCTTCCCCACCACTCTTCCCCCCTACTCTTGGCTCCGGGAGCGGGTTGTCTCGACGATGCAGATGCTGTGGGTGCACCAGCGGCGCCTTCGACGTCAGCCGACCCGTTGCGCCACACCTTTTACAACACCCAGTCATGCAGTATGTCCCGGCTCTCAAGCACGAGTCAAGGCTCGTCCGACTTCCGCGACGGGGGCGAGCCGCCATCAAGAATCGGGAAATCGTCGTTCTGTGAGGAGTCGCAACCGGGTCTAAGGTGTCCGTCGAAGGGCACGCATGGAGACGATGATGCGTGTCGTGCCGACCCACACTGGTGATCACGTGTGGAGGTGGGTTCCAGAGAATACGGTTTTGAGAGCCGAGAAGCGGATCAAGGAGCCAGAATCACATCGGTATTGGAGCGCCGTGAAACGCCGTTGCAAGCGAGGTTTGCGGCGGCCGGTGATCAGCCCGGTGATTGACGATCGCTACTCGACGTCGCACCAGAGCAGTAACATGGCGCCGGCGATGGTATAGTGATGCGTGTGAGGTGCTGGCTGCTGCTGGGTGGGCTCGCCGCGCGAACCGTCCTCGCGCAGAACGTCGTCCTGATCTCGGTTGACACGCTGAGATTCGACCATCTGCCGGCTTACGGGTATACCCGGGTCAGCACGCCAGCGATCGATTCGCTGGCCCGGCGAGGGGCACGATTTGACACCTGCATCGCCTCGGTACCCCTCACCCTCCCATCCCACTGCAGCATTCTCACCGGCAAGTATCCGCCTCACCACGGCGTCAGGGATAACGGTGGGTACTACCTGCCGCCCTCTGAACGGACGATGGCCGAGATGCTGCATGAGGGCGGGTACGAAACGGGAGCGTTTGTCGGGGCGTATGTCCTTGACGGACGTTTCGGGTTGAATCAGGGGTTCGACTACTACTTCGACGAGTTCGATCTATCGAGTTACGAGAATCAGGCGTTCGACGCCATCCAGCGCCCTGGAGGAGAAGTGATGGATCGAGCGTTGAAGTGGATCGACGCGAGGGGTGCCAAGAAGTTCTTTGCCTTCATTCATCTCTACGACCCGCATTCCCCGTACGAGGCACCTGAGCCGTACGTGTCGCGCTACCGGGGTCAGCAGTACGGACTTTATGATGCCGAGATTGCTTACGTGGACAGCCAGATCGGCCTGTTGGTCGAACGACTGGGATCGCGGCTTGACTCGACAACGATCGTCTTCACGAGTGATCATGGTGAGGGGCTCGGCGATCATGGCGAAGGGGCGCACGGCTACTTTGTGTACGATTCGACGATCAGGGTCCCATTGATCGTCGTTTCGAAGAACGTGCGGCCCGGCACGGTAGTCTCGGACCTCGTCCGCACCGTCGACCTTCTACCGACGGTGGTGGAGCTCGCCGGCATCGCCCCTCCCGATGGAATCGACGGCAAGAGTCTCCTGCCTCTGCTGGCCGGCCACCCCGATCACCGCCGGATCGCTTACGCCGAGAGTCTCTACCCGCAGCTCCACTATCGCTGGGCGGCTCTTCGTTGCGCGCGAATTTTGACGGAGAAGTATGTTCAGACCACCCGGCCGGAATCGTACGACCTCACGGTAGATCCCGGTGAAGTTCGGAGCGTGTTCACAGGCGCTCCCCCACCGGCGATGAAAGCGTATCTCGACGAGGTCTCGACAAAAGAGCTCCCCGCTTCCCGTGTTTCCACTGACCCGGAAACACTCGATGCTCTCCGTGCGCTCGGCTATGCCAGCGCGCCTCTTCCCTCCAGTGAAGCTGCCCCGTTGCCCGATCCCAAGGACAAGTTGCCCCTCTTCAACCTCTTGCGTCTCGCCTCTGACGACTCGCTCAAGAAGGACTACGGCGCCGCTCTGCAAAAGGTCGGCGCGGTCCTTAAGCAAGACCCGGCTGTCACCGAAGCTCACCTTCTCGCCGGTAACATCAACTTCAAGCAAGGCGCACTGGAAATATCTCTGCGCCACTACGAATCCGCGCTGGCCTTGGAACCCAACTTTCTCCCAGGACTGTTCGGGGCCGGCCTGGCGCAGAAAGCTCTGGGTCGGAGATCGGCAGCCGAGGCGACTTTCCACGCGCTCCATCGTCTGGATCCTCAGAACCCGAGGGCGCTGTTTCTGCTCGGCGAGCTCGCGGCCGAGGGCGATCGGCTGGATGATGCTCTCGCGTTCTTTCGAGACGCCCTCGCCGTCGGGTCGGATGAGGCTCAAACGCACAAGCGGCTCGGGGAATGTCTTTTGGGACTCGGGCGCCTGCGCGAGGCAGCAGACGAGTACGATGCGGCGCGAAAGATCAGGCCCGGGCTTCCCGGGCTGCACTACGACCTCGCATTGCTGGCTGAGGCGCAGCAGGATGATGGCACGGCTCTCGACGAATACCAACAGGAGCTCAGGGCCAGCCCCGAACACGCCGAATCGTTGTTCAATCTCGGGGTCCTCCTCCTCAAACGAGGTCGCCCTGCTGAAGCGCTGCCGCACCTGCGATCGTGCGCCTCGGCGCGACCTGGGTGGGGGCAAGCCAGAGTTTTGCTGGCGAAGTCGATTGCCGATTCGGGTGGGAACCTCGTGGAAGCTGAGGCGACGGCGCGGGAGGGCCTTGCGAAGTCAGACGATCCTGATGTCCAGAGGCTCGCGCATCTTGTCCTGGCGGACATCCTGGTTGCGATGGGAAGGAAGGCGGAGGCGGAGCGAGAGCTGGAGGCCGCCAGGGCGCTGTCCGGCCGCTGACGGGAGTCATCGTGGAGCAGCTGGCGGGTTGTTGGAGGCGATGCGGGCAGCGCTGCGCGAAGCACCCCCATTGGATTGCGTGTGCTCTGCTGGGCCTCTTTGCGATCCTGGCCGTGTCCGGCGCGATCCACGACTCGGTGACGGTCGACGAGTTCATGATCGTCCCCTCGGGCTACGCCAAGATTGTTCGCTTCGGCCATGCAAACAGTCTCAACGCCTTCAATCCGCCGCTTGTCCAGATGATCCTGGCCTCACCGATCACCTTCCTGGACTGCACGCTCCCGCCCGGATACGCATCCGATGAGGAGCCGGAATTCCGATGGCGTTTCGGCAGGCTATTCATGGAATCCAACCGAAGTCGCTACGTCGAGGCGTTTCTCCTTGCTCGTCTCGCTTGCATCATCCTGGCGCTCGCGCTGGCTGCTCTGGTCTATCGCTGGTCAAGCGCCCTCTTCGGGGCGTGGGGCGGGCTGGTGAGTCTCGCGCTCTTTTGCACCTGCCCGAACTCGATCGCGCATGGTCATCTGGCGACCGTGGACATGGGGTTTTCGACACTGCTATTC
This sequence comes from Acidobacteriota bacterium, assembly GCA_016191015.1. Taxonomy (GTDB): domain Bacteria; phylum Acidobacteriota; class CAIWXX01; order CAIWXX01; family CAIWXX01; genus JACPPM01. The sequence continues at coordinate 15,363 of JACPPM010000282.1, read as the reverse complement.
GCCTCATCCTTCTATCTGTGGAAGTGGCGTTGCGCCACCGGCCAGCGACGTTGGCGGCCGGCGGTCATGTACGCTCTCTTTTTCGTCGCGGCACTCCTGGCGAAATTCACGGCGCTTCTCCTGCTGCCCGTCCACGCTCTGCTGGCGCTGATTCCGCTGCGCCGGTCCGATGGGGAACACGGCGGGGCGCCCTCAAGAAGCGCCATGGCCCTCCTCGCGGCGGCGCTCATCGTCGCCAGCGTGGTGTCGATCAACACGTGCTACGACTGGGATGGGACCGGACGGTCGCTTGGTTCATTCGAGCTCCGCAGCGGGGCTCTCCGAGTCTTCTCCAGCGGGTGGCTCTCGAAACTGCCGAGCCCGCTGCCCGAGTGGTATCTGAAGGGCATCGACCTGGAGACCCTCAGGATCGAAGAAGGCCGGAACGTGTTCTTCTTCATGGGCCATGTTTCCGCGGTCAAGACCCCAGCCTACTTTGTCGCTGCACTGCTGATGAAAACGCCGATTTCTACAATCCTCATCGTCCTGGCCACGCTCGTGTATGCCGTGCGCAAACGGAAGGCAGACTACCTTCATCTCCTCCTGCCGGCGGCCTGCATACTCGCCCTCTTCTCGCTTGTCATCGGGGCCAACCTCGGTCTCAGGTATGTGCTGCCTGTGTTCCCCTATCTGTATACGCTCGCCGGAATCGTCGCTGTCCCGGGAAACAGGCCCAAGCTACAGCATACCGCGGTCGCGGCCCTCCTGGCGTGCTCACTCCTGTCCGCACTTTTGGCCGCTCCGCGCTTCCTCTCTTACTTCAACCTTCTGGCCGGCGGTCCACAGAACGGTCGCCGGTATCTCTCGGACTCGAACGTCGACTGGGGTCAGGACCTGAACGATCTCAAATCAACGATGGCACGGTTGGGTATCGACAGGGTCTACTTCTCGTACTTCGGGCTCGTCGATCCGGCTCTCTACGGGGTCCCATACATCCCTCTCGATGAAAAACATGGACCGGGTGTTGTGGCGATCAGTGTGCATCACCTGAACGGCATCGCTCCGTTTTCACGCCTTCCTGGGGAGCTGGTGGAGCGATTGCGCCACCGTCAGCCTCTGGCACGGGCTGGCGATTCGATTCTGCTCTTTGAGGATTGAGGTCAGGGGAACCCGGATCCGCCTGAGAACGGGGCGACGGGGCCTGGATGCAAGTGGGACGCGGCCTTTCTCGTGTCGCGCGCCCTTTGCGCTATAATGGCCAGGCAATTCTGTGAAGGAGGATGCGGCATCATGGCAGGACTGGCGGGTTTGACGAAACAGAATCTCGAGTATCGGGAGAAGGCGCGTGAGGTCTCCGACAAAGTCGTTCGGCCGATCGCGGCCGAGCTGGATCGCACCGGGGAGTACCCATGGGCGTTTATCGAGGCCCTGAAAGAGAAGAACTTGATGGGTGTGTGGGTGCCGAAGGAATACGGAGGTGATGGTGCCGGGGTCCTCGACCTCTGCCTGGTCGTCGAGGAGATCAGCCGTGGCTGTGGAGGCATGGGGGTTGCTTACGCGGTCAATGCCTTGGGCTCGTTCCCGATCATTCTCGGCGGGACTGAGGAGCAGAAGAAGAGATACCTCCCCGATATCGCCGCAGGGCGCAAGCTGATCGCCTTCGGGCTCTCCGAGAAAACTGCAGGCTCCGACGCCGGCAGTCTGAAAGCGCGCGCCGAGAAGGACGGAGGCGGGTACTCCCTGACGGGGGAGAAGAAATGGAACACCAACGGAAATGCCGCATCGATTTACACGGTGTTCGCTTCGTCGAACCCCGACCGAGGAACCCGAGGCATCAGCAGTTTCATCGTGGAGAAGGGGATGGCCGGGTTCGAGATCGGAAAGCGCGAGGATCTGATGGGCATCCGATGTGTGCCGGTTCATGAATTGCATTTCAGAGACTGTCGCGTTCCCGGTGATAACCTCCTGGGCGGAAAAGAGGGGATGGGATTCGCTCACGCCATGATGACCCTCGACCGGGCCCGCCCCGGCGTCGCCGCTCAGGCGGTCGGGCTGGCCCAAGGAGCCCTCGAGCTGGCGCTCCAATATACGAAAGACCGCAATCAGTTCGGGCAATCCATTTCGTCATTCCAGGCCATCCAGTTCATCCTGGCGGATATGGCGGTGCAGGTCGAAGCGGCGCGACAGCTTGTCTACGCTGCGGCGAGGGCAATCGACGAGGGGCAGAGCAACATCAGCCGACTGGCGGCGATGGCAAAGGTCTTCGCCACAGATACTGCGATGAGAGTGACGACAGACGCAGTCCAGCTCTTTGGCGGCTACGGGTACAGCCGTGAGTATCCCGTGGAGAAGTACATGCGCGATGCGAAGATCACGCAGATATACGAAGGGACCAACCAGATCCAGCGCGTCGTGATTGCCCGGAGCCTGATAAAAGAGGGAGCCTTGTAAGAAGGGACACCAGCCGGCGGGGGGTTCGGGACGTACGGCGCGACCGACGGGACAGAGGATGAGATCTGAAGGATAGAGGATGAAGGACCGGCGATGCAGGACGTCGCTGCTCGTCGGCGCAGCGTTCTTCCTGGTCGCCGGGTTGTGCAGGGTCAATAACCTCGGGAGTGCATTTCAAGGCGGGGTCGCTCAGATCCGGCCATTCGATGAGCTCTATCACGCGAAGCGGATCATCCATTCCGCATCACGTTTCCCATCTATCCTGGAATTCGATCCTGATCGTGGTCCCGCCGGCTCATACTGTCCATGGCCGCCGCTCTATGACCTGGCCGCCGGAGGCGCCGCGCGCATGCTGGGAGGCCGATCTGCCGGCTCGGTCCTGAATCGCGCTGTGTGGTTCCCCCCGCTCGTCTGATCGCTCCTCGCGGCCATCGTCGCCGTGGTCATGTCCCGTTGGATGGGACGGACCGCCGGGATGGTCGCTGGGACGTTCATCGCCTTTTCTCCATCGCTGGTGAACGCCTCACAAATCGGCTCGATCGATCATCATTTCCTGGAGCCTGCGCTCCTCCTCGGCCTGATGGGCAGCGTCGTGCTGCTCGTGCGTGCTGGCTCATCGCGCGCGCTCCTGGGCTCGGCTGCGCTCGTGGCCACCGCCCTGCTGGCATGCGTCTTCGTGCAGGTGGCCTTGATTCTCGCCGCTGCGGTCGCGATCCTGGCTATCCTCCTCGCAGGAGACGGCGTCGCGCGCCTCCACGCGGCCGCTAGCGCGGCTTTCGCAATGCCTGCGGCCGCGGTGATGGCGTATCGGCTCACCAGGCCACCACTCTACCCGGATGATCAGTGGCACCTCGGCTATCCCCACTTCGCCGCTCTGCTTGGTGGCGCTGTTACCTGCGCGCTGATGGCCTGGGTCTCCCGGCGGGGCGAATCGCGCGGGCCCGCGCGCGGGCCCGCGCGCGGCCTCGCGATCCTCCTCTCCGTGGCCGGGGGATCGGCGGCCGCAGCGGCCGTCCCCGGTGCCCTCGAAGCTTTTTCATCCGGCAGTGGGTTTCTTGGCGGAGATCCATGGTTTTCTACAATTGTAGAATTTCGTCCTCTCTTCTTTGACCCGGAGGCGAACGCCTGGGAGGACTTCCGTGTGGTGGGCGGAGCCGTATTCCTCGTGGGGCCGCTCTTCGTCCTCGCCACGAAGCGGCGAGACAAGGACGGCCAGGTTGTCGCCGTGTTTGCCCTGGCCTATTGTTTCGCCGCGCTGTCCACCAAGCGATTCGTGATCCCGTTGGCTGGTCCGCTAGCAGTCGTTGCCGGTGTATGCGTTGCGGGATGGTTGGATGGGGGGAGAAGGCGGCTGGCCCTCGCCGCGGCGTTGCTGGCAGTTGGGCCGAGCCTTTACGAGTGCGGGCGCCTGTTGAAGAATCCGTCCCCTGTGTTGACGCGAGGGGCGGGAGCGATGCTCAGGGCCGCTTATCGGCTCAGGGAGATCGACGGTGGGCGTCATGGGCGAATCCTGGCTCCCTGGGATTGGGGTCACCTTCTCAGTTTTACCTCGGCCTCGCCGGTGATCGTCGACGGATTTGGTACGATGGGCGGATTGGGGGTTTTCGAAGGTGCGCAATCCGCCCCATTTCTCGTCCGCGAAGAAGCTTTCGCCGACTATTGCAGGCGTAACGGAATCAGATTCGTTGTTGTGGACAACCCGTTTCTTCGTCTGCCAGGGTCGGCGAATTGTTTCGGCGTTCCCTCCTCTCACTATCTCCGGCCGTCCGGGGAAGCGGGCGGTTCATTCGTTATCACTAGGCTGATGCAGGTGTCCTTTTGGTGGCGGGCCTACTATGACAAGGGGCGAGCCCGGCCGGAGAGGGGGGCGCGGGGTGCTCCGTTCCGCTTCTTCCGCTTAGTGTACTCGGACCCGCAGATGTCTTGGGCGCCCTCGCCGTTCGGAGGGCCGATGGTGCAGGTGTGGGAGCTGATAAGGTCACCGGAGCAGGTCGAGCCTTGATGGCGATGAGGCGGCGACTGCAGCTCCTCGGTTGGTGTAATCATGCCGGTATCCGGTCGGGATCCAGCTGTATTACGGGGCAGGGATTCAGGATGCGGCGCTCATCAGATCCAGGTAGGCCCGGATTATGCTTGCCTGCCACCCCCTTGCCTACAAAGCTGGGGAGCGGGTCGAGGAGATCTCCGATCCCGACAATCCGGCAAGGCGCCTGTGGCTTCACTACTTCGTCCGAAAGAGGTAGTGTCGGGTTTCCCCAAGCTAGTTCAGCTTGCCCATGTCGACGAGCGGCCAGTACCTGAGAAACGCCTTGCCGTAAATGTATCTCGACGGCACCTGCCACCCTGCGCGACTGTCATTGGATCCGTTGCGGTGATCACCCATGACCCAGTAGTGCCCCAGCTGTACTCTCGCTGGCGGGACCTCCTCGTGTTCGCGGTATTTGCGGAGGATGTAAGGCTCCTGCAACTTCTCGCCGTTCACATAGACGAAGCCGTCACTGATCTCGATCGTGTCGCCCGGCAGCCCGATGACGCGCTTGATGAATGACTTGCTGGGGTCAAGGGGATAATAGAAGACGACGATGTCTCCCCGCCTGATCTCACGCACCCTGTACAGGAACTTATTCACGATGATTCGCTGCCCGTTCTCGAGGGTCGGAAGCATGGACGTCCCTTCGACCGTGAAAGGCTGGACGATGTACAGCAAAACAAGGACGCAGATCCCTCCGGCGATGCCGATATCTTTCGCGAGCACCGCGGCTTCATGCCGAACGCGCACCCACCTCGCGGTCGAAGGCCGAGCGGCGGCATCTTCGCCGGCAACCCCCTCAACCGGCTCCGCCTCCTCGGGCTTCTCCTCCATCACTCCACCTATTTTGCAGATTTAAACGTGAAACGGTAGAGGAAATACACACTCACAGCCTTCCCGCCGCGGATGGCCGGATTGAAGCGCCACTTTCTGACCGTCTCGACCACGATACGGTCCAGCGCCTCCCCGCCGCTCTCCTGAATCCGGATATCGCCGACAGACCCCGATTCCTCGACAATGATCTTCACGAGCACCGACACATTCACGCCCTTCGCAGACTTCGGCAGAGTCGGCTGTTCACCCGTGACCGGTCTACGGTCGAAACTGATGCCGGGGCCGAGCGCGAACGGGCCCGTCTCGACGGGTGGAGGAGGGGGAGGTGGCGGTTTCACAGGTTGGGTCCGCACCGGTTGCATCTCGGCGGCGATATCGAGAGTCCTGCCTGGCTTGACGACCGGGGTGCCTGCCCACTTGACATGTCCTTCCAGGCTCACCTCGAGCACATGTTTCCCGGCTCGCAGTTTGGTGATTGTTTTCGGAGTGACTCCACTCGCCTTCCCATCCAGCATGATTGTGGCACCCGGCGGGGTAGATGTGACCTTCAGCGACCCGGTCGATTCCACCTGAGTGGCCGGCTTCATTGGAACCTGGACGACCTGCGGGCTACTCACACCCGCCAGCACCTCCTGCGCCTGCTCGACGGTCTCATAGCCCTTGAGCTCGAATCTCAACGTATACAGGCCCACCTTCAATTCGCTCCTGGTGACCGGTGTTTGGCCTGCGGCTTCGCCGTTCACATAAACCGTGGCCCCCTCTGGCGTCGTGTGGAGCTCGAGGCTTCCGATGGCAACCGGAGGCGTCGCATCGGCCTGGGTCTGAGTGGCTGGCGGCGGCGGCGGCGGAGGTTGCGGCACGGGTTGCGGGACGGCCTCTTCGGGTGTCGGGCGGGTGAAGAGATAATAGGCGCCAGCGGTGATTCCGAGCAGAAGGACGAGGACGATCAGGATTGTAAAGGCGCGCGAGCCGGACATGGAGCTTTTTGCGCGCGGCGCGGACCGAAGCGTGGTTGTCTGCGCAGCGGGAATCGTCGGCGCCGGTCCCTGTCGGGGCGGCGCAGCGGGCTCCGGTTCTGGCGAGGGCGCCTCCCGCGTCGGCTGGGCGGTGGACGCGGGCGTGGGGCGAGGTGGAAGCACTGTCGTCTGCTCGGGCACGAAGCTCGCGTCGGGTGACGGTTCCTCTGCCGCTTTCACGCCGCCTTTGCCGGGCACGGCTGATCTCGGAGGAAGCACGACCGTCGCCACGGACGATGAAGGCTCCGGAACTGGCGGGGGCGGCGACGGGGACGATGCTGTCACAGCCGGCGCCGCGAGGGTGACCGCACGGTCCTCTGACATGGTGTATGCGGGCCGGCCCGTCTCGATCCCCGCCTGCATGAAATTCTCCAATGACTCCGACACGTTGCTCTGGGCATCCCAGAGTGCCTGCACGAAATCCTCGGCCTTCTCGAACCGCTTGTGGGGATCCGGGCTCAGAGCCGTTTGGAATACCGAACGCCATGCATCAACACGAAACCCCTGCGACCCCAGCACCTGAAGGAGCACGGACTCGCTCGCCACGTTGTTGCCGTCCAGGACCTGTTTGGCGGACGACGCGTTGAACGGCACGCTCCCGGTAAACAGCCCGTAGGCAATGGCCGCGAGGGAGTATATGTCGCTCCGATGGTCCAGGGTGACATCAGGCCGCGCACGCTCGGGCGCCAAGTATCCAACCCACTTGAGGGCCTCGCCCCCGAGACTCGAATCAGCGTCTCCCAGCGTGGTGATACCGAAATCGATGACCTTGAGCCTGTTCTTGTGGTAGACGAGGATGTTACCGGGGTTCAGGTTCTTGTGGAGCGCGGTATTGGAATGAGCGTAGTCCAGGGCCGCAGCGACCTGACCGACAATCAGGATGATCCCCTCCGGGCCGAAGTGGGCGCCGCTTGCGAGCAGCTCGGCCAGAAGCTCACCTTCCACATGCTCGAAAACGAGATACGGCATCCCCTCGTCTTCGCCGACATCGTAGATCGTGATGATGTTGGGATGCGTCAGGTTACCGGCGGTGCGCGCCTCCTCGTAAAACCGCTCAAGGAAGTCCCTGTATTCCTGGCTGTCGGGGGCGGCATCGACCTGAATGGTCTTGATCGCGAGATGCCTCTTGATCATGGGGTCGTAGGCCTTGTAAACAGACCCCATGGGGCCGTGTCCGATCTTCTCTACGATCTGGTAACGTCCGATCCTCTGGCCAGCAGGCTTCTCCATTGAGAGTACTTTTTAGTCAGGCTGATACTAGACGAGCCCCACGGGGTTGTCAAGGAACCGTTCGTTGACAGCCCGAAAGTCCGCATGATACTTTCACCCGGCTATGCGAAGGTATTTGATTCTCCTTCTATTGGCGTCCGCATCGTGTGGCGGACGGGATGAGGGGACGGTGGTGCTGGACCTGGGCGCGAACCTGGGGGTAGCGGAGTTCCAGGGACCACCGGAGGCGATGGCGGAGGCGAAAGATTCTGGGGGCCTGGTCAGCATAGTTCAGCGCCCCGACACCTCCATTTCTTACTACCTCAAGAACGAGTCCGGCTGCCGCCTGACGTTCGGGATCGGGGCGGCGGCCGCCCCCGACCAGTCCGGCAACGGAGCCGCCCTCTACTCGGTATCTGTCCAAACAAAAGAAGGCCACCCTCCCGTCAGGATCTTCGAGGATAGCCGGTTTCGGAGAGTCCTCAGGAAGATCGGCATCGGCAAGAGAGTCCAGGTGCAGCTTCCGGAAACCTCCGGCATCCTGCGTCTCACTCTGGGCGTTCGAACCAACGACGGAAAACCCGGAGTGGGCGTGTGGCTGAACCCGCGAATCGAGAAGCGGAGCGGGGGCGTGCAGGCGTCCACTCGGTTGCCGCAGCAGCCGAACCCGGCCCCGGTCCCGACACGGCGGAATGATGTCAACTTCCTCGTCGTCTTGCTCGATGCAGCCGGAGCGAGTCACTTCGGATGCTACGGCTACGGGAAGGAAGTCACCCCTGACATCGATCGCCTCGCCTCAGAAGGTGTCCTCTTCCGGAACGCCTACGCCGAAGCGGTCTACACCCAGGCCTCGGTGGGATCTCTCCTGACATCGCAGTATCCGGACCGCCACGGCTCGGTCCTCAAGGGCTTCGGTCTGGGGACGTCCGCGAGGACCGTGACGCAATCATTGCAGGAGGCCGGTTGGGAAACCGCGCTGATCACAGCGTCTCCGAATGCTTCATCGCTCTACGGCTATGACCGGGGCTTCGGAACGGTGCGCGAGCTCTACAAGCGGTCGGAGAGCTCCAAGCGCCTCGTCGACGCGAACGAGGTGGTGGATGAGTCGATTTCCTGGATGGGTGAACACCGCGAGAATCAGTTCTTCCTCTATGCTCACCTCCGAGAGCCGCACGCACCCCATATCCCGCCCGAGCCATACCTCGGCAGGTTCTCTAGCTCGTACAGCGGCCCTCTCAAGGGGAGCCGGATGACCGAAGAGATTTTCGACCTGGTGAATTCGGGGAAGTTGGATCTGGGCGCGTCGGACCGCGAGTACATGGCCAGCCGGTACGACGAGAACCTCAACTATGCTGATGCCCAGGTTGGCCGCCTGCTCGCATGGATGCGCTCCCAGGGTCTTCTGGACAAGACTATGGTCGTGCTACTCGGCGATCACGGTGAGGCGATGGGCGAACATCGTCTATTCGGACACAATTCGCGACTCTATCGCGAATTCGCCAAGGTGCCTCTCATCATGCGCCTCCCGACACAGCTCCCCAGGAAACAGCCTCAGATCGACGCTGTGGTCGGGATCATCGACGTGGCGCCCACCATCCTGGCCGCGGCGGGCTTATCGCCGCCTGCCGGAGCTTTCCAGGGGCGGAGCTTGTTGGCGGCTGCGACAGCGGGTGAAAGCCTGCCAGCCGCGCCGCATTTCGGTCGCACCGCCGGTGAGATGCCGCAGTATGGTGTCCGTGAAGATGGATTCCACTACATCCACGGAATCCGTGGTGAACGGGAGATCTACGATATCAACAAGGACCCGGCGGAGAACTTGAACATCGCCGACGACGCTGCCCTACGCGTAGGCTACATGCACCAGCAGCACCTCATCTGGGCGCAAGAGCAGAAGAAACTGGCCGGCCTCGCCCAGGCTCAGCAGATCACAGCCACGGCCGAGGAAGAGTCGGCACTTGTCGAGTTGGGCTACGCCACGCCGAGCGGAGGCGACGGCGGCACGACGGTCGCGGCGCCTGAGAAGAAGCCGGCGCCCGCGGGCGACAAGAAACCGCCCAGGGAGGACAAGCCGCAGGACAAGCCGCAGGCCAAGCCTGCGAAGCAGAAGAAGGATGGTGCCGAAGGGGACACTCAGGCCGGAGAGAAGAACCGGCACCACCGCAAGGACAAGAATCAGGAAAGCCCGCCCGATGGTGGGCAGGGGGTCTGATTCCGTGTCGAGCGACCTCAGCCGGCGGCAACCGACTCGGCTGCGATCCTGGCCCGGCGGCGCGCGGCACGTCTGGCCCTGATCGACCGGGCCGCCAGCATCATGATCGTCCTTCGATTCTGAAACAGCAACTTCACCCAGGCCCAGCGGCTCATCTGGCGGAAGTAGATCCCGCGGAAAAAGAGGCGGGCGATGAAGTGGCTGATGCTGTACAACACTGATCGGTCACTGATCGAGTCGAGTGCCCGATAGGTCTCTTGGGCACTGTAGGAGGCGGTCCACGCGCGCCGGATCTCCTCCCTGACATCTTCGCTTGTCATCTTCATGGGGCTATGCGCCATGTGAAACGGGGCAAAATCCATCCAGTGAGTGGGACGGGTGAGGCGACCAGCTTCCTGGAGCCGGGCATAGAGGGGAGTGGAGGGGTATGGCGTGAGCTGGCCGAAGACTGGAAGGACCGGCGGCCACTTCCGGATCTGTTGGAGCGTCCGCTCGGCAACTCCACGCTCGTCATTGTCCAGTCCGAAAATGAACGACGTGATCGCATAGACGTTGCGCCGGGCAAGGCGTTCCAGCACCGCTCCAAACTCCGCGGGCTTGAGGAAGCTCTTGTTCACATCGGCGAGGTTAGCGGAATCGATCGACTCCATTCCAATGAAGATCCACGTGCCCCCCGCGGCGGCGATGAGATCCACGAGCTCCTCGTCGCGCAGGAGATTGGCGCTGATCTGTGCGACCCAGAAGACCTGGGCGTTCGCCGCGATGATGTCGCGCAGCAGCGATTTCGTGCGCTTGACGTTGATCGCGAAGTTGTCGTCGATGAAGAAAACCGCCATCTGTCCGCTCTCGCGCCGCGCTCGCTCCTTGAGCCGCAACAGCTCGTTGACGACGCTTTCGTTGGTGCGGAACCGGATCGAATCGCCGAAAAAGCCCGTCACCGTACAGAACTCGCAGCCGTACGGACACCCGCGCCCCGTCTCGATCGGGATCACGCGGAGCGTCCCCCAGCCCTTGCCGAGGGATCCGAGCGTGGAGCGCGCGAACTTCGGCACAAGGTTGAATTGGCGGAGATCCAACGATTCCCACGGGATCTCGGGATACGGCTGGAGGGATGGCTTGACCTCTTTGCCGGCCGAATCGAGTGGGGCATACATCTCTTGGAGAGCACCTCTGGCCGCGTCCTCCACAATCAGCGGCCAGGTGTAGTCGGCTTCGCCGACCGCCACGGCGTCAGCGTGACGCGGTCCGCCATTGCGCCCGAGCGCCTCGTCCGGCATTTCCGTCACGTGCGGGCCCCCCATCACGACGGGAACGCCGACACTCCGCACGGCATCGGCCATCCTGTAAGCCTTTGCGATCATGCGCGTCATCGCGCCGATGCCGACAAGTCCGATTTTCTCCTCCTTCACAAACCGCACGAGCTCCCGTTCGTCCATGGCGCGGGCGTTGCCGTCGATGAGCACGGTTTCGTGTCCCTCCGGTGTCAGTGCCTGGAGGAGAAACATCCAGAGGTGAGGCATGTAGTTGCGGGTCACGCCGTTGTCGGGGCAGTAGAGCAGAATCTTCATACCCGCCTGCCTTGCCGGTCGCACGGGCGACCGCAGCCACGGGGGATCGCGAAATGGCGAGGAACGACACCGGCGCTATCTATCATAAGAAACCTTTCTGTTTTCTAAGGAAGCAGCCCTTGCTAGTCATGGATTCTATCAGAAAGGGGCGGGCGTGTGTGGACTATCTACGATAGGCCGGGTGTGTGCCTGTCGTGGGCATGTCGAATGAACATGCAGTCGCCGTAGCTCAGGAAGCGATAGCCGTGGTCGAGCGCGTGTCGGTACGCTCCCTGGACCTGTCCTATTCCTGCGAACGCCGACACAAGAACGAGGAGAGATGAACGGGGCTGGTGGAAGTTGGTCAGGAGTGCGTCGACGACGGTGAAGCGGTAGCCGGGGGTCAGGTAGAGCGATGCCGTGCCCCGGCCGGGCAGGATCTTCCCCGTAGCGGCCGCGCTCTCGAGCGCGCGCACGACGGTCGTCCCGACGGCCACGACGCGCCCCTCGCCGCGCCGCGACCTCTCCCGCGCCTCCTCGATGCGCCGCGCAGCTTCGTCGCCGATCATGTACGCCTCGGCGTCCATGCGGTGGTCTTCGATCGACTGGGTTCGGATCGGCTGGAAGGTCGCGTTGGAGACGTGAAGCGTGATGCGCACTACTTCGCATTTGGTCTCGATTTCCGCGAGCATTCTCCTGCTGAAATGCAGGCCGGCTGTCGGCGCGGCGGCCGAGCCCGCAGGGTCAGCGTAGACCGTCTGGTAACGCTCGATGTCGATGCCGCGCAGCTCGGGACTGCTGTTGCGATGTATATAGGGAGGCAAAGGTGGCTCGCCAAGCTGCTCCAGCACCGCCATCAGGTCCACGCCATCGGGCGGACACATGATCCGCTTCCCGAACTTTCCGCGCGGGTGCTCGACTCTCAGTGCCACCCCTTTGACCTCCACACACCGTCCGGGCTCGAACCTCCGCGCGGGGCGGCACAGCGCCTCCCAATGGGCGCCGTCTTCGAGCTGTCGCAGGAACAGGACCTCGGTGGTCCCATCGCGCAATCTCGCGCGGAACACGCGGCTGTCGTTGAGCACCAGAAGGTCGCCGGACCTCAGAAGCGAAGGAAGCTCAACGAATCGCCGGTCTTCGATTCGATCACCTTCGAGGACCAGCATCTTCGACATCTCACGGTCCGTGAGCGGCACCTGCGCGATCCGTTCAGCAGGCAACGGATAATCGAACATTGCGATGTCCATGCGGAGATCCTATCGGCATTCCCCGAAGCGCGAAAGTCGATTGTGCCTCGACCGCTCCATCCCGCGGCCCTCGGATTCCGATTCTCGCAATTGACATCGTGCCATGCGGTCACTAGCATCATGGCATAGACCCACATTGAGGTGAGACCATGAACAGCGCAACGAAGACCTCCTCATTTTGGTTTTCGGCGGCGGTCGTGATTTTTTTCCTGGGCGCGGCGGCGTGTGGGAATCGGAGCGAAGGCGTGGCAGCAGGCGCGCCCGTCGAGAAGACTTGGACCACATACAAGGATCCGCTCGGCTTCTCGCTCCAGCTTCCGCCCGGCTGGAGCGCACGCGGGGACGCCAAGTCGGGACGCGCGGTTGCACAAAGCCCGGACGGAGCGGAGGTCGTCATCTGGCCGGTCTTCGTGCCGGGACGGCTCGACTCGAGCAGCGCCAGGCCGGTCCTGGGGACGCTTGCTTCACGAGCCGCGCCGGGGATTCAGTGGAGCGCTCCGCAGACAGCCGGCGCCGCTGCCGTCAGAACGACTGGCAGGTCCTCCAGCAGGCGCGCATCCGCCATCTTCTCGTGGGCCGTTTCTCCTAAGGGCACCGCCGGATGCGTCTACGTGGTCTCGTGCGGAGCGGCTCAGTTCGACGCGCTGGCGGAGGTTTTTGGAAAGATCCTGCAAAGCTTCAGCGCGCTGGGTGCGCCCTCGGGCGCCGAGCCTCCGGCGCCTTCGATCAGGTATGTGCGTTGGCAGGATCCGAAGGAGAGTGCCTTCACGACTGAGGTTCCGGCCGACTGGCGCACGAGTGGAGGTCTGTTCAGATATGCTCCGGTCGACACACGAGGGGCGATCGGAGTTGTCTCGCCTGACGGTCGGATCCGGATCACGGCAGGGGATGCCGAGGTTCCGAAATTCACCGAGCCGAACCAGACTCTGCAGTGGACCGGATTCACGGAGGGCTCCTGGTACTCGCCCGGCTATGGTGTGAACATGATGGTCCGGCGATACCTGACAGGTCTGGACTTTGCGCAGGAGTATGTGCGGACGAAGGTGGCGCGTGACTGCGGCCGGCTGTCCCTGGCAGATGCGCGTGAACGCAACGATCTCACCGGTGCGATCAACCGGATATATGCACAGAGCGGCGGCTTCATGAATGTGAGCCTGTCGGCCGGGGAAACGGCCTTCGCTTGTGGCGACCAGCGCGGATACTACTTCGCCGCGACCCTCAGGACCGCCGGCCAGGGGATGGGACTCTGGAACGTCGAATACCTCTACGGGTTTGTCGCCCCGGCTGACAAGGTCGATCTCGCCCGGACCGTTCTCACCCATCTGATCGAGACCTTTCAGATCAACCCCTCCTGGCTCCAGATGCAGCAAAACGTCACGGCTGCGACCTCGAAGATCGTCGCTCAGACGGGCGCAGAAATCTCGAAATCGATCAACGATTCGTACTGGAACCGCCAGGAGACGATGGACGAATTGAGCCGCCGGCGCTCGAACGTCACACTCGGTGTCGAAGATGTCATCGATCCGGTGAACGGGCAGGAGCTCAAGGTGGAGAGTGGGTCGAACTACTACTGGATCGATCACCGCGGCAACATCGTTGGGACCGACACATACACGAAGCCCACCATCGATTTTCGAGACATGATCCTCCGTCCGTAGTCGGGCACGCCGGAGCGCCTTGCGAGCTCGCTCCTTGTTGGTCCACAATCTGCGCTGTGTCGAAGGTAAAGTCGTTTCTCGACGACGGTGTAGGACAGGGGTACTTCCCTTCGTACTCGTACATCGTTGCCCGCGGAGAGGATCTGATCGAGGAGGGAGCGGGCGGGGCCGCGTGCCTCGTGCCCGATGCCGTGAAGGCGGGCACCGACACCATCTATGATCTGGCCTCCCTGACAAAGCCACTGGCTACGTCAGTTCTCGCGCTGGTCCTGCGGCGGCAACGTCTGATCAATTTCGAGGACGAGGTCAGACGTTTCCTTCCGGCGTACGAGTGGGATGGGCGTCGAGAGATCCAGATCCACCACCTGCTCGCTCACACTTCCGGCTTGCCCGATTGGGAACCGATCTACCTTTTCGGCTACGAGCGAAAGGAGATCTGCCGTGGACTCGATCGAGTTGACCTGGAGTATGCCCCCGGCGGCGACGTTCGATATAGCTGCCTCGGATACATCCAGCTCGGTCGCATCCTCGAGAAAGCCGGTGGTGCGGCCCTGGATCTCCTCTTCTCGGAGTTGATCGCCCGCCCGCTGCGGCTCGAGTCCGCATGTTTCAATCCCGCTGCCGCCCTCGTTCCGCGGATAGCGGCGACCGAAGGGGGGAATGAATTCGAGCGACGCAAGTGCGGGGATCTCGGCGCTGGCTACCAGGGCTTCCGGAAGGAAATGATTCGAGGAACGGTGCACGATCACAACTGCTACAGCCTCGGGGGCGTGGCCGGCAACGCAGGGCTGTTCGCAACGGCTCGAGACGTTCACCTCATTGCTGCCGAAATCCTGAGCCCCGAGCTCGTTCTGCGCCCCGAAGACGCGGGGCTTTTCTTCGACAACCTCACGGGATCATTCCCCGATCACCGCTCGATCGGGCTCCAGCTTCAGTCAGCTCGTGACTCCGTGGCGGGTCCCGCGATGTCGGAAAGAGCTGGGGCGCACACGGGCTTCACCGGGACGAGCTTCGCGATCGATCCCGCGAGCCACCTGATTCTTATCCTCCTGACGAATCGGATTCACCCGGAATACAAGGAGCTCAACATGAACGAACAACGGCGCCGGTTTCATGGGGAAGCCTTCGAGCGTGCGGCGGCAAGGGATTAGGTATGGGGACGAAGCAGGGTGACCACGTCTTCT
>JACPPM010000280.1 GCA_016191015.1 Acidobacteriota bacterium | reverse complement strand
GGCCTCTTCGAGGACCGTTCATGAAAGAGGGTGTAGTATGAAGAGGGGTCCAAAAAGGATTTGATGTCGGCATCAACAACGTGCCTGAAGCCTTCATCTGCGTCTCGGAGAACAGTGGCGATGGCTTGATGGGCCTTGCGTACTTCGCGGCACGCTCTACGTCTACGTCCACGTCGCTCCAGGGAGGACCACCGACCCCGCGAGACTGAGAAGGTGTGAAAAAATCGCCCCGCTAGCGCTCCGATGATGCTTGGCAACTCCAGAGCGCCGCAGCACGACGTGTTGGAGCGAGTTGTCCGCCGGAAGATCCCTGTGCAATCGGTCCAGCAGCGCGAGATGCGTGCCGATAGCCGCCAGATCCGAATGGTCGTGCCATGATCCGAAGAGTCGAAGGTACTCAAACACGCCTCCATGAGGGTCAGCGAGCGCCTGATGCCGGCATTCCTTCACATTCCTGTCATCATGTCGTCGCTTTGAAGCGGCCGGCCTGTCGGGCTACCGGGATTTGCTTTTCATATCATCCGCAACGCGGCGGAGCCGCAACTAAAGCGGTAGTGTCTCCACCGCGTTGGGGCAACGTCCGGTACGGGTAGCGGTCCTCGAGGGGAAGATCGACCTCCTCGCACAATTCAATCACCATGATCCTCGCTCCGATCACTCGGTGCGCCCGGCCGCCGTTCCAGCGCTCTCCGCACCCCGATCGCCAGATCTCTGATCGAGAACGGCTTCTGGCTGAACTGCACGCCCTCGATCTCCTCAAGGTGGGAACGGATCGGTTGCGCAGGGTCGACCTTGCTCAAGGCCAACTCGGTGTGACCGAGGATGACCCCCAACATGTTGTTGAAGTCATGGGCCACGCCGCCTGCCAGCCGCCCCACCGATTCCATCTTCTGAGCATGCATGAGCTTCTCCCGCCGCCTCTCACGCTCCTCTTCGGCGCGCTTTCGCTCGGTGATGTCCCGCGAGATGTCGAACACGCCGCTGACGTTACCATGGTCGTCGAACACGGGACCCTTGGTGGTCAGGAAGGTCGAGATCTCGCCTGATGCGGTGGTGACGGATTCCTCGCATGTCACCACCTCGCCCGCGGCCATCACGGCGCGATCTGCTTGCATCAATACCCTTGCTTCATCGATCGGGAAGAGGAAGGTGTCGTCTTTGCCGAGGACCTCGTCAGGGCGTTTTCCAACCGCGCGTGACGCTGCGCCGTTGAACAGGAGATAACGGCCGGCCAGGTCCTTCACATAGACGACATCGGAGGTTCCTTCGACAACGGCACGGAGGAGCTCCCGGCTTTCGCGCAGCGCTGCCTCGGCACGCTTGCGTTCCGTGATCATGTCGAACACGGCCACGAAATGATCCCGGCGCGGGCTGTACACGGAAACCGCGAACCACATCTTCAGCGCCGTCACGTACGTCTCGAACCTCTCCGGCACACCCGTGCGCGCCACCCTTCCGTAGACCTCGAACATTCCCGGATCGGCCTCCCGGATTCCCGGTTTGTTCTTGTCATGGGTGGAAGTGGAATCGGGAAGCCTTACGAACTCCTTACGATTTCCTGAGGACTTCCCAATTCGCCAGTCCGTAGAATTGCGGCATGAGGAGGACCGGCGACCTTGTCGCGAGACTGTTGCCGTATGTGCTGGCCCTTTCGGCCACCTCGGTTTTCACCGCGATCTTCGTCCGCGCGCCCGTCAACGCAACGACCGTCGCCCTCGGACTGGTTCCTTTGGTTCTGATGGCATCCCTTTTCGGGGGGCTCGGGCCGGGCCTCTTCTCGTCGTTCGTTGCGGCGCTCTCTTTCAATTTTTTCTTCCTGGAGCCGAAGGGCACCCTTCGAATCGATGATCCGCAGGACTGGGTGGCAGTCGGCACTTTCCTCGTCTCTGCGGTCACTGTCAATCGCCTTTCATCTTCGGTGCGGCAGCGCGCGATCGAGGCGGAATCGCACAAAGTCGCTCTCGCCAAACTGGGCCGGCTCAGCAGAGCACTGATTGCGGCTCGCAGCCGCGACGGACTCCCTGAAATTGCCAGAGTTGTCCTCGAAGCATTCAGTCTCGATTACTGCGGCGTTCACGTACAGGCACAGGGTGGGACATGGCAGCATGGCCAAGCCAGGTCGACCGTGGTGGCGTTTGCCAATCGCGCGCTCCCACCTCTGGATACCGTGCCGATCGATATCACCACGGTCCTTGACGAGTACGAGCGTGGCGTGCGGTATGTCGATGTCAGCTCAGCGGAGCGGCAGCTCGGCATCCTCACGATCAAGCCCGGGATAATCCCGGCCGCGACCCTCGACGCCATCGCGGGCGTGCTGGCGCTCGCGATCGACAGCCTGCCGCTTAGCCATGAGTCGAAAGGAGAACATGCCGACACCTGACCGCATCGATGACCTCCCCGTGACCACGTGGTCGCGCCTTAGGCGCCGTCTCATCGGCACGCCAAGGGACCTCCGCGATCCTTCGTTGCGGCACAAGGTCTCGCTGATCGCCTTCCTGGCCTGGGTGGGGCTCGGCGCCGACGGGCTGTCCTCATCGGCCTACGGTCCTGACGCGGCCTATCGCACACTGGGAGAGCACACTCACCTGGCGATCGCGCTCGCGCTGGTCACGGCCGCGACGGTCTTCATCATCTCGTACACTTACAGCCGAATCATCGAGCATTTCCCGATGGGGGGAGGCGGGTACATCGTTGCCTCGGCACTGCTGGGCCAATCGGCGGGTGTTGTCTCCGGCTGCGCTCTGGTCATCGACTACGTGCTCACGGTCGCAACCTCGATTGCTGGCTGCGGCGATGCCATTTTCAGCCTTTTCCCCCTTTCGTGGCATCCCTATAAATTCACGGCGGAGCTTGCAGCGATCCTGCTGCTGACGGTCCTGAACTTGCGCGGGGTCAAGGAGTCAGTGACCTTGCTCGTGCCGATCTTCCTCGTCTTCGTGGTGACACATTTCGTGCTGATCGCGGGAGGACTGATCGCATATGCGGGGCAGGCGGGGGTGGTCGTGAGCACCGCCGCCGCGGGATTCGAGAGGGACATCGCGACCATAGGTCCCTGGGCCCTGTTCATTCTCTTCCTCCGCGCCTATTCCCTCGGCGGCGGGACGTACACCGGAATCGAAGCCGTGTCCAACGGGATCGCGATCATGCGCGAGCCGAAAGTGGAGACGGGAAAGCGGACGATGACCTACATGGCTGCATCCCTGGCTCTCACGGCCAGCGGTCTCATCGTCTGCTACATGTTGACGGCTGTCCATCCGGTCGAGGGACAGACCCTGAATGCCGTTCTCGCACATCGGATGGCCGACGCAATCGCCTTCCATCGAATCCCTGTCGGCATCTGGTTCGTGGCCGTCACCATGTTCGCCGAGGCTGTATTGTTGATCGTCGCCGCCCAGGCGGGATTCATCGACGGTCCGCGGGTGATGGCGAACATGGCCACTGATTCGTGGTTGCCCCGGAGTCTGTCCGCGCTTTCGGACCGTCTCACGACTCAAAACGGGATCATGCTCATCGGCCTGGCCGCCGCCGGCACATTGCTTTACACGCGGGGGCACATCGAGATCCTGCTCGTCATGTACAGCCTCAACGTCTTCCTCACGTTTTCCCTCTCCCAAACAGGGATGGTGAGGTTCTGGGTACGATCGCGCAAAACCGAGCCTGTCTGGAAGCGGCATCTCCTCATCCACGGCACAGGGCTCGTCCTGTGCTTCTCGATCTTCTGTGTGATGCTCTATGAGAAGTTCACTGAAGGGGCGTGGATCACCCTCCTGATCACTCTCGTCTGCATCGCGGGATGCGTCGCCATTCGCAGGCACTACAAGAGCGCCGCGAAGCTGATCAAGGATGTGAACCAGACTCTCCTGGACATTCCCCTGCCCGCGGAGGTGGAGAATCAACCGCCTCTGATCTTCGATCCAAAGCAGCCGACGGCCGCCATCCTTGTGGGTGACTACAATGGGCTCGGACTCCACGTGCTCTACAGCGTGTTCCGGCTCTTCCCCGGTGTGTACACAAACGTCGTGTTCGTGTCTGTCGGGCTGATCAACTCCGAATTCTTCCGTGTCGAATCGAGCGTGGAGGCTCACGAACGAAAGACCCAGCAGATGCTTTCACGGTACGTGGATCTTGCCCGGAAGCTGAGAATTCCGGCCGGGTATGCCTGCCGCGTCGGCACGGATCTCGTCCGCGAGGCCTCCGATATGTGCCTGTCGCTGAGCCGGGAATATCCGCGGATCACCTTCTTTGCCGGGGAGTGCGTCTTTGACCAGCCGCGCTGGTTTCACCGGTTCCTCCACAACGAGAGCGCGTTCGCGATCCAGAGAGAGATTCGATTTGCCGGACTCCCGATGGTGATTCTGCCGATCGTAGTCCGGAAGTCATAGGAGCTGATATGATCCCTCACGGCCGCGCTTGCGGCCCGGGAGCCGGATGAGATCGATCGTGCGCATCGTGGCGATTGTCGCGGCGGCAGGTGCCGTCACCTGCCTCTACACACTCGTGATCCCGACCCCGAACCACACCACCGTGGCCCTGACGCTCCTCCTGGTTCCTCTGGTCGCTGGCACCTCCGGGCTGTTCCATGGAATTCTGGCTTCGGTCGTGTGCGCTTTCTGCTTCAACTTCTTCTTTCTGCCTCCGGTGGCGACGCTGACGATCCGAGATCCGGAGAATTGGATGGCCTTCGTGGTTTTCCTCATCACGGCGCTCACGGCCAATCATCTTTCATCGGCCGCCATGCGTCGGGCAGAGGAGAGCGAACGGAATCGGGAGGAGGTTTCCAGGCTCTACCAGGTCAGTCGCGCCATCATTCAGGCCTCAGATCCGGAAACGGCAGCAGGCCTTCTTGCGCGGCAGATCAAGGAGGCCTTTGGGTTCTCCCTGTGCCGGATCGCAGTGCCGGACGGAACAGGATCCTGGACGGTGGTCGCGGACACCCCCGGGGACGCTCATCGCTTGGAGCCTCCAGTCCCCGATCGAGCTCTGAATGAGATCTCTCACGCAGGACATGCTGTCCAGACGGGTGACGGAGCCGGGGGAGTCATGACCTGCGCTCCGCTCAGATCCGGACCGGTTGTCGCGGGCGTCCTCATCTGCGACTCAGGAAAAGCCGAGCCGGCTACCGTGGACGCTCTCGCCGGGTTGTCGGCGCTGGCGCTGGAGCGAGCGCGCTTTCTGAGGGAGATCGGCAAGACTGAAGCGCTCAAACAGAGCGACCAGCTCAAGTCCGCAATCCTGGCCTCAGTCTCCCACGATCTCCGGACGCCGCTGACATCGATTATGGCGGCCGTGGACAACCTGCTCAGCACGGACGTCGAATGGAATGAAGATTCGAAACACGAGTTCTACTCGATCATCAAGGAAGAGGTGGAGCGGCTCAGCCGGCTCGTGCAAAACCTGCTCGAGATGGCTCGGATCGAGGCGGGCGAGTGCCGGCCGGTGAAAGACTGGGGATCCGTCCCGGATATGATCAGCGATGTCCTGGCACGGTGTGTCGACTCACTCGTGAATCATCAGGTGACGTTGAAGATCCAGGAGAACATGCCGGCGGTCCGGTGGGATGAGAGGCTCATGAGCCAGGTGTTGGTTTGCGTGCTGGAAAACGCGGCGAAGTACTCGCCGGCGGGGACTGAAATCGCTCTCGGCGCGGATCTCTCCGTTGATACGCTCCGGATCAGCGTGCATGATCAGGGCCCGGGGATTCTCGCTGAGGAGGTGCCACGAATCTTCGATCGGTTCTATCGGGGGAAGTCAGGCGCGAAAGACGGGACCGGTACGGGCATGGGACTCGCGATTGCGCGCGGAATCATGGCAGCTCATGGGGGTGAAATCCATGTCGCGAGTGAGCCCGGAAGCGGGGCCACCTTTCTGATGACGATGCCGGTGGAGAGCAGGACTAACGGCGATGGCTGAGAAACCGCCAGAGATCCTGATTGTGGACGATGAGCCGCAGATCATCCGGGTGATGAGAGCGAGTCTGCCGCCACGCGGGCTTCATGTGCGGACGGCTTCAAGCGGAGAGGAGGCGTTGCGGGAGATTGGGAACCGGATGCCGGACCTGATCGTTCTGGATCTCGTGCTGCCCGGCATGACAGGTTTGGATGTCTGCCGAATCGTGAGGGAATCATCGCAGGTTCCCATCATCGTTCTCTCGGCGAAGGGTTCCGAGCGGGACAAAGTGGTCGCCCTCGAGCTGGGCGCGGATGACTATCTGACGAAGCCTTTCGGGATGAACGAAATGATCGCGCGCATCAGAGCGGTGCTGAGGCGAGCGTCGTCCGGCGAGGGCGAGTCGCTCCTGCAGGCGGGCTGCGTGACGATCGATGTGGCGAAGCGCGAGGTGCGGGTGCGAGGAGAGGAGGTCCGTCTGACCCCCAAGGAGTTTGAAGTCTTGAAGCACCTCGTCTCCAATGCGGGGAAGGTGGTCGAGCATCGATCCCTGCTGAAGGCCGTCTGGGGCTGGCAGTCGGCCGAGCAGACCGAATACGTCCGGGTCATCGTGAACCAGCTTCGTCGCAAGATAGAGCGCGACCCCGATCATCCGAAGATTATCATGACCGTGCCGTGGGTCGGATACAGAGCGGAACGCGTGAGCTGAGTAGGCGTGTCTGGTTGCGGCTCCGCCGCGTTGGGATATACTGACCACGTTTCCCAAGGAGGGAGTTGATGGCTAAAGGATGGGGTGACGGTCCGTTTGATATCGGAGGGAGCCGGCCACAGGTTCGAGTGCCCACCATGCCGCGCGTGCCGGCGAGGCTCGTGCGGATTCTCATCACGGGCGTCGTCGTCATGCTGCTGGTTTTCACGAGCTACTATCAGATCGAGCCCGATGAGGTGGGTGTTGTGCAGCGGTTTGGCAAGCATGTGCGGACGACCGACCCGGGTCCGCATTTCAAGCTGCCTATCGGGATCGAGAGTGTCACGAAGGTCCCCGTCCAGCGGCAGCTCAAGGAGGAGTTCGGTTTCCGCACTTCGTTCGCGGGTAAGGCGACTGAATACGAAGCGGGGTCGCCAGAGACACTCGGCGAATCGCTGATGCTCACCGGCGACCTCAACGTGGCCGTCGTCGAGTGGATCGTCCAGTTCCGCATCAAGGATCCCCGGTCATACCTGTTCCACATCCGCGACCAGAAGGAAACATTCCGCTACATGTCCGAGGCTGCGGTGCGCAAGGTCGTCGGCGACCACAGTGTGGACGAGGTCATCACGATCGGGCGGGAAAAGATTGCGCTCGAGGCGAAGGATGAGCTGCAGCGGCTGTGCGATTTCTACGGGATCGGGATCGAAGTCCAGCAACTTGTCCTCCAGGATGTCAACCCACCCGATCCTGTAAGGCCGGCCTTCAATGAAGTCAACCAAGCCATTCAGGAGAAGGAGCGCGCAATCAACGACGCATGGGCCGAATACAACCAGGCCGTGCCTCGGGCGAAAGGGGAGGCCGAGCAGGCAGTGCGCGCGGCCGAAGGGTATGCGCTCGAGCGAGTGAACAATGCGGAGGGCGACGCCAAGCGATTCGATGCCTTCTATGAGGAGTACAAGAAGGCACCTGCCGTCACGCGCAAGCGCCTCTACCTGGAAACCATGGCCACTCTACTGCCCAAGATGGGACGCAAGCTGGTGGTCGATGAAAAGGCGCGCGGCATCATCCCGCTCCTTCAACTTGAAGGTCAGAAGAAGGAGGCGGGACAATGAAAAAGACACTAGTCGCCGCCATCGGATTCTTCGCATTCCTCCTCCTCGGGTCATCGGTCTACACCGTGTCCGAGACCGAACAGGTCATCGTCACGCAATTCGGCAAGCCCGTGAGCGGTGCTATCACCAATCCAGGGCTGCACGTCAAGCTTCCGTTCATCCAGGATGTGCACCGCTTCGACAAACGGTGGCTCGAGTTCACCGGCGATGCCAACGAGATACCGACCAAGGACAAGAAGTATATCTGGGTCGACACGTACGCACGGTGGCGAATCGCCGATCCACTGGAGTTTTACAAGGCCGTGCGCGACGAGCGGGGCGGCCAGAGCAGACTGGACGATATCGTCGACGGCGCGACGCGGAATTCCGTCGCAAAGTATGACCTGATCGAGATCGTCAGATCGAGCAACCGCGACTTTCAGATCACCGAGGAGCTCGCCGGAATCGGCTCTGCCGAGGCCATGACCAAGATCACGAACGGTCGCGAGCTGATAGGGCAGGAGATCCTGAAGAACGCCGCCGCGATTACACCTCAATTCGGTGTCGAACTGGTGGATGTCCGCTTCAAGCGGCTGAATTACGTCGAGACGGTGCAGCAGAAGGTCTTTGAAAGAATGATATCCGAGCGGAAGCGGATCGCAGAGCGCAGCCGATCCGAGGGCCAGGGCAAGGCGGCCGAGATACGGGGGCAGAAGGAGCGTGACGTCCTGGCGGCTTCCTCCGTCGGCTACAAGACAGCTCAGGAAATCAAGGGCGATGCCGACGCCAAGGCTACGACGATCTATGCCCGCGCCTACGGCAGAGATCCGGATCTGTACAAGTTCTTGAAGTCACTGGAGACCCTCCAGTCCGGACTCGACCAGAACACCTGGCTCATCCTCTCGACCGACTCCGAATTGATGGAACATCTGACCGCGAGCGGGGGGGGGCAGTAACGTCTCGGAAACTCGACAACCAATTGAGAATCAATGGCTCGCTGCGAGTCTGTGGACGGAGCGAGGGGAATAGTGGAATGTTGGAATGATGGGTGCCGCGGCCGCGCCGTAGCAGCCTCGTGCCAAGAAAGCCCCCATCGCCGCTGCTGCTCCCTTCCGGAATCCATTATTCCATCATTCCACCATTCCAATTGCGCGCGAAGCGCGGTATGTTCTCGGCTGCGGCATTGAGTGGGGAGCTGCCGCTTGAACCACCAAGACACGAAGTCACCAAAGAGGCGGAGAAGCATCCTGGCGGTCGCCTGGTGTCTTGGTGACGTCGCGGTATTGCGAATCCGGCCGGTGGTTGGAGCGAGAGTCGGCGCTACGACCACTGGAGGAAATCGCAGATGATCAGAAGTCTCCTCATCGTGGTTGCCGTGGTGGCGTGCTCCTGCTCGGCCGGAAACGAGCGGCCGACGTCGCCGCTGGATCGGATCAAACTTCCGCCGGGGTTCAAGATCAGCGCGTATGCCGGCAACGTCCCCAGCGCCCGTTCGATGGTCCTGTCCCCCGGCAACACGCTCTTCGTCGGCACGCGACAAGAGGGGAATGTGTATGCGGTGCTGGATCGCGACGCGGATGGCCATGCGGAGGAGGTGATCACCATCGCTCAGGGTCTCGATATGCCCAATGGAGTGGCGTTTCGAGAGGGTGCGCTCTACGTCGCGGAGGTCAACAGAGTCCTTCGGTACGGCAACATCGAGAAGGACCTTCGGAACCCTCGCCCCCCTGTAGTCGTCAACGCCAGCTTTCCATCGGAGCATCATCACGGATGGAAGTTCATCCGCTTCGGGCCCGACGGCATGCTCTACGTCCCGGTGGGCGCACCCTGCAATGTGTGTGCAAGCGATGATCCGCGGTATGGCTCCATCATGCGCATGAAGCCGGACGGCGCGGGTCTGGAGGTGTTTGCGCGCGGTATACGCAATACGGTCGGCTTTGATTGGAATCCTGACACGAAGGAGCTCTGGTTCACCGACAATGGCCGCGACATGCTGGGAGATGATGTTCCACCGGACGAGCTGAATCACGCCCCCAAGGCCGGGCTTCATTTCGGGTTCCCTCACTGTCATGGCGGCGAGATCCTCGACCCGGAGTTTGGCAAGGGCCACACGTGCGACGAGTTCACCGCACCGGCCATGAAGCTGGGCCCTCATGTTGCATCGCTTGGCATGCGTTTCTATGCGGGCACCATGTTTCCCGCAGAGTACCGCGGTCAGATCTTCGTCGCCGAGCATGGATCCTGGAACCGCTCTGTTCCGATCGGCTATCGACTGACTCTCGTGAGACTTCAGAACAACCGGGCTGTGAAGTACGAGGTCTTTGCGGAAGGCTGGATGCAGAGCGGTCAGGCCTGGGGCCGTCCCGTGGACGTGCTCGTCATGCCGGACGGCGCCCTGCTGGTGTCAGACGATAAAGCGGGCGCCATCTACAGAATCACCTATTCCAAGTGAGGGTGGCGGTATTTGGGCAGCAGGCTGGATGAGCCCAACGCGGCTGAGCCGCAACCTGCATTGGTTGCGTCTCAGCCGCGCGTGAGAGCGTGGAGCGTGGAGAGTGAGAGCGTTCTTCCGAGCCACCCCGATCGGCCGAGACGACCGCTCCG